>JAISKM010000144.1 GCA_031261285.1 Candidatus Symbiothrix sp. | reverse complement strand
CTACCAAGATACAGGGTTTCTATCGGAGTGTTTGCGAAATAGTTCTCTGTACTTACACCGGCACTTTTAGAAAAATTCAAAGTGGCACTTCCATCTTCAAAAGTAACTGTTTTCAAAAGTGAACAGTTGGAAAAAGCATCTACTCCAATGCTTGTAACCGTAATTTTAATAGTTAAGGTTTGCAGCGTTGCCTGTATATCAATAATTGGATTAGTTGTTTCGTAGGTATAGTTCCGCCCTAAATTCAAAGTTTGAACAGGGCTGCCTAGAAACCAGCCGTAGCGATAGTTACTGCCTGTAGTACCAATGCGGTAACGAGCAAAATTCAGCGTACCGCTTCCGTTTTCTAATGTAACGGTTTTCAAATTGGTACAATTCAAAAATGCCTCGCCTTCTATGGTATTAACAGTGGCAGGAATTGTGATTGCCGTAAAATTCGAATGCGTACAGTTATAAAATGATTGATACCCAATTTTGGTAACGGAAACCGGAAGGGCTGTGATTGTTCGCAGGTTACTGCAATCTTTAAAGGCGCGGTTTCCAATGTTGGTTACGCCGTTCTGTATGGTAACGGTCTGAATATTCGTGCGCACGGAATACCAAGGGGCTTCACCTTCGACACTTACATCGAAATCAGCCATATTTCCTGTTCCGCTGATAGTTAAAGTACTTCCGCTGAGGGTTGCGCTAACATTATTACCTGATGTGGAATTATCGCTGATATTCCACGTTTGCCCCATTGCTTTGTTCGTAAAGCCACAAAAGCATAAAACCATTAAAAATAAGATACAAAGTTGTTTCATAATGAAATCCCTAAGTTTGTGTCGGGCGCAACCTTTTTAAATTATTGTTTGTAAAAAATTATTCATTTTTGGACATAAAAATAGCGGACTTAACATTATCCGCCGTTGAGGTATTAGGAAACCTAAATCTACAAATAAGTTAAGCCCGCATTTCTGCGAGCGTTTACTAACTTATTCTTGTAGATTTTTGAAAGTTCCTAATTTTCAACGACAAGAATATAGCAAAACGCTATTTTAATATGTTTTATTTGTGCGCTTTACGCACGTTTTTTCTTTTTTTATATCATAATCAAAAAAATATTTTCGTATTAATATCGGACGTAATCACTTTTTCTTTATTGTAATACTTATTTATTGTAATCATGTTTATAATAATCTGCAAATATACAAATTATTATAAACATAACTACAATTTTAAAATCTATTCATTTTGCCAATCGTACGGATTCTCCAATTTTAGATTGCTTATTTTTTTAAAGTCGGAACTATTGCGCGTTAATAATATCAGATTGTTTTCTAATGCAGTTGCCGCAATAATTGCATCAGGCAATTTAATTTTATATGACCTGCGAATTTCGATTGTTTTAAATATAACAGACTGGCTGATATTCAAAATATCAGCTACATCAACAAAGTCTTTCATTTGTTGAGGTACTATTGAAAAGCCCAGCAATTCAATTTGAGTAATGGCAGATATTATCGGGGTATTATCAAGAATTTCTGCAACCTGACGGGCTATATTAGGAGTAAACCTTTGTTGAGAAAAATCAATAATGACGTTGGTGTCAATCAAATAGTTCTGTCCCATTCTCCACGTATTTGTTCTAATTCACGATACATTACTTCCGCTTGCATCGAAGTAATTGACCCGGCGAGGCGTTCAGATATTTTAGTGTTGAGTTTTGCTTTTTTTGTGCTGTAAACAATAGCCAACAAATTCATATCTTCCAAATTTTTCAGCAACTGGAATGTCTGCCTATCTTTAAGTTCAATTGTTAATGTTTCCATAATCAATATTTTATGAATTTTTAATGCCCCGTGACAATTTTTGTTTTTTTGCCACTGCCGCATTTACATTTTTCTTTGTTTTCATATCAATTTATTGCAAGTATGTTTGTAATAATCTGCAAATATACGAATTATTACAAACATACTTGCAATTTTTTTGAATAAAAAATCACGCCCCGTGACAATTTTTAAATTTTTTGCCGCTACCGCACGGGCAGGGGTCGTTGCGACCTACTGTTTTTTCGGCTTTGAACGGTTCGCGTTTTTGTTGCTGTGCGCGGGTGTCTTGAGCGGCTACGTTGCCTTGTATGCGGCGCACTTCGTCTAATTCGTCTTTTTGCGTTTTGTAGCGCGAAAAGTCGGTCTTTTGTTCGGGAGCTGCCTGGCGCACTTCCGGTTCGCGTAGCGGCAACTGTCCGCGCATCAATACGGCAACCGTTTTGCGGTTCATGCTGTCGACCATCGTTTTGAACAAATTGAACGATTCGAGCTTGTAAATCAACAACGGATCTTTATTTTCGTAGCTGGCATTTTGCACCGAATGGCGCAATTCGTCCATTTCGCGCAGGTGTTCTTTCCACGATTCGTCGATGCTGTGGAGCAAAATCGCTTTTTCAAATGATTTGACGATTTCTTTCGCATCCGAATCGTTGGCAGCCTTGAGATTGGTGCTGATATTGTACATTTTGACGCCGTCGGTGATGGGCACGATGATGTTTTCAAATTTGTCGCCATGCGTTTTGTACGCATTTTTGATGTTGGGCAACGCAATTTGAATCATGCGTTCGTTTTTGCGTTTGAAACTTTCCATCGCAGCCGAGAAAATACTGTCTGTGAGTTCGTCGGCGCGCATTTTGCGAAAATCCTCCTCACTTACCGGCGATTCCAGTGCCAGCGTTTTGTAGAGTTCAAATTTCAAGCCTTCATAATCGCCGGTGCCTGCAAAATTGTCGGCAATCGAAACAGACGTGTCGTAAAGCATATTCAAAACATCCAACCCAATGCGTTCGCCCACCAAAGCATGCTTACGTCGCGTGTAGATGACTTCACGTTGCGAATTCATCACGTCGTCGTATTCCAGCAACCGTTTACGAATACCAAAATTGTTTTCTTCCACCTTCTTTTGGGCGCGTTCCACGGCTTGATTGAGAAATTTGTGTTCCAGCACTTCGCCTTCCTTGAAGCCCATGCGATCCATCATGCCGGCAATGCGTTCGCTGGCAAACAGACGCATCAAATTATCTTCGAGCGACACGAAGAAAACGGACGAACCAGGGTCGCCTTGACGACCGGCGCGACCGCGCAACTGCCTGTCCACACGTCGAGAATCGTGACGTTCCGTCCCGATAATCGCCAAACCGCCGGCAGCTTTCACTTCGGGCGATAGCTTGATGTCGGTACCACGACCCGCCATGTTCGTCGCAATCGTCACCGTACCCGTTTGACCGGCTTGTGCCACAATATCCGCTTCCTTTTGGTGCAATTTCGCATTCAACACATTGTGCGGAATCTTGCGCAGGTTAAGCATGCGGCTCAACAATTCTGAAATTTCAACCGACGTCGTGCCCACCAAAACGGGGCGACCGGCTTCTTTCAGTTTGATAATTTCATCAATAACAGCCGTATATTTTTCACGCGCCGTCTTGTAGACGCGGTCGTTCATATCATCGCGCACAATCGGACGGTTGGTCGGAATCACCACCACATCCAATTTGTAAATATCCCACAACTCGCCCGCTTCCGTTTCCGCCGTACCGGTCATCCCCGCAAGTTTGTGATACATACGGAAATAATTTTGCAACGTAATCGTCGCAAACGTCTGTGTAGCAGCCTCTACCGTCACGCGTTCTTTCGCTTCAATCGCCTGATGCAGACCGTCGGAATAGCGACGACCTTCCATCACACGTCCGGTTTGCTCGTCCACAATCATGACTTTGTTATCAATCACGACGTATTCGTCGTCCTTTTCAAACAAGCAATACGCTTTCAACAGCTGATTAACCGTGTGCACGCGTTCCGATTTCACGGCGTAATTCTGCATCAATTCGTCCTTTTTTGCCTGTTTTTCATCGTCGGCAAATGCTTGAGTTTCAATTTCTGCAATTTTCACACCAATATCGGGCAACACGAAAAAATCGGGATCGTCGGAATGTCCCGCCAATGCCTCGTGACCTTTGTCGGTCAATTCAATCGAGTTATTTTTCTCGTCAATCACGAAATACAGTTCGTCCGTGATGAGGTGCATGTCCTTATTTTGCTGCTGCATGTAAAACTCTTCCGTTTTCAGCATGCGTGCTTTCACGCCCGGTTCGCTCAAAAATTTGATGAGTGCCTTATTTTTCGGCATCCCTTTATAGGAGCGGAACAACAGCTTAAAACCTTCCTCCTGCTGCTTTTCGTCGCTGCTTTCAATCAGTTTTTTCGCTTCTGCCAGCAGACTGTTGGTCAATTTGCGTTGCACATCCACGACATTTTCGATGCGGGTGCGGTATTCTTCAAACAGCTGGTCTTCGCCCTTGGGCACAGGACCGGAGATAATCAGCGGCGTTCGTGCATCGTCAATCAAGACCGAATCGACCTCATCGACAATCGCGTAATTGTGCTTGCGTTGCACCAAATCAGCCGGACTAATCGCCATGTTGTCGCGCAAATAGTCAAAGCCAAATTCGTTGTTCGTGCCAAACGTGATGTCGGCTTCGTAGGCTTTGCGACGTTCGTTGGAGTTCGGGCGATGCTTGTCAATGCAGTCCACAGACAGTCCATGAAACATATACAGCGGTCCCATCCACTCCGAGTCACGTTTGGACAGGTAGTCGTTGACCGTCACCACGTGTACCCCATTGCGCGTCATCGCGTTCAGGAACACCGGCAGCGTTGCCACCAATGTTTTACCTTCACCGGTTGCCATTTCGGCGATTTTTCCTTTGTGCAGCACGACCCCACCAAACAACTGGACGTTGTAATGGATCATGTCCCACGTGATTTCGTTGCCGCCTGCCATCCAGTGATTTTTGAAAACGGCTGTGTCGCCGTCGATGGTCACAAAATCGTGTTTGGTTGCCAAATGACGGTCAAAATCGGTTGCCGTCACGCGAATTTCTTCGCTTTCGGTGAATCGGCGTGCCGTGTCTTTCACGATTGAAAACACTTCCGGTAGAATTTCGTCCAGCGTTTTTTCGTGCGTTTCGGTGACTTCTTTCTCGATTTTGTCGATTTCCGCCCACACTTTTTCGCGGTCTTCCAATTCCAAACTGTCGATGGAAGCGCGCAATTCTGCTATCTTTTCCGTTTCTTTTGCTACGCGTGACTGAATGTCAGCCAATAGTTGCTGTGTGCGGTTGCGTAACTCGTCGTTCGACAATTTTTCGACGCTTGGATACACCGCCAGCACTTTTTGCACATACGGATCAATTTCTTTGAGGTCGCGTTGGGATTTGTTCCCAAACACCTTTGATAAAATATCGTTAAAACCCATTTTATTATTGTTTTTTGTTTTTTAATCGTCATTGAAGGTCCTGAATCAAGTTCAGGATACCCGCAATCTCCTGTTAATTATCCCATCACTTCATGGGATTGCGGGTCAAGCCCGCAATGACGTCCAACAAAGGAACGTCTTTGCTCGCATTTGGGGAGCGGATTCGGAGGATTGAGGAGACGGTTGGTGCTATTTCTGTTGCCTTGATTTGGCGGTAGATTTGTTGGTGTTTGAGATTGTCGCCAAAAATGAACAGTGGTGCAAGGATGGCGTCGTTGCGTGAATAATCTTTGGCTTGGTTTTGTGCGTTCATTTCTGTCCATCCCGGTTGCAGGTCTATGAATAGATCGCCGCTGATTTTTGTGTTTATGCCTTTGTTTTCGGGCAAATCCGTTGAGGAGGACGTATGTGATACGCCCCTACAAGATTGTACGCCTGAAAATTGGGCTACAAAATCGGTGGCATTTTGGATGAGTTCTTTGCGGTTGATTTTTTTGTCTTCTGCTAATTTTTTGTCGAGATAAATTTGGTGATCGTGATAGGCTAATACCCAGTTGCCTTGACCGTACATCGCCATGAGGTACATGTTGAGGAGGGCTTTGCAGCGTTCGGGATAAAATTCGCCTGCTGCGATCACTGAACTTCCGGTCATTGAGCCTGCTGAAATGGTCGAAGCCAATTCGTCATAATAGCCTGTCGAAGCCAAAATAATCAGCACGTGTCTCAATCCGATGCGACGTTCGAGGTGATCAAACAGTTTTTCCAACTCTTTATCCAAGCGATAATAGGTGTCCTGCACCTCGTAGCTGTATTCTTCCGGCTCTTTTCCGTATCTATAATTGCCTGCGTAATAGGTAAGTGCCAAAAAATCGGGCGCCACAGTTGTACGATAAGGCGTTTGATTAATGATATAGGTTGCCAAATTGGTGACTTCCGTGTTGATGAGTGCCGACTGCTTAAATCGTCGATAATCTTGATTGGATTTTGAAAATTTATGCGAAAACTGCGATGTGCGCTTTGTATATGGGAATCCGGTGTAATGAGAAAGGGACTGTTGCCACACCTTTTCGGAAAAATTCGCCGGTGCTTCGGTTGAATTATAGCGATCGACAAAACGCGGCACGTCCTTATAATAGGTACTCGTTGCCCAACGTCCATTGTAATCGTCCAACCACAACGCGCACGTGGCACTCCGACCGCCCGCGACAATCGCCTCGGCAGCGTTGGGCGCAATGGCGATCACTTGGCTTTTGCCCTGTGTCGCGATTTTCAGTTCATCGCCAATCGTGGACGCCAGCAAAGCCATGGGTGACAAACGATCGGATGTGTAATTGCCTAAATAGCTGTCGTCAGCCACAATCGACACCACACGATTGGTCGTTAAATCGTATTTTGTATCGCTCGTGATACCGTTTTCAGAAGGATACGCCCCAGTGTAAATGCTTGCTATACTCGCCGCGCCACTCTTGTTTGGAAAACCAAAATCGACCGAGTAATAGACCAACCCTTCGTTCATCAGACGTTTGAAACCCCGCTCACCAAAAGTCGGAGAAAAATAATGCAGATAGTCGCCCCGCAACTGGTCAACCACGATGCTGACCACCAACTGCGGCGAAGTCACCGTTTGCTGCGCCAAACAGTTAGCAGTTAACAGTAACCAGTTAACAGTTACCAACAACCAACTGCCGGTCACTAATGAGCGGTACTGCTTTTTTTCTATTTTTTTATCGTTTCTCATTTCATATTGTGGAAGACGTTTTGCACGTCTTCGTCTTCATCAAATTTTTCTAACAGTTTGTCGATGGTTTCCCGTTGTTCGTCGGTCACTTCCTTGTAGTCTGTGGGGATGCGTTCAAATTCGGCGGAGTTGATTTCGTAGCCGTTTTCTTCCAAGTATTTTTGGATAGCAGAATAGGATTGAAATTCGCCGTAAATGAGGATGACGTTTTCTTCTTCGTCAAATTCTACTTCGTCTACGCCCAAATCAATCAATTCCAATTCCAATTCTTCCAAATCGACGCCTTCTTTTGGGGTGATTTTGAAGACGCATTTGCGGTCGAACAGGAATTGCAAACTGCCTGTGACACCCAGAGAGCCACCAAATTTAGTGAAATAGCTGCGTACATTGGCGGCGGTGCGATTCGTATTGTCCGTTGCTGTTTCCACTACAATCGCGATGCCAAATGGGCCGTAGCCTTCGTACACCATTTCTTTATAGTCCGTGAAATCTTTGGACGTCGCTTTTTTGATGGCGCGTTCTACGTTTTCTTTCGGCATATTTTCTTTCTTCGACTGCTGAATCAGCACGCGTAAACGCGGGTTTGTGTCGGCGTCACCCCCACCCTCTTTCACGGCAATCGTGATTTGCTTGCCTAATTTTGTAAACACCCGGGCCATGTTGCCCCATCGTTTCAATTTTGTCGCTTTCCGGTATTCAAATGCTCTTCCCATGTTTTTTAATTATGAATTATGAATTATGAATTATTTGTGATTGCTCAATAATTCATCATTCATAATTTGTGTGTTATCTTAATGTTGCTCCTAATTTTTGTTCTAAATTTTTTTGTATGTTTGCCATTAGTGAATCTATTTGTTTGTCGTTCAGCGTTTTTTCTTCGTCTTGGAGGATGAAGCTGACGGCGTAGGATTTTTTGCCTTCGGGGAGGTTTTTGCCTTCGTAGACGTCAAACAGGGTCACTTCTTTCAGGAGTTTTTTGTCTGTTTGGACGGCGATTTTTTCTATTTCGGCAAAAGTTACCGCTTTGTCTACCAGCAATGCCAAGTCGCGACGGACGGATGGGAATTTTGGAATTTCCGTCTGTTTCACTGTGCTGTTTTTGGCTGCTTTTAAAATCGCGTTCCAATTCAGTTCTGCAAAAAAGACTTCCACAGGGATGTCAAATGCCTTGGTGACTGTTTTTTTCAAGACGCCTAATTTGCCCAAGGATTTGCCACCGAGATTTTCGATTTGTAGTCCGGATGCAAAAACAGCGTCGCTAAACGGCTTGTAGAACACTTTTTGTGCCGACAATCCCAATCGCTGCAATACATTTTCGACGTAGGCTTTCAATTCATACACCGACGAATCTTCTGCCGGATGCAACCAATTGGCGTTTAATGAACGCCCTGTTAGCCACAATCCCAACATGAAATTTTCGGTGAAAGGGGACGCAAGATAATTTGCGTCTTTGTTGCCGGGGATTCCCGCCTTCGCGGGAATGACAGAATAGGTGTAAGTGTTGCCTAATTCATATAATTTCAAATCCGGATTTTTGTGGTTGCGATTGCGACGAATGGATTCCAGACCGCCGTATAAAAGCGTTTGACGCATCACGCTGAGGTCGTTGCTCAAGGGATTTTTTAGCAAGACACAATTTTCACTTGGGAACGCGGTGTTGTTTTCGTAATAGGCGGCGGCCGTCAGCGAATTGTTCAAAATTTCATTGAATCCGACGCCTGTCAACTGCTCTGAAATCAGGTTTTGCAATTCGTGAC
The DNA here is from genome assembly GCA_031261285.1 of Candidatus Symbiothrix sp. Taxonomy (GTDB): domain Bacteria; phylum Bacteroidota; class Bacteroidia; order Bacteroidales; family Azobacteroidaceae; genus Azobacteroides. The sequence continues at coordinate 23,325 of JAISKM010000144.1, read as the reverse complement.
TGCGGTCGGTGGCTGTTTTGTAGGATAATGTCGATTTCACTTCCTCACCAATCTCGACATTATTATAGCCATAGATGCGGAGGATTTCTTCGATTACGTCCACGTCGCGTGTCACGTCCACGCGGTAGGTGGGCACGTTGAGCGTCCACACATCGCCGGCTTTGCCCATGAGGCGGATTTCAAGGCTTTTCAGGATGCTTTCGATTGTTTCGGCAGGTATTTCCTTGCCAATCAGCGAATTAACTTTGTTCAGGCTGAGTTCCACCACAAAATTGTTGATGGGTTGCGGATAAATGTCGATCACATCGCCTGTGATCGCGCCACCGGCCACTTCTTTGACCAACAACGCCGCGCGTTTCAAAACATACAGCGTGTTGTTGGGATCGGCACCGCGTTCGTAACGGAATGAGGCATCGGTGTTCAGACCGTGCCGGCGTGCTGTTTTGCGGATGCGTGTGGGGTTGAAATAGGCTGATTCGAGGAAAATATCGGTTGTTTTTTCGGTCACACCCGAATCCAAGCCGCCAAATACGCCGGCGATACACAGACCTTCGGTCAGGCTGCAAATCATCAAATCTTTATCGGACAATGTACGTTTTGCGCCATCCAGCGTAATAAATGAGGTGCCGTCAGGTTGCGTTTGCACGACAATTTTACCACCCTTGATTTGCGCCACATCGAAAGCGTGCAACGGTTGTCCGGTTTCGTGCAACACATAATTGGTCACGTCCACAATATTATTGATGGAGCGCACACCAATACTTTCCAAGCGATTTTTGAGCCAGGCAGGACTTTCGCCCACTTTCACGTTCTTAATAGTGACGCCCGAATAACGCGGACACGCCTCTGTATCAATTACTTCTACCGTCACGGCAGGCGATTTATCGTCGATTTGGAAAGCATCCACCGAAGGACGAAAAAGGGTGAAAGGTGAAGGGTGAAAGGTGAAAGGTGAAGGGTGAAGCGAATCTTGCACCTTGCACCTTGCACCTTGCACCTTGTACCTTGCACCTTGCACCTGTATTTGTAGGTATGCTGCCAAATCGCGCGCCACACCATAGTGAGAGGCTGCATCCACGCGGTTGGGCGTGATGTCGACTTCCAAAATTGCGTCGCTTTCTATCTTATAATAATCTTTTGCCGGTAAACCTACCGGAGCGTCGGACGGCAAGACGATAATGCCTTCGTGATTCGTTCCAATGCCGATTTCGTCTTCGGCGCAAATCATGCCGTTGGATTCTTCGCCGCGAATTTTTGATTTTTTGATGGTAAACGGCTCGTCGCCATCATACAACACAGTGCCGACGGTCGCGACCACTACTTTTTGTCCTGCCGCCACATTGGGTGCGCCGCAGACGATTTGTTGGGGTTCGCCGGTACCTAAATCGACGGTTGTCACGTGCAAATGGTCGGAGTTTGGATGGTTAACGCAAGTCAGTACATGTCCGATTACCAAGCCTTTAAGTCCGCCTTTAATCGTTTCGACGGTTTCAATACCGCCAGTTTCCAAGCCAATAGACGTCAGCGCGTCCGACAGTTGTTCGGGCGTCAAATCGAATTTCAAGTAGTCTTTCAGCCAATTATATGAGATATTCATATTTTTATATTTTTTATCAGGAGATTGCGGGTTCCCGAATCAAGTTCAGGACAGGCACGACTTCGTCGTCCCACAATGACAGCGCAAAAGTAGAAAAAATTTTTCACACTCACAATTTTTGCCTGATTTTTCTAAATGATGGCAAAACAATTAATCATTAACCATTGACCATTAACAATTATTTTGTATCTTTGCCCCGTAATCTATTTATTAGTCAGTTGAATGAAAAATAAAGGCGTTTGGGCTACTATTATAGTGTTGTTTCTTTTGCTGCTCGACCAAGTCATCAAAATCTGGGTCAAGACGCATCTGGCTCTGTTTGAGGATATTGTGTTCACCGATTGGTTCATCATCCGTTTTGTGGAAAATCCCGGAATCGCGATGGGTATCGAAATCATGAACAAAGTATTTGTCACGATTTTTCGCATTGTGGCGTCCGGAGTGGTCATTTATTACCTCGCTCAGTTGGTTAAACGCAATTTTTCGTGGGGCTATATTATCTGCGTTGCTTTGGTGCTGGCGGGCGCGATGGGAAATTGCATCGACTGCGTGTTCTACGGAGTGATTTTTAGTGAAAGTACACCTACGCAAGTGGCTACGCTCTTTCCACCGGAAGGCGGTTACACCTCTTGGTTCAACGGAAAAGTGGTCGACATGTTCTATTTCCCATTTTTTGAGTGGCGCGGGTTTGTCTTTTTTCGCTATATTTTTAATTTGGCAGATGCCGCTATTAGCGTGGGCATTGTTGCAATACTGATTTTTTATCGCGATTCTCTGGCAAAAAGTTTTGAAAAAAAAATTACAGATGCTGAAAAATAATAATAGACACCTCATTGCGGACTTGATAGACGTCATGTCGAGCGTAGTCGAGACACGCAATCCCCTGAAAATTAGTCGTATCGGGCTGATAACGGTGTGCTTGTGTGTGTTGACGGCTTGCAACGGACGTCCGCGTTATGTGCTGTCGGACAGCAAGATGGAAAACGTGCTGTTTGACCTCCACCTGGCTGAGAACGTCATCTCCGACAATTATATGATTTTTTCAGGCGATTCGGTGCGCAAACAGCAGTTGCTCAATTCTGTTTTCGACAAACATAAAATTACCGAACAAACGTTCGATACTTCGTTGGTGTGGTACAATGCCCATTTGGATAAGTATCTGAAAATCAACGCCAATCTCAGCCAACGTTATGCAAATTTGCTCGCCGGTTTGCAGGCTCAAAAAGAAAAAATGAAGCCAAAGGTAATTGCCAAAGTGGTACTGCCTAAAAATTACGTGGAACTGCTTGTGCGCGATACGTTGCGGCTATTTCCCGTCACGACGATAGTCAGCGACCAAAAGGAAGTTGACCAAAAGGAAATTGTTGATACGATTATTTCCATCCCGTTAAGGAGGGATAGCGGCATGTTTTCTACCGGACGAAACATTCCTAACGGACTACAAGAACGAAAAATGCAAAAAATAAATAAACATAAAAATACAGTAAACTTATGAAGAATTTCTTAAAAATGGTGTTTGCATCCACGCTGGGAGTATTCCTCGCCGGTGGAATTTTGTTCTTTTTGTCATTTATCTTTTTGATAGGTATCATTGCCTCGTCGGTAAATTCGTCGACACACGAATTGCACGACAAATCGGTGTTAAAAATCAATCTGGATGCGGTTGTGACCGACCGTGCAACCTCCAATCCATTCGATTTCTTGGAATTTGGCGGTTCGTCGATTGAAAAAGTGGGTTTGAACGACATTCTTTCTTCCATCAAAAAGGCAGAAACAAATGCTAAAATCAAAGGCATCTACTTGGAAGGCGGTATGCTGATGTCGGGCTATGCAACGGTAGAACCGATTCGCAACGCCTTGCTGGACTTCAAAAAAACGGGCAAATTCATCATTGCCTATTCCGAAAATTATACGCAGAAGGCTTATGCGGTTTGTTCGGTAGCGGATACGATTTTCATGAACCCACAAGGGGTGCTCGATTTTCGCGGGTTAGCAACCTCCATTCAGTTCAACAAGCAAATTCTTGAAAAATGGGGCATTGAAATGCAAGTGTACAAAGTCGGCACCTACAAATCGGCTGTTGAACCCTACACCGAACAAAAAATGAGTGACGCCAATCGCGAACAGGTAACTGCTTATCTGGGCGATATTTGGAACTCGTTGTTGACAGGTATTTCGGAAAGTCGCGGCATTTCCGTCGAGCAACTGAATCAATATGCCGACGAATGTTTGACGTTTGTTGACCCAAAGAAAGTGGTTGATTACAAGTTGATTGACGGATTAAAATATCAAGACGAAGTTGAAAAACTCTTGAGAGCCAAAGTAGGCACGAAAGAAAAAGACGATTTGGAATTAGCGTCTGTAAAGGATTTGAAATCGTTGCCTGCCGACCGCAAATCCAAAAGCAAAGAAACGATTGCTATTTTATATGCCGAAGGTGAAATCGTGGAAGACGCCGTGCCATCCTTTTTATCCGGAGGCGAGAGCACGATTACTGCGAAAGAATACGTCAAAGAATTGAAAAAATTGCAAAAAGATGACGACGTGAAAGCGGTCGTGTTCCGGGTCAATTCGCCGGGCGGCAGTGCATTTGCATCCGAACAAATCTGGCATGCCGTGCAGGAATTACGTGCTGTGAAACCGATTGTGGTGTCGATGGGCAACGTGGCAGCGTCAGGCGGCTATTACATTTCGGCCGGAGCAAATAAAATCATTGCCGAACCAACAACCATCACGGGTTCTATCGGCATATTCGGCATAATTCCGAATGGCGCACAGTTGGCGAAACGCATGGGGGCGACTTACGACGGTGTGTCGACCAACAAATATTCCAATTTTGCCGGCGATGTGTTGTCTATTCCTTTGATTGGTCTCGGGATTTTGCCTGCACGTCCACTCACCGATAGCGAGGGCGCGATGTTGCAAGCCTATGTGGAACGCGGCTACGACACGTTTCTAAGTCGTTGTGCTTCAGGACGTAACAAAACAAAAGAACAAATTGACGCCATCGGTCAAGGGCGCGTCTGGACAGGCAATCAAGCCCTTGGATTAGGATTAGTTGACGCACTGGGCGGCATCAACGATGCCATCGAAGCCGCAGCCAAATTAGCGGACGTGACCGGCTATTCCACCAAAGACTATCCGGCAGAAAAAGATTTTTTCACTAAATTGTTGGAAGAATCGGGCAACAGCATAAGCGAGCGTGTGACATCCATGTTCTTGGGCAGCGAACGGTTGGAACAAAAACGCTTGATGAATGCTTGGAGTCATTATGACTATCGGCAGGCTATTTTGTTGCAATAAAAATCCTCACAAAAAAAACAGGGCGATGCCCTGTTTTTTTTTACCCAAGTGATGCCCTATTTTTTTACCCAAGGCGTTGCCATTGGGCTAGAATATATAAGGCTTTCAGCCTACTTGGTATTGTTTGATCGCCCTGAAAGGGCGGTATAACCTAGCCCCAGGCTTCGCCTGGGGTAACATAGGGGTAACGGAAATCAACTTTTTTTGTTGAAAAGAGACAGAATCCACAACAAAATCACGGCACCTACCGTTGAGGTGATGATGCTGCCAAGCCAGCTGGTGGGATCGCCGATTCCGAGTAAGCCGAAGACCCAGCCGCCGATGGTACCACCAATGATCCCGACGATGATGTTTACAATCCAACCTTTTGTTGAACCTAAAATTTTACCTGCCAACCATCCGGCAACTGCGCCGATGGCGATCCACACGATGAAACTCCACATAATGTTTATTTTTTAATTTATACTAATAACTTCAGTTAGTGGGCGAATGCAATTCGCCCCTACCTATAATTAAAACAATAAACTTGCGATTTTGTTCAAATTCATCAGTCGCTTGTGTGAAGTCCACGTATTTTAAGTTACATGCTACTTTGATACCTGATTTCGACTTTGGGCATGCAACCCTCTCTACTACTCTCTTGTGTCTTATCTAACAATTTAGAATCAATCCTTGTGTTCGTTCCATTTAGCCGCCCCGGACGGAGTAGATCGAGTTAACCCCTATCCGAAGCGCGCATAGTCTCCACTGCGTTTTGAATTGACGCTCTGCCGCCACCTAAATCAATAATAACGTTCTTTTGATTTTACATCATGATGCATTTTAGCTCATTAGTTGTCGTTGCATCCGCATTAGAACAAGCCGATGGATATTTGATGATTGAACATTTATACAGATACAGTGAAAAAGGTTTACCCAAACCGTTACGATCGCAGGTGCTGCAAGGAGGTTCACATTGCAGGCCAGTGTGATTCTGTCCCACAATCGACGCGTTGCATGTGGGCATTGTAGGTCTAGTGGCTCCACATTCAGTAGGCGTTATACCTACATAACCATATACGAAATCAGTAGGAGGGATAGCAATCACAACAGGCACAAGTGTCACAGTACCGTCGATGCCATTCACACACGACCGAGACAAAGTCTGGCACCCCCCCTCCACAGTCTCCGTGAACTCCGTTTCGCTGCACCAGTAGTTAATATTGGTCAACCCTAATATTCCATTGCCAGCAGCCGCGCTTAACTCATCAACAGTAGGAACGCGCCAGCCTTCATCGCATGCAATTTGTACATTCGTCACAGTCTTGGATTCTGTGCTCCAGCACAGGTCAGCTGCAAACACCCCATCGGTGCAAGTACTTTGTACCCCTACTACACAGGTAGCTACCTGTCCGTCTGCGGTTGTTGCTGTAATGGTTGTGGAGCCATTGGAAAGCGTGGTCACCACACCGGTTTGATCAACGGTTGCAACTGTCTTATTACTGCTGTCCCAGATAACCGATTTGTGTTGTACCTGATCGGGTTTAAGCACCAGCGTCAATGGTTCTTGAAGACCGATGGTGCCATACGTAATGGCATCCGGATCAAGAAGCACGCTGACAGGAAATGCAGTCATCAGATACCACGCCGACCCTGACCAGACATACACGCCTTTACCGTCAGCGACTTCATCATTGGTGTTGTAAATCATCATTCCATAAGCCGAGGCTTTATCCGTATCCACCAACACAAACTCGGTCGTATCTGCCGTTAACTCAATGGTGGGCAACAATAACCCTTGAGTCGTCGAATTTAGGTCAAGCATGGCTCCGGCACGCGGTGCGTCGCCTGCTCCGATTAACACTTGTGGTGTGGCAGAGGCTTTTGTCGCAGGGGCGGCAAAAGACGGTGAATAATTACCGGTTACCAACGCGCCGGTAATGAGCAATACTGTCATTGCGGACTTGATCCGCAATCTCCTAATCATATTCTTTCTTTTCATCATGTATACTTTTTATCTGTTTATTTTTTTTCTATCTGTTTTTCCAGAATAAACCTAATTTCCACCTCATTTTTCTACAAAACAACCATACAAGCTACTGAGGTTGTTTTGTAAAAAAAATGAGGTGAAAATGAGGTTCTAACCAATCAGCGTAATTGTCAATTGTTAATTGTCAATTTTAATTCGTAATTTTTAATTTTTAATTTTTAATTCTCAAGACAGAATCACCCCTTTCCATTCCGTCCCACTCCAAACATACAAGCCTTTGGCGAGATTGCCTCCACCACCGGGACAATAGACGAGCATGCCTTCTACATTGGCTTCGCCTTCAACTAACGGCATATCAGGCGCTGTGAGATTGACACTGGGCAACAAAAGCCCGAGATTTGTGTTCAGACCATCACCTGATTTGGACAAATCCAAGATTGCACCGGCATTAGCCTCTTGTGTTGAACTGCCAATGACAACTTGTGCAGTTGCAACAGCTCCGCATACTGCTATCAATGCTATGAAAAACAGTATTGATAACACATCTCTTAACGTTAAATTCATTTTCTTCATTTCTATTATTTTTATTAATTAATAATTTATATTTTTCATATTTCATTCACAATTAATCATTAACCATTAATAATTAACCATTAACCATTAACCATTATTTTAAAAACCCCCTTGCTGAGCTGAACGAACGAAGAATGAAACGACTAAACTTGCTTGTACCAAACCAAGCAAAGGGGTAATGTGTATCACGGTTTTGTCCTGTTATTGTTCACATACACACATAAAAAAAGCGGGACAAAACTCAATTTATTCGCTTCACGAGGCCTTCGACTGCCCAACTAACCAAATAAATACAAGTAATGCCCACGCCAATCAGCGTGAACGTTATCACTATATTCTTAGGTTAGTTCAAGAAAGTGTCGAAGTTTCGTGAAACCAGAATAAAAGCAAAAACGCTTTTTCCAAAATGTTTAAAATGTGTGTATCACATTTATTTTTATATCATACGCCAGTAATTTTTTACTTTTTTATTATTAATAGTAACCGCAAAGGTAAAACTTATTATTGAATTTTCAAACTATTTTTCATTATTTTTTTGCAAAATACAAAAAAGCCGGTGAAGAGATTCAAACGAATAGCGAAACCACCCAATTTAGTAATGAGGGCTTTGCGGGTGGCAACTCTATCACGTGGTTAGGCTTGATGTGGTCGATGATGTCGTAAGCGTGTTCAAACCCTCTTTTTACAACTATGGCATCTTGTATGCCATCATAGTAGCCGGATAAATGCAGAATGTCATAAGTAACATTAAGTTCTTTGAGCAGTTTCCCATCCAATTGGGCCACATGGGAGGTATAGAACTCAATGGATCTGCGCTTTTTCTTGGGCATATCAACACCTTTCAATGTTAAATAGCTATCCAAAGCGAGTAATACACCGTTGTACGCCGTTCCACAAGCGGTACGTACATACTTTTTGTCGGCATAAAGATTGTTCTCTTTGCGAGCTTTTTGCAACGTTTCCTTGGCATTACTCATGTAGCGCATGGCTTCGGCATAAGAACGCTGTTTGATTGCTTCCTGTTGTTCAATAGACATAATTTTAAAATTTAATTTGTTTTTAATCTGTTTCTTTGGTTTACGCGCAGCAAAGGTATGTATTATTTTTGGTATTTACAAATTAATCGTTGGCTTTTTCGATAAAATAGTTGTTTAATTCGGCGATGGCTTCCGGCGAATTGGTCATATCTTTGAGGATTAGCCCTTTCTCTAATAAAACCAGACGCGTGGAAATGTCGGTCGTGTAATTCAGGTTGTGACTGGAAATCAATACCGTTGTTTGACGCTCCTGATTCATTTTCAGTATCATGTTTCGGATTTCGATTTGAGACGACGGGTCAAGGAAATTGAACGGTTCGTCCAGAATCAGCACGTCCGGTTGAACCATCATGGCGGCTATGATACCGATTTTTTGTTTGTTTCCGGCTGAAAAATTGCGGATGTATTTCTTTTGTCCCAATAGTTCCTCGTTCATAAAACGCCCGAAAGCGGCCAATCGCGCCTCTATTTCTTCTTTGCTTAAGCCGTAGGTTCCGCCCACAAACGAAAAATATTCTTCGGGCGTGAGGAAATCGATCAAAAACCGGTTGTCGATGAAAGAACCCGTATACGCTTTCCAATCTTCCGATTTGCTCACTTCTACGCCGTTGCTTAACACATAGCCCGAATCGGCTTTCAATAAATCGAGAATCAGGCGGAACAATGTCGTTTTTCCGGCTCCGTTGTTGCCCACCAAGCCCAATAACGTTCCTTTTTCGACCGTTAATTCCGGAATATCTAAGGCGACTTTATCGCCGAATCGCTTTACTAAATCTTTCAGTTGTAGTTCCATATTATTTTATTTTTTAGGCATTGCTGCGAAATCCTTCCATATTTTTATATCTGCGCCCTAAAAAACGCTTGTACGTCCACTGCAACCACCGGTTGCTCGTGAATGTAAACGCCAATCCCGTCATCAGCATAAACCAATACGTGGGCGTTTGACCGATTATCGCATACAATAGGAGTACGAGTATAACCGGCAAAAACATGGTAATCATCGTGATCACAACCATATTGCCCGACTGTCCTTTCCAATTCATCATCCCTTTGTCGAACAAATCGAAGTAAGTTTTATTGTAGACGGCATTTTGGAAAATCATGAAATAGATGGGTCCTGTCACGTAAAAGAAAAGGGCTAACAATAAGAGCAAGTCCAATTTTCCGTGAAATACCGGTACCAGCAACAACAGCGTAACAAACAGTGAATAAGCGGAATACAACAGGTATTTACTTTTCAACATGACGAACACCGGTAATTTGCGGGACATCAGACCGTCGAAAAAAGACGATTCGGCCGTAAAAATATACTGCCCCATAATAATTCCGAGCATGCCAATCGTCAAAATTTCATACAGGACTAAATTAAAAGCACCCATTTTCGCATCGCCGTACAACATCCACAGTAAGCCGGCAATACAAATAATGCTTGCTACCAACGTCTGCTGTTTCAGGCGTTTGGAACGGAAAATCATCTTGATTTCCAGATTCATGAAATCGCCGATGGCGCCGAAACGGTCTAAAAAGGACAGATTGGAAAACGATGACACTTTATCGGCTTTTTCACCCTGCAATTCATTATAGACGGCCGTGCGCATCTGCGTTTGGTTCAAAACCCACAGCACAGCCAACACAAGCAGTAATCCAAGCCAAATTAAGGGATTATCATTCAAAACCAAATTACCAAGTTTTTGAGTAGTATCACCTAATGGAATCGTGGTTGTGAGAGAAAGCGCGACCGGAACAATCACCAAAACCACCGGCAGGCTATAGAACCAAAAACTCTTGCTTATCAGGTTGTTAACCAAATTAACCAACAAACTGATGCCGACACAAACCAGATAGAAAAACAGGATATACAAAACCGCCGTGCCGAATCCGAAATAAAACGTAATGGATTTGAGCGCGAAAGGCACCACCAAAAACAACCAAAAGAGATTCCAAAAACTGCTAAATTCCTTGAGTAACAGAAAATTAAACAACCGGTTTCGCTTAACCGGCAGCGTCAGATAAGGCGCAATCTGCATCGACTGGTTGTCTTTCCAGAAAAATTTCAGCATAAAATCTACGGCAAACAAATACAGCACAATCGAATTAAAAACGTCGATAGCATACGTGTAAGTGCCGGCTTCGAGCAGAATCTTATCCAACAAAAAACCGAACGCCAGCAGTTCCAATGCCAGAAAACTCAGCATGACATACATAAATATCCGAACGCCCAAATTGCGCTCAAACATTGGATTTCGCCGAAACGCCTTCCATTGATGCTGTTGCAGTTGTTGTTGTAATATATTTACTGTTTATTTATGGCTGCAAAGATAACAATAATTTTTATTCAATGGACAAAATCCGTGAAAATCCCGTCATCGTTTGCTACCCATCACAAATTCTAATTTTCCACCTGCCGCAATGTCCGCAAAATCAACATAATAGTTGTCATAACGTTTGCCGTTGAGGAATACTTTTTGAACGTATTTGTTGTGTACACTGTTGTTTTTAGCAACAATCGTGAACGTTTTGCCGTTCCCCACATTCAGTATCGCCTCGTCGAGAACCGGACTGCCGAGAATGTACTTTCCGCCTGCCGGTTCGACTTGATACAAACCCATTGCCGACAGAATATACCATGCCGACATTTGACCCACGTCCTCATTACCGCTCAAGCCGTCGGGTTGGCCGGTATACATTGTTTCGAGCACTTCGCGCACCTTTTCCTGCGTTTTCCACGCTTGCCCCACGTAGGGATACATATATATAATGTGGTGGCTGGGTTCGTTGCCGTGTGCATACTGTCCGATGAGTCCGCTGATGTCGGGCGATGCATCTTTGCCCAAGTCGCCCTCCACGATAAAGAGGGAGTCCAATTTTGAGATAAATTTTTCTTTACTGCCAAACAATTGGACTAATCCGTCCACGTCGTGAGGCACCAGCCACGTATATTGCCAAGCATTCCCTTCCGTGTAGTCATTTTCGCGGTGTATGGCTTGGAACGGATTAAATGGTCCGGAACGGAATGTTCCTTCGGATGATAATCCGCGCATAAAACCGGTTTCTTTGTCGAAATAGTATTGATACGCCTTGCTGCGTTGGAGGAAAGTGTTGTAATCGTCCGTTTTACCTAATTTTAGAGCGACTTGTGCCAACGCCCAATCTGCAATACCGTATTCCATTGCCTTGGAAAGCCCTTCGCCTTCCTTGTCGTAAGGGATAAAACCGTATTCTTTCAGGTATTTCAGTCCGCGTTCATCGAGCATCGCCGACGTGCGCATGGCTTCATACGCCAAATTCACGTCAAAGCCGCCGTAGCCTTTCAAAATAGCATCTGCCACCACCGGAATCGCCGGATTACCGACCATGCAATTGGTTTCGCAGCCCATCAAATGCCACACAGGAAGTTTGCCTTGCTTTTTGTAGATACCCAAAAATGTGTTGACAATACTTGACATCTTTTCCGGATGAATCAATGTCATCAACGGATGCGCTGCCCGGTAAGTATCCCATAATGAGAGGGTTGTATAGTTTATGAAAGACGGATGAATCGAAACATCGCAAAATTCCGACGGCGCAATCATGGTGTGATACAGTGCCGTGTAAAAAATGCGTTGGGTCGTTTCGTTTGTTGTCTTAATTTGAATTTTATTTAATTCCGCGTTCCAAGCCTTGCCGGCATTCGCAATTGTCTGCTGAAAGGTTGCATTATTAGGCGATGCGGGTAGTTCCTGCGACAAATTCCATTTTGCATTAGGAATACCTGTTGGTGAAAGCGCTACTTTCACGTAAATTTCCTCGCCTGCGTTTGTATCAAAATAGACCAAACCATACGTTTTTTTGCTTTTCAACAACGTGCCTGATTGGCGTTCATTGCCTTTAGAAACGACAAATTTCTTGATTGGTTTAGAAAAAGTCGCCGTGAAATAAATCCACTGATTGTCTGCCCAACCTTTGGAATGACGATAACCGGAAACCACCGTGTCATTATCCTGCACAATATAACTCTCGACGGTCGAATCGCCGTTGCCGTTCGCTAAATCAATCACCACGGAAGCATCTTGTGCCTGTGGAAACGTGTATTTATGCAACCCTACTCGCTTAGTCGCCGTCAATTCGACACCAATTTTGTACCTATCCAAAAATGTTTTGTAATACCCCGGTTTCGCGATTTCCGAAGCGTGACTAAAATACGACCACAGCCCGGAATCCGGCTCTTTTTCAGTGCCGCGAGCCAACGTCACCTCGCCTACGACAGGCATAAATGTGACATCGCCCAAATCGTTGCAACCCGTCCCGCTCAAATGCAAGTGACTGAATCCGATGACGGTCGTGTCGCTCACGTGATAGCCGGAAGTCCAGTCCCACGAAGTCGGAATACTCGTTGGTCCCAACTGTACCAGTCCGAAAGGCACATTAGCGCCCATAAACACATGTCCGTGACCACCCGTGCCGATGCGGGGGTCCACATATTTTGTCAAGTCGGCAGCAAAAGCATTGCCTGCAAACAGCAAAGCGAACAGTAGTGTAAAAAGTGTATGTTTCATTAGATTAAATTATTTGTGAGGGGATTGCGGGTCAAGCCCGCAATGACACCGTTTCTTTAATTTATAGTATTAAGTAAATCCAACTTTCCTGATTCTACCAGCGAGATAATCAACTCGCCAAAGAGCGTGTTTTGCCATGCAAACCATTTGCGCGTGAACTTAGTGGGGTCGTTTTTGTTAAACGATTCGTGCATAAAGCCCGTGTCCGCATCAGTGTTTAAAAGCATCGTGATGCAGGTTTTGATTTCGGCATCGTCCTGACTGGTGAACGCCTTCATCATGATGCTCATAGGCCACACCATATTGTAGCCAATGTGCGGACCGCCAATGCCTTCGCCGGCTGTGCCGGAGAAAAAATACGGATTGCTGTCGCTCCACACAAAACGGCGCGTGTTTTGATAAACCGGATTATTCACGTCCACATCGCCCAGATAAGCCATTGCCAACAAGCTGGGCACGTTGGCATCGTCCATCAGCGATTGATTGCCGAAGCCATCGACTTCGTAGGCATAGATTTGTCCGTATTTAGAGTGATTGTAGATAGCGTAGGTGTTCAAAGCCGTTTCCACTTCTTGTGCCAAATTTTGGCATTGGTTTGCCAATTCCGTATTGCTTTTGACCGCGGTCAAAATTTCGGCTGCTTTGCGCAACGAGGTCACGGCAAAAAAATTGGACGGCACCAAAAACAGCAATGTCGTGGCATCATCAGACGGACGAAAAGCCGAAGCAATCAGCCCCACCGGATTCACAGGCTGTCCCCAGCCATCGCACAACATTGTATCCGATGCACGGTCTGTCAACCGTTGAAAACGGTAAGCGCCCAGATTTTCTTTGCGTTGCTGATTTTTAAACGTCTCCAAAATCTTTTCTATGGCTTGCACCCACTCTTCGGTGAACACGCTCGCATCGCCTGTTTCTTTCCAATAGGCATACGCCAAGCGGATGGGATAGCACAACGAGTCGATTTCCCATTTGCGTTCATGCAATTCCGGAAGCATTTTCGTGCGGTCTTTTTGCCATTCGCCGCCTGTGGGGCCATCGTTGAACGCATTGGCATACGGGTCAATCAAAATACACTTCGTCTGCCGTTGGATGACTCCTGCCAACATTTTTTTCAATTCGGGGTCTTTAGTTGCCAACTGAATATACGGATACACCTGCGCGCCGGAATCGCGGAGCCACATTGCGTGAATATCGCCCGTATAAACAAAGGTATCGTCCGTGCCGTCCAACACGCGGTAATGCACCGTTGTGTCGAGTGTGTTGGGGTAACAATTCGTAAACATCCAAGCCAACTTCTTATTTTTCAACAACTTGGCGATTTCTGCAATCTTATTTTCGACGGCTTGGGAGTTGAATAATCTATCCGCCGCATCCGGACGCCGGGATACATACACCCGCGTGTTGTCGGATGCCACCGTAGGTTTCACCTTCTTCGTTGCCGTGGCTGAAAATGGCAGACAAGCGATTAAGGCAAAAATGAGTACTGTTTTTTTCATAATTGTGTCATTTCATTGAAATATTCGGGCAAAGGTACAAAATAATTATTAATGGTTCATGGTTAGCGGTTAATTATTTCACCGACACTTTCTTAGTTTGTGATTTTTTTTTTAATTTTACACTCTATTCGTGCAGCGTTTTTGACTTTGTTGCATTTATTAGATAAAATATATAAATTAAAAATGTAATTGAGATGAAAAATTTAGTTAAAGCTTCGGTTTTATTGTGTGCAATACTGGGTTTTGCGGCCTGTAACAATGATAACGGCGAACCGGTGTATTCTATTTATGACGAACCGGCAGTGGTGGAGTCGGTAGGTGAACTTCCGGTGATCCGGACTCCTTATGGTAAATATTCCGTACCCTCGTTGGCAAGCGTTTCTCTGGAACAAGGCAGTTTGTTGTGGGTAGCTTTTACGGTGGATATGAACGATCAGCCCAATCAAGAGGTGCCGAACGCTCAAAATTTCAAGTATATCGAGATTGACAGCACGCAAGCGACTATGCCAGCAGATGTTACTGAATTTGAAGCCTGTCTGTCCGATTCATATTCGGATTCCATTGAGGTGGCGATGTTGTATAACACGTACATTGACGAAATGCTGTTTTTTAAGTTTACACAAAAAGCAGCTGATGATCAGAAATTTACATACGAATTAATTTGTAATCCGGCAGTGGAAAACGGCGAAGACGTTCCGACGTTGTATATCCGGGCAAAGAAAGTTGATGCTGAAAATGCCCCTACCGCAAAGGCTTCTACTGAAAAAAATACTGTTTTTGGAATTAAGATGAGCAATTACATCTCTTATTACAAGGAAAAATTCTCCGGTACGGTCAAATTTAACCTGAAATATAAAACAGGAACAGATAAAGACGGCAAGGATATTTACAAAGCATTTAAAAGCAATCCGATTGTCTGGGACGTAAAGTAAGGCTGTTATAAGCCGAACATCATACAGAACGAATGAATGAGAAAGATCTGGTGTCTGGATGTCAACAAGGTGATAATAGTTCTCGGAGACATCTTTATGATAGTTATGCCCAACACATGATGGGGATATGCTACCGCTATACCGGTGATGTCCGGACATCGGAAGATCTTTTGCACGATGGTTTTATAAAAATTTTCGAGGCGATTCATTCCTTTCAGTATCGTAGTGAAGGATCTTTGAAGGCTTGGATGAGTAAAATTTTCACCAATCTATCCCTTGAATATCTGCGAAAAAATAGTTTGAGAGATACGTTTCCATTGGATGAATATCCGGAGGAGGCGCTTGTGGATACCGAATACGATTTCGACCGTGTGCCCCCGGCTGTTTTAATGCAGTTTGTTGCCGAACTCCCTGCCGGCTATCGAACAGTATTCAATCTCAACACATTTGAAGAGATGTCACATAAAGAAATTGCCAACCGGTTGCATATCAATGAAAGCTCTTCAAGGTCACAATTAGCGCGCGCAAAAGCAACCCTTTCAGAAAAGGTAAAAAATTATACACGCCAACATGAATAAAAAGGTAGATGACAGATTGACTAAGGAATTTCGCAAACGATTGGAAAACTACGAGTTGCCGGTCAGCGAGGGTGTATGGGAAAAGATTGAACGCGATCTGCCTCCTGTGCATACACCCGTCATGCGTATCGTGTGGATGCGTCGTATTTCAGCCATTGCTGCGTGTATAGTGCTGCTGCTTGGAATGGGATGGTATATTTCAACCGTCTGTTTGGAGACTTCAGAACAAGTTGAATTGTCAGAACAAGTTGAATTGCCGGTATCCAAAATTCCACAAATGATCAAACCAACGATAGAACAACAGCCTAAATTATTGGCAGTCAATGAAATAAAAAAAGAACGGGACATTCCAACCACGCCCACGCCCTCACCCGCCGAAATGCAATCCGACCAGGGCGACCGCAAGGGTTCGCCCCTACCCGCTGAAACGCAATCCGACCCCCCACCCGCCGAAACGCAATCCGACCAGGGCGACCGCAAGGGTTCGCCCCTACGGACGGAATGGGCAGATGACCCGGTTATTTGGAAAAAATCCAAACGTCCGGTCACTTTGGCTTTGGCGTATGGCAATCAGAGAACTTCTCCGTCAACAGACCTTGAGGGATGGTATCCCAGGACATTTTCCAATCCTATGACCCTTTTAAAAGATTTGCTGCCGGATAATGTTTCTGTAACCGGTGTGCACTATGATATGCCTGTCGCCGTCAGTTTATCGATTCGAAAACAGGTTGCCAAAGATTGGGCACTTGAAAGCGGATTGACGTATACCTATCTAAAATCGACTGAAACGCAATCGTTTCTCAATGGCAGTTCAACGTCTAAAGATATTCGCCTGCATTACGTAGGCGTACCGCTTAAACTGGTGTATTCTTTTTACGACAATCGCCGGTTATCCCTTTATGCCTCTGCCGGAGGAATGCTCGAAAAATGCGTGTCAGGCCGGGAATCTGTCGAAAATACGACGACTGACTTAAGCATCTCAGAACTGCAATGGTCGCTTAGCGGTACTATCGGTGCGAATTACAACTTATTGGACGCGTTCGGCTTGTTCGTTGAGCCGGGCATCAACTATTATTTTGATGATCACAATACTGTGCAAACAATACGAAAAGATAAACCTTTGAATATTGGTGTGCAGGTTGGGGTGAGGTTGACATATTAAAAAAGGGCGTTGCATGCAACGCCCCTATACTTTTATTTCACCATTTTAATCACTCAACTTCGCACCCAAAAAGGAGCGATTTAAGCGCGCAATGTTGCTGATGCTCACGCCTTTCGGACATTCGAGTTCACAAGCGCGGGTGTTGGTACAGTTACCAAAACCAAGCTCGTCCATCCGTTTCACCATCGCCTTAGCGCGCGCTTTCGCTTCTATTTTGCCTTGGGGCAACAGTGCTAACTGGCTTACTTTTGCCGATACGAACAGCATCGCTGAACCGTTTTTACAAGCAGCTACGCACGCACCGCAACCGATACAGCTGGCTGCATCCATCGCTTCATCCGCGTCAAGTTTGGAAATTGGAATCGCGTTAGCATCGGGCACACCACCTGTATTCACGTTGATATAACCTCCTGCTTGAATGATTTTGTCAAACGCATGGCGATCCACCATCAAGTCACGAACAACCGGGAAGGCAGCCGAACGCCAAGGTTCCACCGTAATCGTTTCACCGTCTTTGAAATGGCGAATATGCAATTGACACGTGGTAATCAAATTGTCGGGACCGTGCGGATGACCGTTGATATACAGCGAGCACATCCCGCAAATACCCTCGCGGCAGTCGTTGTCGAACACCACCGGTTCCTGTTTTTCACGAATCAATTGTTCGTTCAAAATATCGAGCATCTCGAGGAAAGATGTGCCGCCGGAGATGTTTTCTAATTTGTAAGTTTCAAAATGTCCTTTTGCTTTGGGACCTTGTTGACGCCAAACGCGTACTTTTATGTTTATGTCTTTGTCCATGATTGTTATTTATTTGTTGTTAGTCGTCATTGCGGGCTTGACCCGCAATCCCCCAATTATTCGCAGGGGGTGGCGGGTCAAGCCCGCCATGACGGTTCCCATTACGATTTATAATTTCTTTGTTGACGTTCTACAAACTCATATACCAACGGCTCTTTCACCAATTCCGGTGTTTTGTCTTCGCCTTCAAACTTCCAGCAAGAAGCATACGCGTAGTGCTCGTCGTCGCGCAACGCTTCTCCTTCGGGCGTTTGATATTCTTCGCGGAAGTGTCCGCCGCACGATTCATTGCGGTTCACACCGTCCAAAGCCATCAGTTCGCCGATGTCGAAGAAGTCCGCTACACGCAAGGCTTTTTCCAACTCAATATTCAAGGTGTTGGGTTCGCCGGGGATGAATACATCTGCCCAAAATTCCTTTTTCAAGGCTTGAATTTCTTTCAACGCTGCTTCCAACGATTCTTTGGTGCGTGCCATGCCCACATTGTTCCACATGATGTGACCCAATGCTTTGTGGAATGTATCAACCGAGCGAGTGCCCTTGATACTCATCAATTTAGAAATTTTATTTTCGATTTCTTTCTCTGCCGCCTCAAATTCGGGACGTTCCACGCTGAAACGAGGCACGCCGATTTGGTCTGACAAATAGTTTTGAATCGTGTAAGGCAATACGAAATAGCCGTCAGCCAATCCCTGCATCAATGCAGAAGCGCCCAACCGGTTGGCTCCGTGGTCGGAGAAATTTGCTTCACCAATGGCGAAACAGCCTTGAACGGTCGTTTGCAATTCATAATCGACCCACAAACCACCCATCGTGTAGTGGATAGCCGGGAAAATCATCATCGGCGTTTCGTAAGGATTTTCGTCCGTGATTTTTTCGTACATCTGGAACAGGTTGCCGTAACGTGCCTCAACGGTTTTCAAACCCAGACGCTGAATAGCAGCCGAAAAATCCAAATAAACCGCCAAACCGGTGTTGTTTACGCCAAAACCGGCATCGCAACGTTCTTTGGCAGCACGAGACGCCACATCACGCGGCACGAGATTACCGAACGCGGGATAGCGACGTTCCAAATAGTAATCGCGGTCTTCTTCGGGGATTGCCGTCGGCTTCAAAGTGCCTGCCTGAATGGCTTTGGCATCTTCGAGCTTTTTCGGCACCCAGATGCGTCCGTCGTTACGCAGCGATTCGGACATCAAAGTCAGTTTCGACTGAAATTCGCCGTGCACAGGAATACAAGTCGGATGGATTTGTGCGAACGCCGGATTAGCAAACAATGCGCCTTTGCGGTAGCATTGCATCGCTGCCGAGCCATTCGAGTTCATGGCGTTGGTAGACAAGAAAAATGCGTTTCCGTAACCTCCCGAGCCGATAACTACGGCATGAGCGGCAAAGCGTTCGATTTTTCCGGTCACCAAGTTACGAGCAATGATGCCGCGAGCGCGACCTTCAATCACTACCAAATCCAACATCTCGTAACGGGTAAACAATTTCACCGAGCCTTTTTCAACCTGACGGCTCAACGCCGAATACGCACCGAGCAACAACTGTTGACCGGTTTGTCCTTTAGCGTAGAATGTGCGTGAAACCTGTGCGCCACCGAATGAACGGTTGTCGAGCAAGCCGCCGTATTCGCGAGCAAACGGTACACCCTGCGCCACACACTGGTCGATGATGCTGTTTGACACCTCTGCCAAACGGTAGACATTCGCTTCACGGGCACGGTAATCGCCCCCTTTAATCGTATCGTAAAACAAACGGTAAACCGAGTCACCGTCGTTTTGATAATTTTTTGCAGCATTGATACCGCCCAGTGCAGCAATCGAGTGTGCCCGGCGCGGAGAATCCTGAATACAGAAATTCAACACATTGAATCCCAATTCGCCAAGGGAAGCGGCAGCCGAAGCACCCGCCAAACCTGTACCCACCACAATCACGTCCAAACGACGTTTGTTAGCCGGATTCACCAATTTCTGATGGTCTTTATAATTTGTCCACTTGTCAGCCAACGGACCTTGTGGAATTTTTGCTTCTAATTTTGTCATATTAATTAAAAATTACGAATTACGAATTACGTTTGACCCCTACGGGGTCAGATGTTTATAGGAAACGGTTTGATTTCTATAAACATACGACCCCAAAGGGGTCGAACAGCCTTATTAATATAGTGTCATTATTCCGTTTAACAGACTTTCTACACCAAAATAAATGGGAGCGGCGGCAAAACCGATGGCGATAATCGTTGCTACAATGCAAGAGATACCGTGCAACCGTCTGTACCAAGTTTTATTGTTCCAACCAAGGGTTTGAAAGGCGCTCCACACGCCATGCGTGAGGTGAAACCACAGTGCAAACAACCACAAGAGGTAGATGACCACATAAACGGCTTTTGAGAACAGTTCAATAACCAATCCTGAACCTGCTGCAACGGCATCCGGTGAACCAATCAATTCTGCAAACTGCATTTTGTACCAGAAATTGCACAAGTGAATGACCAATCCGAGCAGGATGAATAGCCCCAACACATACATGTTTTTCGCCGACCACTCCGTTTTCGTTTTGTTGCCGGAAGAATAGCCTTGTGAGCCGCGAGCCGACTTGTTCTGCAACGTCAGCAACGTCCCGTAAAGGATGTGAAGGGCAGCTAAGCCGGCCAAACCTAAGGTTGCCACGACGGCGTACCAGTTAGCACCCAAAAATTCACAAATCATGTCATAAGCCTCGGTCGAAAACACCAAAACCAGATTCATACACATGTGAAAAAGTAGGAAAAGCACAAGGCAGGTACCTGTGATGCTCATGATGAACTTCCGTCCGAGTGAAGAATTAAATAGCCAATACATAATAATATCTTTTAAGAATTCGCCCGCAAAGGTAGAAAAATTTTCTGTACTTCACAAGAAAATAATCGCATTTTTTCGTTGGGTGGTTTCGCTATTCGTTTGAATCTCTTTACCGGCTTTTTTGTATGTTGCAAAAAAATAATGAAAAATAGTTTGAAAATTCAATAATAAGTTTTACCTTTGCGGTTGCTATTAATAATAAAAAAGTAAAAAATTACTGGCGTATGATAGAAAAATAATGTGATAATACACACATTGTAAAGACATTTTGGAAAAGCGTTTTAGCTTTTATTCTTGCTCTTGAAACTTCGCAAATTTCAAAAAAAATCAACAAGAATGATAGTGAGAACGTTCATGCTTAAGGCGTGGACTCACTCATTTATTTGTTGATTAGGTATGCGAAGACCTCAAGAGCGGATAACATCGAGTTTTGTCCGCGCTTTTTTTATGTGTGTATGTGAACAATAACAGGACAAAACCGTGATACACATTACCCCTTTGCTTGGTTTGGTACAAGCAAGTTTAGTCGTTTAATTCTTCGTTCGTTCAACTCAGCAAGGGATTTTCTAAAATAATGGTTAATTATTAATGGTTAATGGTTAATGGTTCATTGTGAATGAATATGAAAAATATAAATTATTAATTAATAAAAATAATAGAAACGAAGAAAATGAATTTAACGTTAAGAGATGTGTTATATATACTGTTTTTCATAGCATTGATAGCAGTATGCGGAGCTGTTGCAACTGCACAAGTTGTCATTGGCAGTTCAACACAAGAGGCTAATGCCGGTGCAATCTTGGATTTGTCCAAATCGGCGATGGTCTGAACACAAATCTGGGGCTTTTGTTGCCCAGTGTCAATCTTACAGCGCCTGATATGCCGTTAGTTGAATGCGAAGACAATGGTGAAGGCATGCTCGTCTATTGTCCCGGCCCTGCTGCTGACGCAGAGGAAAGTGACACCACGCTCGCCAAAGGTTTGTATGTCTGGGATGGAACAGAATGGAAAGGAGTGATTCTGTCTTGAACCGGGCGTAATACCCCGAGCTGCGTGCTACACCTCGAAGCGATGTGCTACATCCCCGAGCTGCGTGCTGCGCACTTGCAAGGGGTTATCAAAAGTAAAGACCTTCCGGTCTTGCAAGCCTGTCACAGGTTTGTCCCAACACGTTGGGCATAATGAGTAACACCGGAGGTGTTCAATGTTGATAACCCCGTATGCAGCGAAGCGGAATGCGGGGTTATAAACACCTTTTTTTGCGTTTTGTTCGTTATAATTTTAAGAAAGAGTTCCCGCAATGGTTTTTATACACTAGTTTTTTTCGTTTTCCCTGCGCGGGTCTCTTTCTTATTACACATTATCTCCCACATTCAAACAAAAGCATGTTTGAATATTGCCACCGGGGTAGAGTACGTACAAAAATTAGAGGGGAATCGCGGTCTCCTAATTCCTAATGGATGTCGAGTTGGGGTCATTGAAGCGCCGCGTGCATCGCCGCTGCAGCCTTGCGCCCATCACCCATCGCGAGGATGACCGTGGCACCACCGCGCACAATGTCGCCACCGGCGTACACTTCTTTCAAACCGGTCTGCAGAGTATCCTGGTTGACAATAATGGTTCCTTTTCGGCTCACTTCCAAGCCGTTGAAAGCATTTGGAATCAATGGATTAGGCGATACACCTACCGACACAATCACTTCGTCGACTTCGATGGTTTCGGTTGCGCCTTCTATGGGCACAGGACTGCGTCTGCCGGAAGCGTCCGGTTCGCCAAGTGCCATTTTTTGGAGTACCATGGCTTTCACTCGACCCTTGTCGTCGCCGAGGTATTCGATTGGATTATAGAGGTTTAGGAAGATAATTCCTTCTTCTTTGGCGTGTTTGACTTCTTCCACGCGGGCGGGCATTTCTTCTTCGGAACGACGGTAAACAATCATCGCCTGCTCGGCACCCAATCGTCGTGCTACGCGCACCGAATCCATCGCCGTGTTGCCGCCGCCAATCACTGCCACGCGTTTGCCCAGCCACACAGGCGTGTCTGCCTCCGGCTTGCGGGCTGCCATCAGATTCACGCGGGTCAGATATTCGTTGGACGAGAGCACGCCGTTCAAATTTTCGCCCGGGATGTGCATAAAATTCGGCAATCCCGCGCCGCTGGCAACAAAAATGCCTTTAAAACCCATCTCGTGCAAATCGTCCTGAGAAAGCGTCTTGCCGATGATGCAATTGTTCTCAAATGTCACGCCGAGTTGTTTCAAATTGTCAATCTCAACGTCGACCACCGCATTAGGCAATCGAAATTCAGGAATGCCATATTTGAGTACCCCGCCAATCTCGTGCAACGCCTCAAAAACTGTCACGTCATAACCCAATTTGGCCATGTCGCCGGCAAATGATAATCCCGCCGGACCGGATCCAACGACGGCAACCATCGTAGGGGCGACCCTTGCGGTCGCCCTTTCTGTATCCGTCGAACCACGATGGGCGACCGCAA
>JAISKM010000128.1 GCA_031261285.1 Candidatus Symbiothrix sp. | reverse complement strand
GATGTAGTACCGAATCCGTGCGGGACGTATGAATTTATTGGAGGACTCTGCTGGTCGGGAGCACAGTTAATAGCGAATCCTTCTAATGCCAATTGCCCGGCTGGATTTGTGATACCATCGCAGTCTGACTTTACGTCAACTGTGGCTGACGCACTACCTGCGGGAACATACTGGTTGGAGCAAACGCAATTGATGGGCACTGCGCCCACGGGGGGATGCGAACGAATTGCTCGTGCTTATGTATCTGTGAGTGAAGTACTATCAATAGGGATGACGGTTGTTATGGACTATACCGATGTGCCCTATGTTCCTGGAAAGTATGTCGCGGGGGGTGTTCGGGGCTGCCTCAATCCTGGTGCATGGAATCAAGGTAACAAAATTGGTGAAAGGTGCAACGCGGGCGATGAAAACACGTATCGTGGGCAATTTTGCGGTCAAAACCCATATGACATGTATTATGTGATGTTAAATGTGTGCGGCGATGGTGCCTCTAATGCTGGTTGCATTTCTTCGGAGACGCCTTATAAATACCTTTTGAAGTGCGTGAAACCATATATTTGATATGATTACTCATATAAATTCGTCTCCCGCGTGGCGATTTTGCTTTTCGCGGTACAGGATAATGTCCGCTCCAAATTAGTGTTAGCTCTGTCAACCGGCAAACATGCCGGCAGACGTGGAAACTAACGGCTAAAAGCCTACATTGTGATTATACTATTAAGAAAGAGAATCCGCACGGGTTTTTGTACATAGTTTCGTTTCGTTTTTCCTTTGTGGGTCTCTTTCTTTTTACAACCATTGTGATTGTTTTGGGCAACCATACGTGTTGCCCTCAATATCGTCCGTTTAAGGCTGCAAGCCTACGGCGAGTGAAGACTTGTTGGCAGGGGATGTCTCCGCTCACTCCGTTCGGTCGACATGACAGACGCATTTTTAACAAAAAGGAGGGAGTGAAGCAGGAAGGAGCGATGAAACCGCTCCTTCCTGCTTCACTCCCTCCTTCGACCTGTGTTTAGGGTCGTCATGTCGACCGCAGCAGAGTGGGCGTTAGCCCGCTCTGCGGAGCGGAGACATCCCTCGCCAATAAGCCTCGTCTCTACCGACTTTTCTATGTATTCCAAAAATAGCACTCGATAATATTTTTATACCGGAAAGTTTGGACATGGCGAAAAAAAAATCAAAAAAAAATTGCGTAATCCGAAAATTGTTTATACCTTTGCCCCCGCAACGGTTCTTATTTTCCAGTTCGGAAAAAGATTAAAAGGGAACCGGGTGAAAATCCCGGACAGTCCCGCTGCTGTAAACTCTACTTCAATAATGGTTAATGGTTAATTATTAATGGTTAATTGAAGTTTTTTGCACACTACTCAAGCCACTGATGCAGTGCTTGTCATGGCGGACTTGATCCGCCATCTCCTGAAAACAACAGGGGATTGCAAGTCATCCTGAACTTGATTCAGGACCTCCAATGACAGACCAAATCGGGAAGGCGGTGCAAAAGAGAGTAAGTCAGAAGACCTGCCGTGCTAATATCATTTAGCAAGCCCTCGAGGAAGGGGCAAGTAAATTATGTATAGGCACATTTTTTTTATTTTTTATTTATTTGGCATCGTAGGGGGATTGCATGCAACGCCTCTGCAAACCAATGATTCCACAATCGTAGGAACTACACACGTGCTGGACGAGGTGGAGGTGCGTGCCACCAAGCCGTCCACTTTCCTGTCTACTTCCTCGACACAGGTGCTGCAAGCCGGCGACTGGACCAAACTGGGGGCGTCACAGGTTTCTGATGCCGTGAAGCACTTTTCCGGCGTACAAGTGAAAGATTATGGCGGCGTTGGCGGACTGAAAACGGTGTCTATACGCAGTTTGGGCGCCAACCACACCGGCGTGATTTATGATGGCGTGCCCGTGTCGGATATGCAAACCGGACAAATAGATTTAGGTCGTTTTTCGCTCAATTTTGTGGATATGCTCAGTCTAACGATTGGCGAAAGCGACCTGATCTTTCAAACGGCGCAGGCTCAGGCGTTGGCGGGCGCGTTGAGCATCACTACCGGTCAGGAGATTCCCGCCTGCGCGGGAATGACGAGTCGCGGTCATTCCCGCGCAGGCGGGAATCCCTTGAAAGTGGCGGTTCATGGGGGTTCGTTCGGTTTATTCAATCCGTCAATCATGTATTCAAAACCATTGTCGCCGGCATTCTCGCTGAATTTTTCGGCCGATTATTTGACGACGAACGGTAATTATCCGTTCACACAAACCATTGGCGACAGTTTAGCACATCGCAAACGCAGCAATTCCGATGTTGAAACATTGAAATTTGAGGCTAATCTCAACGGAAAATTCAACAACGGCGGACGGTTGCAATTTAAAACCGGTTTGTACACGTCAGACAGAGGATTGCCCGGCATCGCAAGGTATTACAATGATTATTCGGGCGAACGACTTAACAATAAGGACTATTTTTCGCAAATCCATTTTGTGCAACCGCTCAACGATCGTTGGGATTTGTTGGCAAACGCTAAACTGGGTTTGGCTTATACCAACTATATGAACATCCCTTTTCCGGGTGGAGAAACGGAGTCAAACTACTATCAATCAGAATGTTATACCAATGCTACTGTGCGTCATAAGTTTTCAAAAAATGGTTCTATGTCATGGGCCAATGACCTCGTATGGAATGATTTTAGCAAAAGTAATTTTCATGAAAATGCCGTGAGTCGCACCACTTGGTTGAGTGCACTTGCCGCACAATACGAAAATTCAATCTTTACATTAACTGCCAAATTACTCAATACGTTTGCCATCAATGACTCAAAAAATGCTCCTGTGGAAATCGGCAATTATCATAATCTATCGCCATACATCGGTGTTTCGTTGCTTCCACTGAAAAATCTGCCATTGCGGGTGCGTGCTTTTTATAAAAACTCTTACCGTATGCCCACATTTGGCGACCTCTATTACGGATTGCAGTCCCGAAATCTGAAGCCCGAAAAAGCCAATCAATTGGATTTTGGGGTCACTTTCGTTCAATCGTTCAGCGAAAAAATTCCTTATTTTTCATTTTCAGGCGACGTCTACACCAATCGGGTGCGCGATAAAATCGTTGCCATTCCCGGTGCCAGCATGTTTGCGTGGTCGATGCAAAATTATGGAAAGGTAGACATTACAGGCGTAGATATAAACATTGCAACAAAAATTTCCCGAATCACCGTATCCGCCACCTACACCTACCAGGATGCGTTGGACAAAACAGATCGCGAATCGACTCGCTTCAATAATCAAATTCCATACACTGCCAAACATTCAGCTTCGGGCGTATTGGGATTACAAACGGCTTGGCTCGACATAAACTATAATATATTGTACTGCGGGCAACGTTATTATGGGCGTGTCAATCAGTCGAAAAATCGCCTCCCTGCCTTTGCAGAGCAAGGTATTTCGCTGCAACGCGATGTAAAATTCAAACAGTTCAGAGCAACATTTACCGGCGAATGTAAAAATATGTTCAACAAACAATACGAGGTAGTCAAAGATTATCCCATGCCGGGGCGTTCGGTGTTATTGGGAATAAAAATTATAAATTAAAAAATTAAAATTATATAAGGATGAAAAAGTTTAGATTATTTAGAACGCTGATTCTTAGCGTGTGTGTGATGACGGTTTTAACGGCTTGTGAAGATGACAATTCAGGTCCTGCGCCAGCGGTACCGGGCGACAATGGCGTTTACATTTTGAATGAGGGTGTATTTAGTAGCAACAGTGCCGGATTGACGTATTATAACTTCGACACGGAAGTAACAACCGCCGACATTTTCTCCCTTTCTGGAACAGAATTGGGTAATACAGGACAGGATATGCTAGCATATGGTAGCAAATTGTATATTTCTGTGCACGGTTCTAGCAACGTGACCGTATTAGATTTGCAAACGGGTCTGCTTCTTGAACGCATAGACCTGTTTAATGCTGGTGCGCCTCGCGCTCCTCGCTATTTAGCATCTAACGGTGGAAAAGTGTACGTTACAGCCTACGATGGCACGGTTTCGTGCATTGACACAACAGATTTAGCTGTTAATAAAACGCTGGCAATCGAAGGAGCCGCTCACTTGGAAGGCATTGCTGCTGCAAACGGCAAATTATATGTTGCGAATGGAACAACAAAAGATTGGGTACCCGACAATAAACTGTATATTGTAGACATCGCTACATTTACAAAAGAAACAACTTTGGAAGTAGGTACAAATCCTTATATTGTGCGTGCAGATGCGCAGGGAGACATTTATTTTACACATCAGGGAAATTTTGGTGTAGATAATGGTGGCATGCAACGCATTAGAACCAAGCAAAATAATGAAGTTGTGAATGTAAATACGGGTACCTATCTTGCCAATCGCAATTTTACGATTGTAGAAAGCGATCTTTATTTTTTTGGTGTGACTGCTGAATATCCTATTCCAACCAACATTTACTTAGGATGGTTTAATACACTGGTTGAAAAATCGGGAGCCGCAATTGTTTTACCAATTATTAAAGACAACACAAAGATCGACATTCCTTACGGCATTGGCGTCAATCCGGCTACTCGCGATGTTTTCATTGCAAACACCAATTA
The DNA here is from genome assembly GCA_031261285.1 of Candidatus Symbiothrix sp. Taxonomy (GTDB): domain Bacteria; phylum Bacteroidota; class Bacteroidia; order Bacteroidales; family Azobacteroidaceae; genus Azobacteroides. Next base: position 6,872 of record JAISKM010000128.1, on the reverse strand, counting down.
TCAAGATGATGGAGAAGTGTTTGTATTTGGTTCCAATGGTGTGAAAAAGACTATCATTCCTGTCGGCATCAACGCCAACAATTTTGTTTTTAATTAAAAAAATTGTACCTTTGCGCCAACTGAAAAACAACGGTACAGATGAAACAAATCAATCTCAGTGGCATGGGAGTAGCACTGATTACTCCTTTTCGTGCAGACAACCAAGTAGATTATCCGGCGCTTTCGCGACTGGTGGAACTGCATTTGACAAGCGGGACGGACTATTTGATCGTGCTTGGCACCACCGCCGAGACGCCCGCTTTATCGCCCGAAGAGCAAAAGAAAATCGTGCAATTAGTAGTCGCTCAAGTCGATAAAAAACTTCCGGTTGTGATGGGATTGGGCGGCAATCACACTGCTGCATTGGTACAACGTCTTAAAACTGAGGATTTTACGGGAGTGGACGCCATGTTGTCCGTCGTTCCGTATTACAATAAACCGTCGCAAGAAGGTATCTATCAACACTACAAAGCACTGGCGGAAGCAACCGAACTGCCGATTGTGCTGTACAACGTGCCCGGGCGGACAGGTGTTAACATGACTGTTGACACCTGCCTGCGCTTGGCTCACGAGTTTGAAAACATTGTTGCCGTCAAAGAGGCGTCGGGCAATCTGACGCAAATCAGCGCACTCCTTAAAAATAAGCCCACCGGCTTTCAAGTCATCTCAGGCGATGACTGCTTGGCGTTTCCGGCGATTGCTTTAGGAGCCGTAGGTGTAGCCTCTGTGCTTGGTAATGCGTTCCCCAAAGCATTTGCTGAAATGGTGCACCACGCGTTGAACGGCAATCATCAACAAGCACTACCCATTCATCACAACTTTGCCGAACTGATGGAACTTCTTTTTGTGGATGGCAACCCCGCTGGTGTGAAATGCGTTCTCGCTACTATGGGCTACTGCGAAAACGTGTTGCGTCTACCGCTCGTACCTGTGCCTCTTGCGACACAAGAAAAAATCCTCAAATACCTAAATCCGGATACTCCGGATTCCGGCAAAAGAGGATTTTTTGCCAAACTTTTCAAACGCTCTTAATAATTTAATGACTCTCCGCAAAATCAACCCGGTGAACCTTATTTCGACGTGATATTGTAGGTTTCTTCGCCCAAAATCACTAACGCGCGCTCCAAAATAGTGGGGTCGTCAAGCGTTACTGCGCCACCGTTTGGACCGGGTTCGACATGAATGCCACTTCCTGCGCCGGCACTATCATTGATACCACCGAAATAATTTTTTACCGTATCGACCGGAAGCAGCAAATCATCGGCGATACGGTGGATGCTGCCGGTGGGCAGGTCGTCCTTGATTTTACGTAAATCATTGAATGTCATTGTTTTCATGGCTTTTTTGTATTAAATGAATATTATTTTTTCTATTTACGCTGCTAAGTTAAGACAAAAAAATGACATCAGCAAGAAAATTGCAATAAAAATGAAAAAAACAATACACAATCCCAAAATTTCTTCGTTAGAATACATATTGTAGGGGCAACCCTTGCGGTTGCCCAACCCCTGATGGTTGCCCAATCCCTCGCGGTTGCCCAACCCCTGACAACAAACAACATACACAGTGTAAATCAACCAAGCGACGCCACTCCCCACCAAAGCGCCAACGACCACATCGGACACAAAATGCACACCCAAATAAAGGCGTGAATAGCCGGTCAAACCAGCAAAAAGCAGCATCGTGCACGTAAATTTCCTGTTCTTGAATAAAAGCGACGTAAACACAGCCAAGCCAAACGCATTGGCAGCATGCGACGAAAAGAACCCGTAAGTGCCACCGCGATAATCACGTACCGTCTGCACAAGATTCTGAAAATCAGGGTGATGCGTGGGGCGAAACCGGTGAACAAAAGGTTTCACCCATCCCGAAGCAATCTGATCGCAAAGCACAATCACCAAAGCAAGTGCCAACAGCACCGGCACCAGTTCTTTCCAATGTTTCTTATACGCAAACACAAACAAAAAGCACGCATAAAAAGGCACCCACGCCCATTTATCCGACACAAGCCAAAAAAAGTCGTCCCAAAACGCAGTGTGATGCCCGTTCAAAAAGAAAAACAGCCCTCGCTCTACTACCAATTCTTGCTCTAACATGCTATATTTTTTATGATCACAGTTCTCATTCAATCATTTTTAATCACAGTTCAGACTAACTGATCATAAACCACCCCATCTGTTTGTCTTTGTTGAGGCGGATGAGTTGGTGCGCCAAAAGGGCGTTTTGCGGGTACACTAATTGTGGGTCGGCATCTAATATTTCGCGAGCGATGTCGCGGGCGAGGGTCAGGATTTGACCGTCGTGGGCGAGATTCGCGATTTTCAGGTTGAATGCGATGCCGCTTTGTTGCGTGCCGTCGATGTCGCCGGGTCCGCGCAGTTTCAAATCTTCTTCGGCGATGCGGAAGCCGTCGTTGGTCTCCGTCATGATTGCCAGGCGTTTACGCGTGTTTTCAGACAGTTCGTATTTCGTGACCAAGATACAAAACGACTGATCGGCACCCCGCCCTACCCTGCCCCGTAGCTGGTGGAGTTGGGACAATCCGAAACGTTCGGCATTCTCAATCAACATCACGGAGGCGTTGGGGACGTTGACACCGACTTCAATCACAGTGGTCGCGACCATGATTTGTGTTTCGCCCGACACAAACCGCTGCATTTCGGCATCTTTGTCGGCAGGTTTCATCTTGCCGTGCAGCATCGACACCTGGTATTCGGGGAAAATCTGCTTCGTTTTTTCAAAGCCGGCAATCAAATCCTGTATGTCCACTTTCTCGCTTTCCTCAATCAGCGGATACACAATATAGACCTGACGCCCTTCCTGAAGCTGTTTGCGAACCGAGTTGTAGAGGTCGCCACGCTTCTTTTCATACGTGTGAACCGTTTTCACAGGCTTGCGTCCGGGCGGCAATTCGTCGATAATCGACACGTCCAAATCGCCGTAAACCGTCATCGCCAATGTGCGCGGAATTGGCGTTGCCGTCATCACAAGCACGTGTGGCGGGGTCATGTTTTTTTTCCAGAGGCGGGCACGCTGCGCTACGCCGAAGCGGTGCTGCTCGTCGACAACGACCAAACCGAGATTGGCAAATTCGACCGTGTCCTCAATGAGGGCATGCGTGCCGATAACTAATTTAATTTCGCCGTTTTTTATCTTAGGAAGCAGTTCTTCACGCTTCTTTTTCTTCGTCGAGCCTGTCAATAGAGCGATTTCGATGGGCATTCCGGCTAATAATTCGGAAATCGTTTCGTAATGTTGCGTCGCCAAAATCTCCGTCGGCGCCATAATCGCGCCCTGAAAACCATTGTCCAACGCTATGAGAACAGACATTAAGGCCACGAGCGTCTTGCCACTACCGACATCGCCCTGCAACAGGCGATTCATCTGACGACCGGAATTGGCATCCTGACGAATTTCTTTCACCACGCGCTTTTGTGCGCCCGTCAATTCAAACGGTAAATGGTTGTAATAGAAATGATTGAAGTGTTCGCCTACCTGCGTGAATCGCAAGCCGTTGATGCGCTTTTCGCGGTATTTTGTGACCTGTAAAATATTGAGCTGCAAGTAAAACAACTCTTCAAACTTTAGACGGTATTGTGCTTGGCGCAGCATTTCGGGCGACTGCGGAAAGTGGATATTTCGCAAGGCGGCATCCAGCGAAATCAGGTGCGCCTGATCGATAATCGCTTGCGGGAGGGTTTCCGGAATCAGCGTTTTGGTATTCTCAAGTATCTGAGTGATCATCTTTTGAATGGCGCGCGAATGTAGAAACGCGTTTTTCATCCGCTCCGTCGTGTTGTACAGCCCTTGCGTGCCTACCTGTCCGTCGTAAAACTTATTTTCCGTCTCCAATTCGGGATGCGCCACGTTGAGACGATGTCCGAACACGGTTGGTTTGCCAAACAGGATGTATTCGGTATCCGGATTGGCATACGTGTTTTGGATGTATTTCAGCATTTGAAACCACACCAACTCAATGCTGCCTGTGTCGTCGGTAAATTGTGCCGTCAATCGCCGGGCGCGCCCTTCGCCATGCAGTTGAAACCTGCTGATTTTTCCTTTCAACTGGATGTAAGGCATCGAATTGTCATTGCGGGCGTGACCCGCAATCCCCTGAATTTCTTTGATTGTAAATATCTTACTGCGATCGATGTATTTGTACGGGAAATAGTAAAGCATGTCCTCCCAAGAAACCACTTGGATTTCTTTTTGCAGCGTCTCAGCCTTTTTCGGACCCACGCCCTGCAAATACATAATATGTAATTGGTTCAGCTCTTGCATTCGGTTGTCTTTGCTTTTTTGGCTTCGTCCCGCACTCTCTCCCGGGATTTTCTCACCATTAAGATGGCCTCTGCCAACTCCAAATCGTCCGGCGTCGTAATTTTGATATTTTCTTTGCTGCCTTCCACAATACACGGACGCCGTCCCATTTTATTGGCTACCACCGAAATATCGTCCGTGTAGAGTGGCGAGTCACACGCATAGTCGTAAGCCTCCAAAATCACCGGCGCCAAAAACACCTGTGGCGTTTGCACCAATTTGAATTGCGAACGGTCCACATCTTTCGCACTGCCGTCCAAGTCGACTTTGCGCAACGTATCTACCACTTGCACAGCAGGATATGCCACCTTATGTTGCCGGGCTGCTTCAAAAACGTCGCGAATCAGCTTCGGTTCCACCAGTGGGCGCACCCCATCGTGAATCGCAATCAACACATTGCTGCCACCGGTATGGCTATTTTTATCATACGATTCAAAATCCATCAACACCGCATCCAAACCGTGTTTCACCGACATAAATCGCGTATTGCCGCCGGCAACCATCGTGACCCGAATGGGGAATTTATACTCTTTACAAAGTTTTCGCCAATATTCCCGTTGGGAAGCCGGCAACACCAAAATGATTTCGGTGTCGACATCAGCCCGGTGAAACGCCTCAATCGTATGCATCAAAACCGGCTTTCCTGCCAAGGGCAGAAACTGTTTGGGTAGCTGTATACCCATCCGCTGACCGCTTCCTCCTGCCACAATGATCGCATATTGTTTCATGACATCCCTTCTAAAATTTTTTTGGTTTCTTCGTTCACCACAAAAAGTTTGTCTTTGCACACTTTCAGCAGCGCGGTGGCCTCTTTCAGCACCGTACTCAATTCGTCGACATCCAATTTATTGCCTTCAATGAGCTGTTGAATCTCTTGCAAACGTTTGAATGCGTCTTTGTAAGCCATTTTTTCCAATTCCATATTGTTGTTTTATTCAGTGTTAAAGGATTCACAAAAGTACTCTATTTTTTTGAAAAAAGCAAGTAGCGGCAGAAAAATTTCTGCCCTTATCTTTTTCGGCTGTGTCAGGATAACTGATATTTCGCAATTTGTTTATGGGCTTTGAAATGCTTCATAAAGCCCACGTATGAAACGATTTGCTCGTGACGTTTTTCATCGCCGGTGCCACTTAGAAAGTCGTAGTCAGCAATCCAGCCGGTGGCGTGCATGAGCTGATTAAAACTTTTCAGCGCGCGCGGACCAACATACCGGCGGTGAGGTTTAAGGATGCCACCCAGAAAAGGCATCCCTTTGCCATAGTGTTGCAGATATTCCTTTTTAGGGTGCACATCCAAGTTGAGATGTTCTTTGAGATAGGTACGAATCTGTTCGCGCCATTCAATGAGCTGCGCTTTCGACCGGTGCATCAACACAAAATCGTCGACATACCGCCCATAATAGTGCGCTTTCAAATCGCGCTTCACAAAATGATCAAAATCGTTGAGGTAAATATTCGAAAACACCTGCGACGTGAGGTTACCGATGGGCAAACCAACCCCTTTGGGCATATAAAACAGGCTTTTGGTGCGCGGCAGTTTGTCCCACTCCTTGGCTAAGCCGCGAATATCGCAATCATCCAACGGATTTTGAAAAATAATTTTTGCCAGCAGATAGATGATAATGGGCTTGTCGGGCGCATGGTAGTGTCGATTCACTATTCTAAGCACTTTGACAAACAGGAGCACACGGTTGATATGCATGAAATAACCGGAAATATCCAATTTCAGCACATAGCAATCGTTGGTGTAATTGTCGGAACACGCACGCATAAACTTCTCCATGCGCTCAATACCAAACAGCGTGCCTTTGCCCACGCGACAACTATAGCTGTCGTAAATAAAATGTCGCTCAAAAATCGGATTCAGCTGATTAATCAAATAATGGTGAACCACACGGTCGCGAAACGTAGCAGCAAAAATTTCACGCATCACGGGTTTTTGCACCAAAAAAGCGATGGAGCGACCCGGCTCGTAAGTGTAACTGATTATATCCTCATAGAGCCGGAAAAGTTCTTGCTCGTAATTTAACTCAAACGCAATCGCATTATTCGTGTTGCGCTTACTGCGGCGGCAAGCGTAATACGCCTCAAACAAATTTACTTTAATTTCAACCAGTTCCTCTTTTGTCATTTCATTGAGCTTTTAACCTTAAAACAACAAAAGCAGCCCTAATGTTTGAAAAATCCGATTAAGATTTTGTTAAGAACTATCTCTTCATCCCAACATCGCCAAATCACTCATGTTTCGTGCATGTTCCGCATCTATAACATAAGGGGCAAACGCATTAAAATGAGAGCATTGGCAAAAAACAAAGTGTGTTACCGCTCTCGTAGAGAGCATAGCTAACTAACCAGCAGCCTCAGGCCAATGTCGTCAATTTAAGACTGAGCCTACGCCAAATGAAGACGTGCTGGCATGGGATGTCTCCGCTCACTTCGTTCGGTCGACATGACGGAGGCATTTTTTAAGAAAAGGGAGGGAAGCAGGAAGGAGCGGCTTCGCCGCTCCTTCCT
>JAISKM010000122.1 GCA_031261285.1 Candidatus Symbiothrix sp. | reverse complement strand
GAAGAAATGCCATAGAACGTGGCGATTTCCTGTACTGTCATTGGTTCTCTATACATAAGCAACAACCTTATTTCCAAGTATATAAATATCGTCGGGCAGGTCGCAGTGCAGGATGCCGCTGTTGTCGCGGAGCATTGTCAGCAGTTTGCCCATAGTATTGCAACCTTCGTAATAACCGTTGCCGACAATGGTCGGGTAAAGTTCGTCCATCTGCCTTTTAATCTGCGTTTTATTCATATTTCCAAGTTTCTTCAAGCGGCGGCGCTCGGCTTTGACCATCTTTGCTTTCAGCGTGTCCTTTGCACCCCAAAACAACGAAGTCGTCGAGGTCTGCATCGAGGAATCCTCCAAAATCATCTTTCCCTTTGTCGAGTTCAGCAGCGCAACCCACAGCGGATTCTGCCTGTATTTCAACATAATACAGTATTTCATCCACTCCACATTGAACTGTTCCCAATCCTTGCGCCAGTGCTGTTCCAAGTAAACCCCGTGCCGAAAAATCCGTTTTGCACCCGTCGGATTGCTGTGTTTCAGCAGTTCGCGCTGAATCGCCTCGTCGCGAAAACCGGCGGCAATATAAAGCATTTCAGACGCAATAAACTGTGTATCAAATAGTTCAATGCCATACTCGCGGCTCATATTCGACAGCGAACCATAGCGGTCATTCAGTTTTCGGAACGTAACAACGTCCTTTGCAGCGTACTTTTCACTTTTTCCCAATACTATTTCCATAAATTTTAATATTTATTTTCCACAAAATTCCATAAAAAAACTCAAAACAAATTTTGGTTAATCCAAAACCAAATGTTTCTGATTTTTTCTGCAAAGGTACGACAGGGGGGGAGGAATAAAAGCGCGGGCGGTTAACTAAACTTGAAATAATCGCGTAAATACGCAATTATTTCAACTGTAAATATACAACTTATTTTTAAAAAACAATATTCGAGTGGTGATTGTCGAAAGATTTAATATATTCCTTTCACCAATCCATCCGATTTAGTCTTTCATTTAAATGTTTTATTCTTTCTATCAATTCGTTAAATTGCAGCGATTCGCCGTAAATCATTGTGCGTTGCATTGTTTCGTAATCTTTCTTCCAAAGGTTGATTACGCTTTCCGGCGGCACAATTTTAATTGTTTGCGGGGCAAGCATTGAATAATCAAACCCTCTCAAACCGACAAAAAGTCGGCGGTGTTCTACGATAGAATGGTATAAATCTTTGTTTGATAATGATTTTTCAGCAATATCAGTATTCATCATCCGTTCCAAATCGTACAGATGACGGCTCATTCGTTCTGTTCTAACAAGTTCCTGCGGTTTGGCAAATTCCTCGTGCAAAAGGCAGATTTTTTCCAAAAATGTGCGCTCCGGCACAACCACCTGTGCATTAAACGATTTTTCCGCAAAAGCGGCATTAGGAAACGCTTCGTCGATAATTGACTGCAATTTCACGGTTTCGAGCGGCTCGCTCATCGAACGTCCGCCAACTTCCACAACGACTTTGCGTTTGATATAATCGCTTGCCGTGAAAAGCGATTTGTATTCGATTTCGACAATTTCGGGGTCGGTGGTTGTTACGGACGTGATATTGACTTTTACAGAAAATAAATCTGTGCTTATTCCTTGATTTTCAAGCGCTTTTGCTATATCAATCTGCAATTTTTCCCGCACAAACGAACAGGCGGCACGTCGCAATTTATCGTTAATTTGCGTTTTTGAAAGTTCGCCTGTAAAGCCCAGATACTCACGATTTACCGCAACATCAATGTCTTCCGAAAACCGCTCAATCAATTTCCAGCATTTGCTCAACGAAGTGCCGCCCTTGAACGATAAATGTTCGGCGTAAGGCAGTGAAAATAAGGCGCGTAAAACGGCAGTTACCCATTCGTCTTTTTCGATAATAACCTGTTGCAGATTATTTTCTTCGTGCAGTTGATTTATCAACTCAATCTTTTCATTGTCAGGTAATTGCAAAAATTTCATAATGATAAAAATATTTTTTGAATCCAAACGGGTATCAGTTTTAAGTCCGTTTCAAACTCCTGTTTTGTGATATGTGAAAAATACGTTTTGATAATTTCTTTTTGCTCGTCGGTAATTTTCCCTTCGCCTATTTCGCGCAGAGCAGAAACTATAAGCATCAGAAATTCAGATTTATACGCCAATCGTCTAACTTCCGAAGTGTGTTTAAACAAAATCCCTTTGCCGTTCCCGATATTTACGCGCCGCGCCGCACCGTCGGTCAGATACACCACATTGGCAGGCACTTGTGTGGAAAGATTTAATAAATTGAGAGCGTGAACGCCTGTAGGAACAATACGCGCCTTGTCGCGTTTGGCAATAGCACGGGCGATTTCGTCAAGTGTCGGTTTCCCCGAAATTTTTACGCCGTACAACTCTTTTCCCTTTTTTGGATACCAATAAATACCATTGGCAAGACGAACAAGCAAACCCGAACCTACCAAGCGTTGGAGCGCTTTAAAAACGGCTTCGCTACTGCCCAATTTAGCAAAGTCATTTTTGAAAAATATTTTTCCACGCTTGTAGTTTTTTATTTTTCGTTCTATTTGAAATTCAATAGATTGCATCGTATTTTTATTTTATTTTTGTCCCAAATATGTGATAAATATTGGACTGATTTCACGTTGCAAAGGTACAACTTATTTTTAAAAAACAATATTCGAGTGGTGATTGTCGAAAGATTTAATATACTCCTTTTACCAATCCATCCGATTTATCCTCTCATTCAGCCGCTTGATTTTCTCTATCATCACACTGAAAGTCGGCGGATTACCGTAAATCATCGTTTGCATTTTAGCGTAGTCGTCTGCCCATTTTGCCATTACATTTTCGGGTGGCAAAAAATTGATTTTATTGGGGAAAAGAGTGTCGTAATCGAAATCTTTCATCGCGATAAACATTCGGCGGTGGGCAACGATATGTTTGTATAACTCTATGTTATTCAATGCTTTTTCGGCAATTGGCGTATCTAACATCATTGCAATATCGTACAAATGGCGACTCATTCGATTGACTCTGATTTTCTCCTGCTCTTTTTTGGCAAATTCTTCGTGCAAGAGGCAAAGTTTCTCTAAAAAAGTGCGTTCCGGCGTAACCGCTTGAATTTCAAAAGGTTGTTCGGCAAACGGTTTTCCGAAAAAAGTTTCATCAACAAACGACTGAATCTCAACTTTTTCCAACGGTTCTTTCATCGAACGGGCATTAATTTCCAAAATCACGGCGTTTTTGATATAGGCGTTTTCCCAAAAAACCGACTTGTATTCGATAAAAATCTTTTCGGGGTCAACAGTCGTTATGTCTGTGATATTCATTGAGATAGAAAACAAATTTTCGGGTACGCCGTTGGTTGTCATTTGCTTTGCCAAATCGTACTGCAAACTGTCGCGGCAAAACTTGCAACACGCTTTCCGCATCAACTTGCTGATTTGCTTGACTGTAAATGTTTCGCCCTGAAATCCGAAAAACTCCCTGTTTATCGCGATATCGACATCTTCCGAAAAACGCTGTATCACGTTCCAGCATTTGCTCAACGAAGTACCGCCTTTGAACGAAATTTGCTCGGCATAAGGCAACGAAAACAAAGCGCGAAGAACGGCTGTTACCCACACGTCCTTTTCAATGGCGACTTCGGGCAGATTTAGTTGAAATTTGCTTTTACTGATTTGTTTAATCTGTTCTTCAACAGGAAGTTGCAAAAATTTACTCATCTTTATTTTTTAAATAGTTTAACATTATGGTAGAAATCCAATTTGGCGCGAGCAGGGCATCGTGAGTGATTTTTTCCTTGCTTTCGTGCGAGAGGGCTGCATAAATTTTTTGCAATTCTTCTTCATTCGGCTTGCCTTTCCCGATTTCTTTCAATGCAAAAATAACCAAAACACAAACTTCACTTTTGTATGCAAGATTTTTTGCAACTGTTTTTTGCAGTTTTATCTGTAATTTGCCGATTTTCAAAATTCGCGCAGCGCCATCTGTGAGAAATACATAACGCATTGGCACTTGTGTGGATAAGCCAAGCGCATTGAGGGCATAAACGCCTGTCGGAACTATTTTTGCCCTGTCGCGTTTCATTATTTGTTTCATTATCTCATTGACAGTCGGGTAAATAATATCGCCCGTTTTGTCGAGTTTAGGGTATAAGTAAACTCCCGGCGACAAGCGGATAATCGTGCCTTTTTTACATAAGCGCGACAATGCTTGGCGAATATTAATATTACTCCCCAAAAGTGCGAACTCATTTCCGAAAAAAATTTTTCCACGTCCGCGTTTTATAATCTTGCTTAATACCTTATTCTCAAATGATTGCATACTTTTTATTACCATTGTTTTGTCACACATTTAGCATAAATGTGTGACAGATTTCACACTGCAAAGGTACAACTTATTTTTAAAAAACAATATCCGTGCTGATTTTCGTATGATTTTTTGTGATTACTTTCAGAATCTGAAAAAGAAAAACCAGCACGAGAGCCAATCGATGCGTACTACGCCATCGTAGCGTCCGATGATGTGTCCGCTGGCGTCGTTGATTGTACCGTTGTCTATTTTGCCTTTGATTGAGCCGTTTGCGGCTTTCACGGTGTTACCGTCGAGCAGCCCAAGTATGCTGCCGTTTGCGTTTTTGATGTTTTTCCCGTCTATTCTGCCGATTATGGAACCATTCGCGCTTTTAATGGTGTTGCCGTCAAACTTGCCCACAATGCTGCCATTCGCACTTTTAACAGTTCCGTTACTTTCGATGACGCCAATTTTGTAACCGGAGCCGTCTTTGAGCGTTTGGGCATTGGCAAATGCTGCAAAGCCGAACAGCGCGGCAATCAGGGTTATGATTTGCAGTAGTTTCATTTCACTTTCTTAAAATAATGCCCATATCCCGCAGAAATCCGCTTGTTTGCCCTGTCCAACGGGTAATCTGTTCCGTAGGAATCGTTATAGACCACCATTAAATCGCCGTCTATTTCATACGTTCCCGCTTTTCTGCCGTAACTGTCAATCGTATAACAGTTTTTGCTGTCAGTGATTACTAATTTGTATAACCCAAATTCAGGGAGATTGACTTCCCAAGTGCCAATTAGCCAAGAGTTTTTGGAATTGTCGGCGCTTTCATATTCTTCTGCGGTTTTCTTCTGTGTCTGCGCCGTTTCCTCTTCTTCGCGTTGTTCTTGCTTTGAACTGAGAGCCAAGCGTAAACCGACACTGACGAACCTGCTGACGGGAAGGTTGTCGTCGCGTCTCGACACGCGCACGAACCTCGCACCGTACATCGCAAGGCTGCCCCAACTACCGCCACGGAGAACGCGTTTAGAGCCAGTAGAAGCGCCGCGCGGATTCGTCTGCGAGCCGCTACTGTAAGAGCCATACCAATCACTGCACCATTCCGAAACATTGCCGCTCATATCATAAATGCCCAATTCGTTTGCCTGCTTGGTGCCAACAGGATGAGTTTTGCCGTCGCCGTTGTAATAGTACCATGCCACATTTCCTGACTTCGTCAATGCGACACCCCCGCGGATTTAGCCCAAAAATTTTGGTCAAAGAGGCGGGCGATGGACTTGTGCTTGGGGGTTAGAAGCATTGTCTTGGAGAGCGTTTCCCTGCTTTCACGCAGTTTGACTTTTACAGTTGTTACCGTTTTGGCAATGTCCATCACCTTATCGACACTCAGATTGATTCCGCTAATTTTCAATATGCGTTCTAACTCCTTGTAAACCTTATATGCCACAAAACAGATACAGACGTGCGCTTCGATGCGGTTCCTTGTAAAATGGAACATCGGACGGAGTTCCAAAACCCCTTTGGTAACACGGAATGCACGCTCTACCTGCCACAGTTCGCTGTATTGACGGTAAATATCTTCTGCCGGCATCGCCGTATTGGTAATGTAACCCTTCAATCCGTCCCATTTTTCATCCTCTTTGGTTTTGTCATAGTTAATTGTAACATCAATATTATCCGATACTTCCAAAAACTTGTTATAACCCCGTTTGTTGATTTTATCTTTCGTTACCGTACCCGTTTTGTACTCTTTTTCAAGCCGTTTAATCCCTTTCTCTCGATTAAAAGCATCTTTCTTCGCCCTTCTTTCGGAATACCCTAAAATCAACCTGCTGTGTTCTGTTTTTTGATATTCATAAAACGCTCCATCTGTCTTATTTTGCGATAAAATCCATTCCGTAACAGATTTATTCTCGTTTCGTATCCTTGCCCCGACAATGTATTTGTAGCCGTTTTTCTCCAGTTCCTCGATATTTTCCCTGTTCATCAAGCCGCTGTCGGCTACAACAACGAAATCTTCAAGTTTAAATTTTTCAACGAAATCCTTCACAACAGGCAACATTGTATGACCTTCATATTTGTTGCCTTCGTGGATTGAATATGCCAACGGATAGCCGCCGTCGCTCACCAAAAGCCCCAAAACAACCTGCGGATGGGAATGTTTGCCGTCTTTTGAAAACCCCGTTTTGCGCAAATCATCTGCAACATCGGTCTCAAAATAAAGGGTTGTTACGTCATAAAACACAACGCCAATCTTGCCGCCAAGCACCTTGCGGGTATGTTCCACACTGATTTTCTGTATCGTATCTTTCTGTGTGTCGGATAATTTGTCCAAATAACGGTAAATTTTGTTCAAATCAACGTCTTCATCAAAATACGACTTCAGATAATCCACTGTGGCTACTTTGCTGCGCGGCTGACATATCCTTGAAACAACCAAATGTTTCAAAATATCGTCGTTCACTTTGCTGAAACCGATATTTTCATATACCGGATTCAGGATTAACTGCGTGCCGTTGAGCAAAATATTTTCAACCCTGTTCAACAGCTTGCTCACAACCTCCTTTTCTTCAAGGTTGCGGGCGTGTTCCAAAAACATATCGCGCTGTCCTTTTTGTTGGACAATCCACTTTTTGCCCTGAAGATACAAATCTTCAATCTCGGCAGCATCGGAACTCACGCCAAGCGTTTTGAG
>JAISKM010000079.1 GCA_031261285.1 Candidatus Symbiothrix sp. | reverse complement strand
GTTTTGCGGGATTTACTTACAATCTATATGATAAACAGACGATAATTAATTATATTATAAACCAGAAAGAGCACCATAAAACGGTTACTTTTGAAGAAGAGTATCGCCAATTTTTGATTGATAATGGAATTACAATTGATGAAAAGTATTTTCTCAACGATTAAGTCCTGCCTTTCAGGCAGAGTGTGTAGGATTCTCACTTACCGCAGGTCGCAGACCTGCGGTTATGAAGATATGGTCTTTCAGACCCCAATAAAAAATCTACGTCATCTGCGTGCTAAAAAAAATAAGAAATATGAATCCAATTTTTGAAAATATGCTCTCGCGTTACGACATACGCACAAAGGACGATTACACCAACGCTCTGCACGAAGTGATGCAACAAACAGCCTTGGCAGGCTTGTATCATGGTGGTTTTTTCAATCATGCAGCCTTTTACGGCGGCACTTGCCTGCGCATTTTCTACGGTTTACAGCGTTTCAGTGAAGACATGGATTTTTCGCTTTTGCAACCCGATGAAAATTTCCGATTGGAAAATTATTTCGATGCCATAATCGCTGAATTTCAATCGCTTGGACGGGAAATCACTATCACGCGGAAAGAGAAAAAAACGCAAACCAATGTAGAATCGGCGTTTTTGAAGGACAACACCGAAATTTACAATTTGGCTTTTACCACCGAAAAAAACATAAAAATCAAAATTGAAGTTGATACACAGCCGCCTTTGGGCTTTTCAACTGAACATAAACTTTTGATGTTGCCTTTTTCCTTTATGGTGCGCTGTTACACGCTGCCCGATTTGTCCGCAGGCAAAATGCACGCACTCTTGTTCCGTGCGTGGAAAAGCCGAGTAAAAGGACGCGATTGGTACGATTTTGAATGGTATATTCGCAATAATACGGCTTTGAATTTTAAGCATTTGCAACAACACACCGAACAAATCAATGCAATCAAAAGTGAAGATTTTACGATTGATATTTTCAAGAATTTATTGAAAGAAAAAATCTTGAAAACGAACATTAATTTCGTTAAAAACGATGTCCGCCCATTTATCAAAAATCCTTCGGAAATGGATATTTGGTCAACAGATTATTTTCTGCAATTGGTTGACAGGATTAATTTTAGTTCAAAATAATTGTTTCAAATTTATGCTCACACAAATCCACAAAAACGAAAAGAAATTTATATAAATTCGCTTTGAGCCGAAAAACAGTTGTATTTGGATCAAAAAAGTTGTATATTTGCACCGATATTAATTTTAAAACGGCTCAAATATGTATAATTGGCAATTTGAAAAATGGGCAGAATTTGTTTATAATGATGATATTATAAGCGGTAATGCGTTGAAATTCGCAGAACTTTCGGGCGAAATATTCGGTATTTTTAAAACCTTTAATGCTGCAAAACAGCAAAACGAAATCCTTGATATAATGATTTCGGAGGCAATAAAAACTTCTGCTATTGAGGGTGAAATGCTTTCAAGAGAAGATGTACGCTCGTCTTTTCTGAAAAATCTCGGACTTGCAACCACCATAAAAAACATTAAAGACCGTAGAGCCGAAAATGTGGCTCTGCTGATGCTTGACGTTCGCAATAATTTTCAAACAAAGCTATCCGAAAAAGGAATCAAACATTGGCACGGAATGCTGTTTTCAAACTCAAAGTACATAAATGCAGGCGTTTATCGCAGTAGCGAAGAGCCGATGCAAATTATTTCGGGTGCAATGGGTAAAGAAAAAGTGCATTTTGAAGCACCGCCATCAAAACAAATTCCGCAAGAAATGAAAAAATTTGTACAATGGTATAACGCCTTCAAAACAAAAGAGAACATACAGAAAATTATTGTCAAAACGGCAATTACACATTTGTATTTCGAGAGCATTCACCCGTTTGAAGATGGGAACGGACGTGTGGGCAGGGCGTTGATAGAAAAATGTTTGTCAGAATCATTTGGACGACAGATAATTATGTCTATTTCGCAGATTATCGAGAAAAACAAAAATCGTTATTATGATGAACTGAAAAAAGCACAGTCAACGCTCGAAATCAACAGTTGGATGCTTTATTTTTCGGAATTACTGATTGAGGCACAGCAAAATGCAATAGACATTTTGGAGTTTTCGGTCAAAAAGACACATTTTTTCGACAAATTCTCTTCGCAACTCAACGAGCGTCAGACAAAGGTTATCAACAAAATGTTTGATGCAGGCAAAGACGGCTTTGAAGGCGGAATGACGGCAAAAAAATACATTTCGATTGCCAAAACTACCAAAGCCACAGCCACCCGCGACTTGCAGGAATTGGTGGAATACGGCGTTTTGTTGCAAAACCTCGCAGGGCGAAGCACTAATTACAGTTTAAGGTTATAAATTAGAAGTTGTTTTGTTTTAACAACAACGTGGTAAAACAAAAAAGATAATTATAATAGTCATTAGGTTTCAAAATTATGCCCAACCCAATTTTACAAAATATGAGCAAAGAAATTAAAAACAAAAAATTATGAATATATCAGAAAAACAAGCAGAATGTTTGAAAATGATGGAAAGTTTATCAGTAGTGGACTTGACAACGATTGACAAAAGTAGCAACAGAAACATTTAACAAGTAAATTTATGATAACAAAAGCAACGTCACAAGACATAGCCATCGTACAGGAAATAGTTTACAAAACCATCCATGGCATTTATCCGAATTATTATCCAAAAGAGGTGGTTGATTATTTTTTGAATTGGCATAATGAGGAAACTATTTTGATTGATTTGAACAAGGGAAATATCTTTCTGCTTGCTCTGGATGGCTTGTATGTCGGAACCGGAACAAAAAATGAGAACTGTATGAGCCGAATCTATATTTTACCCGAATATCAAGGAAAAGGATTAGGCTCTATGCTAATGGATTTTTTAGAAGAACAAATCAGCTTAGAATCTGACGTTGTGTATATAGAATCTTCCTATCCTGCATACGATATATATACCAAGCGAGGCTATGCTTCGGTAGAGTATCTCAAGGAAGAAGTGGAAAATGGCAGAATCCTATGTTGGCATCTGATGAAAAAAGAAATATCAGCACATAGTATAGTTTAATTTTAATGACTATCCATAAACTCCGTCGGCGACACGCCGTAAAAATCTTTGAAGCGACTGGAGAAATGCGACAGGGAGGCGAATCCTACGTCGGTGGCTACTTGCGAAATCGTGTATTTTTTGGTCTTCAACAACTCGCCTGCCTGTTTCAGACGGATCGTTCGGATAAAATCACCGGCCGATTGGTTCACTAACTCTTTGAGCTTGCGATGCAGGTGCACACGGCTCATTCCAACTTCGGAGGCTAAGTGTTCTACATTGAGTTTCGGGTCTGCAATGTGCGCGTTCACAGCTTTCAGGATGCGCTCCATGAGGACATCATCGTAGGCAGCTATCTCAATTTGTTTGATTTTGCCTTCCGTTTGTGTCTGATGTTTGCCTTTCAATCGCTCCCGGTTGCTTAGGAGATTCGCAATCGTCTTTTTCAAGATTTCGGGATTAAACGGTTTAGTGATGTAGGCATCTGCACCAATGCTCAGCCCCTCAGACAGGTCTTCTTCATTGGACTTGGCTGTCAACAGCACCACCGGAATGTGCTCGATATTGATGTTGGACTTGATTTTTCGGCACAGCGTGATGCCGTCCATCACCGGCATCATCACATCGCTCACCACCAAGTCGGGTTTCTCTTTCAAGATAAACGCTAACGCCTCTTTTCCATTGGCGACCTGGCTCACGCGATAGGTCGCTGCCAGTTCCCGCTTGATGTAATCGCTGATTTCCGATTCGTCTTCCACCACCAGGACACGCGACTTGGTAGTCGCTTTCACTTTTTCAGGCAACACATTTAAGTCCATTTCTTCTTCAAACAAATCGTCTTTTTTGGAATAGGCGAACGTTGCCAACGGCGCTTGCGGATTGGTGATGATTTCCATTTCGTCGGGTCGCAGGTGCGCATTTCCCAACGGCATCCGGATAATGAACGTGCTGCCCGGCTCCTCCCCTCGCCTTTCGGCGTGAATGGTACCCTGCATCAAGCCCACTAAGGAGCGCGTGAGGTGCAATCCGACACCCGTGCCAAAGTTAGAATTAGTGATCTCACTGTCTATCTGATAAAAACGTTCAAAGATGCGGTCTATCTTATCCAGATCAATACCAATGCCCGTATCGCTGATTTTAATTGTGAACGTCTCTTGTTCGGTCAGCAATTCGACCGTGATTTTACCCTGTTCGGGCGTATATTTGAACGCGTTGGAGAATACATTAAACAGCACCTTATCGAAGTTGTTCAAATCCACCCACACTTTCAGCAGCGGTTGGTCGTGCACAAATTCAAAGTCGAGATTCTTTTTCTTGGCGGTATAGTCAAACACTTGCATAATATCTTGGATAAAGCCGACCATGTCTGTCTCGCGAAATTTCAACTGCATTTGCCCCTTGTCGATTTTCCGAACGTCCATCAACTGATT
Source organism: Candidatus Symbiothrix sp. (assembly GCA_031261285.1). GTDB lineage: Bacteria > Bacteroidota > Bacteroidia > Bacteroidales > Azobacteroidaceae > Azobacteroides. Next base: position 22,251 of record JAISKM010000079.1, on the reverse strand, counting down.
AATCAGACGCAGGATGCGTTGGGCATTGCGATAAATAAGCACGTAAGTGTTATGTATTTCCGGATCCTTGTTGTTTTTCATCAACTTTTCCATCGGTCCCATAATCAGCGTCATAGGCGTGCGTATCTCGTGCGAAATATTGATAAAAAACTGCAACTTCGCTTCATTGATTTGTTCGGTATGTTCCAAACGCAGCAACTCGTTTTTATGGTGTACTTTGTCCGCAATGAACCAACTGACACCCCAGGCAAGCAATCCAAACAAAAGGAGATAGATACATTTTGCCCACCAGCTCAGATACCAAGGCGGCGCGATAATAATCTCGATACTCTTAATTTCCGACTGATTTTCCTTATCTGTTGCCTGAAAAAGCAGTTTATATTTACCCGGAAGGAGATTTGTGTAATTAATGCGGTTGTTGCCCGGAGCGGTCGTCAGCCACGCGACGTCAAAATTTTCCAGGCGATAACGGTAGGAAATACCTTCGGGATTGTCGTATTCCAGCGTAGAAAATTCGACTGAGAACACATTATTGTCTGCTGCCAACGTGATGCGCTGCGTTTCCATCAGCGGTTGAGGCAGAATTGCCTGTTTGCCAAACAGATAAAAGTCTGTGGGATAGACATTTAATTTCCGCACATTGGGGCGAATATCCGTAGGATAGAAACTGGTGATGCCGTTCACGCCACCGAAAAACAACTCGCCGTCAGCAGACTTGAACGCAGCACCCCGGCTAAACTCATTGCCTTGCAAGCCATCGGAGGCATAATAATTCGTAAACACTTTGGTTTTAGGGCTCAGTTTGGAAATCCCCGACAACGTGCTCAACCAGATATTGCCCTCTGCATCATCTTCAATGGCACGAATCATATTGTCAGACAACCCCTGTTCGGTGGTATAGACATTGATCTGTTCGGTGCGGCGATTAAGATACGCCAATCCGCCATCAGTGCCAATGTAAATATTCCCCGCCCGGTCTTTTTTTGTGGTCAAAATGATATTGCTCGGCAAGCGCGAATTGTCCTGTTTGTAGGTGCGAAACGTTTTAGTCGCCGTATTCAGGCAATTCAACCCTTTGAAAGTGCCAATCCACAGCAAGCCGTCTTCCTGTTGCAAGGAGTTAATCCAGTTGTTCGACAGCCCCACATCGCCCTCATGCTCCTGATAATAGTGTTCGATTATCGTTTGTGTCGCCAAGTTCAGTTTATACAAACCGCCTCCGTGCGTGCCCAACCACAGATTTCCCTTCCTGTCTTCCGCCATGCAATAGATTTTTTCGTTGGGCAGGATAGTCAACTGACATTTGCCTGTTTGTTTGTCAAACAAAGTCACACCATTGAGGTAGGAGCCGAGCCACAATTTAGTACCGGCTTCTTGAATACATATAATCGTATTCGGCACCGACTGCGGGTCGTCGCTATGCGAAAAATGGCGCACCTGTTGCGTCTGTTCGGTGATGGCATACAGTCCGTCATTATCCGTACCCACCCAGATAATGTCATCGTTGTCTTTCAAAATCGTCATCACACAGTTGGAGCCGATACTATTCTTGCTAAACGACTTGTAGCCATAATATTTAAAGCCATTGAGATTGCCCGGAATAAAAAACACTCCTTTTTGAAACAGCCCCACCCAAATATTTCCGTCTTTATCTTCCCAAAGGCTGTGCACCTTAGCCTTAGATAGATCGAAAGTGGTTGCAACCGGCGCATAATCGTCCAGCATCCGGGTGCTTGGATTATACAGTTTCATTCCAAAACCGTCGGTGCCAACAAGTAATTGCTTTTGCCTGTTATAGATGATCGTTTTGATGGGCAGTTGTCGATTGCCGCTCTTATCCGGAATAAATGTAATGTGCATGTTGGACAAATCAAACCTGTCGACACCACCATTGAGCATGCCTACGAAAACAGCCCCTTTATCACCCTCACAAATAGCCGTAATGGCATTGCTGTTGATGCGGTAAGCAACCGGCGCCGTAGCCGTGAACGTAAGGAGTTTATTACTATCTAACGAGTAGACATTCAAACCGCTATTTTCCGAACCTATCCAAATTTTATGGTTGGAATCTTCATACAGCACAGTCAAAAAACGGCTACAGAGGCGTTCGTTCAACTGTTTTAACGGTTCACAGGTCGTACTGCCTTTCTTAACAGCCAACAGCCCATCGCCCGATGAAGCAAACCACAAATCACCGTTAGACAGTTCGATAATAGATTTTACATTGGGATACAGCCGCTTACCGGCATCGTCCCGGACAACCACTTCGTGAAAAGCGTCGGCAGTGCGGTTGTATGTCATCAAGCCGTCAATCGTCGCCATCCAAAAATTGCCCTGCGAGTCTTCAAACAACGTACGACTGTGATTATTCTTCAGCGAAGTAGAATCGCCCGGCTGCTTACGATAAATCACAAACTTATTGCCATCGAACTTATTCAGCCCACTCTCGGTTGCTATCCACACAAAGCCTTTGCGGTCTTGATACACTTGATTAATCAAGCTATTGGACAAACCATTCTCGGTAGTATATAACTTCGTAGTCTGCGAAAACAGGCTTTGCGCAGCTACAAAAAAGAGGGCGATAATTCCGATATAATTTTTCATGATGTGTATAATTTATTACAAGGGGGTGTGCCCACTTGTGGGTACGATTTGTTTTAGTTGTTTCACAACACGGTCAAAATCACTTTCCAACTGCCGCATTTCTCGCTTGCGGTAAATTTCAAATTCCTTTTCTGCTTTTTCTACGGCTTGTTTATGCGATATTTTGCCTTTTTCAGTTAAAATATCTTTGTTCAACATTTTCAGTTGATTGTCTAAAAAGTTTTTCCAATCATTCATAGTCATCGGTTTTTGTTCGAGGGCCTGCAATTCGGCATATCCCAAAAAACCTTCGGTCAGCAGGTTTAATTTTTGTAGTTCGAGTTCCGAGAGATAATTTTTTGCAACTCTCACATCATCTTTTGTAATATAGTCGCCTTTGAAATTGCTCATCCCGAGCATTATTTTTTCATTATCAACGCGATGATAAATTACTTCAGCAGCGGTTTGTTGATGTATGGCATAGTGCATTTTATTTTGCACAGTTGCAAAAAAATCAACAGTAATATAATTTTTCGGGTCGTAGTCCACGCTTGTGGCGTAAATGTCAGTAACTTGCTGCCAAAGGTTGCGTTCGGACGAACGAATATCACGAATCCGTTGCAAAAGTTCTCTAAAATATCGTCCACCCCCGTTTTTCAGCCGTTCATCATCAAGCGTAAATCCTTTCACAATATACTCTTTCAGCCGTTCAGTGGCCCATTGTCGAAATCTTGTCGCCACTTTAGAATTGATACGATAGCCGAGCGATATAATCATATCAAGGTTGTAATGTTCCGTATTGTAATTTTTGCCATCAACGGCAGTTGTAAAGAAAAACTTTACAACTGAATTGCTGTCTAATTCGCCGTCTTCGAGAATGTTCTTAACATGCTGCCCGATATTTTGTTTAGTAGTATCAAAAATTTCCGCCAACTGTTTTTGTGTCAGCCAAACGGTTTCCTCTTCCAATCGCACCGACACTTTTGCAACGTTGTCAGCGGTTTCATAAATAACAAAATCGGGAGTGATTTTTTTTATTTCATTATTTTTCATTATCATTGCCTACTTTTTGCGCTAATCTTTTAATTTTTTTGTCGAAATCGGAAACAATTTACAAAATTAATCCGAACTTACAGTTTATTGTTATTTATTTTTTGTATATTTCTTACGCACTCTCTTCATTGACTTTTCAATTGTCGCATTTTGTACAAAAGTACGAAAAAATTCAATGCAAAGTGCATTTATCCAACACCTCCATTCAACTCCACCAAAAAACGCCACGGCATAGCCGGGCTTTCGTGACGACTACTTTCCAGTCTTCATCACCCCGGCATCATCATCGGCATTATTCAGCCATTTCTGACGGCTGTTGAACGTGCGACCGAAGGTGAAATTATATGAAAATTGCAGCATCACCATTCGCGACGACTCGTTGATGTAGTTGCTCTTTTTGTAGGAGGCGTATTGCGAGCGGTTTTCTGAATCCTGCTTGTAGTTGTCCGTGAAGGGGTTCATGATGCCTGCGTTCAATGCCATTTCTTTGTGCTTGTAGCCCAGCATCAGCATGAACATGTTTTTTTCACCACCGGTCATCGTTTCGCCATAAAACCAGCTCCGGCCGTTGTATAGTTGGGCTACAGCCATGAACTTTTTATACGAGGCAGACATTTCCAGATTATAGACCCAGTCGGTATAGGTGTGCGAATAGGTGTTGCCGTGGCTGATGAAATGATTGACGACGACGCTTCCCGAAACCTGAAGAATATCCTTAATCGGCCCCACGCGCATATAGATGGAGCTATTCAATCGTTGCCAATCCGTTTGATTGTCCCACGTCTGAATAATTTTATTGTTGCCTTCTTGCCGCTTCTCGTCCATAATGGCATGGGGTAGATAGTCGTGGATTCCCTGCAAATTGCCGTAGAAAATGCCTTTTTTCAGCTCGTAAGTCAACTCCGTCATATAGCGCAGATACGGTTTCAGATTGGGATTTCCCCGTTGAATTTGCCACGAATCAATCTCCTGTTCAATGTTGCTCAGGTTAGACAGGGCGGGCGAAACGTTGCGTACCTCCGATTTCAGGCGAATGGACGACTCGCCCGGCAACGCATAGCGCAATACCAGGCGGGGATTAAACGTGTAATCTTCGCGTCCTGCCGTCCCTTGCTGTCCAAAATAGGAACGGGTGGCACCCACGCCGAGCGTATAATCCAGTTTCTGAACTTTCCCCTTAAACTCGCCATACAGATATGTGTCAGCCTGATTCATCTCCGAAGTGGCCTGTTCATATTTATTATTGGTATGCGACTGTGTATGCTTCAACCCCGCATTGATGCTATTAGCGCCCATCTTCTTTTCATAAATTCCTTCGCCAATTACCGAATATTTTTTGCCGGCAACCGCATCCTTCACATCCGTAAGCAGCGCACCATCAAGGTCTCTCTCTTGATAGAGGCGGGCATTATCCGTCGAATTATACGTTCCCACAAGGTTGAAAACCAATGTCTGACCGTTTTCCATCTTTTGCTGATAATAAAGATCAAGTGCCGGACGATACCCTTTCCCGCTGCTGTTGTCAATCATATTGACAGCGTTTTTTTCATCGCCAACTTCGTAAAGCAATCCGTGATAATCCATGTGCGGCGTCTTTTCATAGTGATAGCGAAAAGTGGCGTTAAACATCTGTTGATCGTTTTGATAACTGTAAGCAGTTTTTAGATTTTGCCAAGACAATTCCAAATGCCCCGGCTCGCCTACTTCTTTTCGGTGCCGCGTGTCGCCGTTCGCAAAATGAAACACCTCCTCATTATCGCGCCACATCCGGTAAAAATCGCGGTGGCTGATGTCATAACTTACGGAAAATTCCGATTGCTTATGATTTATCCGCCCGTTGATTGCATTACTGCCCCAAGCCGCATCCACTGCATCGGTGAGATTGACGCCCACATTGCCACCGGTTTCGGGTCGGCGCACGATATAGTCGAGTACGACCTCCGCATTGTTGTAACGCAATCCGGGGTTGTCATGAAATTCGATGCGAATAATATCCGCCGGTTGCAACGCCACAATATCCTGAACTTCCGCCTTGACACCATTGATGCGCAACTGAAGCTCGCCACCACCGGGCAACGACACCGTATGAAGCAACGGATTGACCTGCACTTTCGGCAACATCAACTGCTGCAACAAATCCACGCCGTTAGTCGAAATCCTCCGCTGCCGCTCAGTCGGGAAAACGAGTTTTCGGTCAATCCTGTTGGTCATGGCCGAAGCCGTGACCGTGACTTCGCCCAAGTCTTGTCCCTCTCTGTCGCCCAAAAACGTCGAATCCCGCACTTGTGCCACAGTTATTGGCAGCGCGCCGAATAATAAAATCAGTGCAAGAAAAGTTCGTTTCATCGGTTCATTATGTTTGACACATTGAGGTACTCTATAACATTTGCTTCACTTGATTATAGACATTTTCCGCCGTAAAACCGAGTTTTTCGTCCAAAACCTTATAGGGAGCCGAGAATCCGAACGATTCCAATCCCCAGATTTTGCCGTTGGCACCCACCAATCCAAGCAGATTAACCGGCAATCCTGCCGTCAAGCCGAACACGTCTACATGGGGGAGAATGACGGAATCCTGATATTCTTTGCTTTGCGAGCGAAATAATCCTTCCGACGGAACGGACACAATACGCACGTTCAAGCCATCTTTCCGCAACAGTGCCGCTCCTTCCACTAAGGTTGCCACTTCCGAGCCGGACGCCAACAAGATGACGTCGGGATGACCGTCACATTCAACAACATAACCGCCTTTGGAGGCTTGCAACGCTTCGTCGTAACGCGACGTTTTCGCCGGCAGGTCTTTTATGTTTTGTCGGGAAAGAATCAACGCACTTGGCGTGTGTGTATTTTCCATCGCCAATTTCCACGCCACCGTGGTTTCTTGCACATCCGCCGGTCGCAATACCAGCATGGAATTTTGACCCTTGTGATTTTTCAGTTTTTCCATCAAACGGATTTGCGCCTCTTGCTCTACCGGTTCGTGTGTCGGACCGTCCTCTCCTACCCTGAACGCATCGTGTGTCCAGATGAACTTCACGGGTTGTTCCATTAAAGCAGCCATGCGAATCGCCGGTTTCATATAGTCGGAGAACACGAAAAACGTGCCGCACGCAGGAATCACGCCGCCGTAGAGCGACATCCCGATACACACGCACGCCATCGTCAGTTCGGAAACACCCGCCTGCAAGAACGCACCGGAAAAATCATCTTTTGTAATGGCATGCGTTTGTTTCAAGAAGCCATCCGTCTTGTCCGAATTGGACAAATCGGCGGAAGAAACAATCATATTCTCTACATGCTGAGCCAAATAGCCTAACACCGTAGAGGAAGCCGCACGCGTAGCCTGATCAGCCTTTTGTTGAATAGCCGTCCAGTCAATTTTGGGCGATTTATCGTTCAGCCACGAGTTGTATTTCGCCGCCAATTCCGGATTGGCTTTCGCCCAAACCTCCTCTTCGGCTAATCGCTCATCCACAATTTGACGCAATTTTGCTTTCCGGCCGGCATATAATTGGGTGACGTCAGGGAAAATTTGGAACGGGTTTTCTGAATTTCCGCCCAAATTTTTAACGGAACCCGAAAAATCGGCTCCGGATTCGCCCAACGGCATCCCGTGAGTGGCGCAGTTGCGTTCATACGAACTACCGTCAGTTTTGACGGCACCCTTGCCCATGATTGTTTTACCAATAATCAAGGTCGGGCGTTCTTTTTCCGTTTGCGCATGTTGCAAGGCTTGACGAATTTGATTTGCGTCGTTACCATCAATGGTTACAACTTTCCAGCCCCAAGCCTCGTATTTCATTTGGGTGTTTTCGCTGGTCACGGCATTCACTTCCGTTGAAAGTTGAATATCGTTGGAATCGTAAAACATGATCAGGTTATTCAATCCCAAATGTCCTGCCAAGCGACCTGCTCCCTGCGAAATTTCTTCCTCCACACCGCCATCGGAAATATAGGCATAAATCTTTTGAGTAGACGTCCGCTTTGTCTTGGCTTGCAAAAATTTAGCGGCAATGGCAGCACCCACGGCGAACGTATGACCTTGCCCGAGCGGGCCGGACGTATTTTCTACGCCATGTAATACATCGACTTCGGGGTGACCCGGCGTGATGCTTCCCCACTGACGAAAGCCTTTCAAATCCTCCATCGTATATTTGCCTGCCAACGCTAACGTGGCATACAACATCGGCGACATGTGACCCGGATCTAAGAAAAACCGGTCTCTGCCCGGCCAAGTAGAGTTAATGGGGTCGAATACTAAAAATTCGCTGTAAAGCACATTCATAAAGTCGGCTCCTCCCATCGCACCTCCCGGATGCCCTGATTTTGCTTTTTCCACCATGGAGGCAGCTAATATTCTGATGTTATCAGCTGCTTTGTTCATTAATTCAATATTGTTCATAATTCTAATTTATATTAAGGGGATTGCGGGTCAAGCCCGCAATGACGTTTATTTTCTCCACCGCAATGACGTTTATTTTTTCCAGAATTTACTCATCTCTTCCAGCGTTTTTCCTTTCGTTTCCGGCACCCATTTCCACACAAACAGGGCGGCTATCACACAAACTGTTCCGTACAAACCGTAAGAAAGCATCGGACTGAAGTCATACAATGGCGGGAAAGTGGCTGAAACGATAAAATTGAACACCCATTGAAAAGCAACGGCTATTGCCACCGCTTTGCCGCGTATCGTGTTCGGGAAAATTTCGGAAATTAACACCCAACACACCGGTCCCCATGACATCATGAAGAATGCTGCATAAACGATAATAGCAATGACCGGAAGTAATCCTGCAACGTTGTAATGGTCGAAAATCGCTACGGCAAACGCACCAACAGCCATACCGGCAGATCCAATGATCAACAACGGTTTCCGTCCGAATTTATCAACCGTCAGAATCGCGAAAACAGTAAAGACGATATTGATAATTCCCATAATAACAGTGCCCATCATGCCATCTACGCCCACGCTGTCGAATATGCGCGGCGAAAAATACAATACGGCATTGATACCTATCGCTTGCTGGAACACCGACAACAAAATACCGATGATGACCACAGTCACACCGTAGGCAAACAATTTTTCCGTTTTTTCTTTTGAGGTTGCTTCAATGTCTTTCAAAATTTCTTTTGCCTTTTCTTTGCCGTTGATTTTTGTTAAAACAGTTAAAGCCTGCGGAATTTGACCTGTCAAAACCAAATAACGCGGTGTTTTGGGGATGAAAAACAATAAGATGCCGAATGCTCCGGCTACATAAGCCTCTGAGCCAAACATATAACGCCAACCCGTGGATACCACCCAAGGGTCGGAAACGACATTGATGTGAGTGCCTAAAATTAAGTAGTTGACAAAATAAGTGACCAACATACCAAAAATAATGGCAAATTGATTGCAGGAAACCAACGTTCCTCGAATGCTTGAAGGTGAAATTTCCGCAATATACATCGGAACGATAGCCGAAGCTAAACCAACACCGATACCTCCCAGAATGCGATACAGGTTAAAGGCAATCAACAAATTCAAAGAGGCATCGCCTTTGTTGAAGAATAAAAATTCGGGATAATAAGATCCCAATGCTGACAAGAAAAACATCACGGACGCATAGCGTAACGAATTACGCCGTCCGAATTTAGAGGCGAAAATCCCCGAGATGGCTCCCCCCAACACACAACCAATCAATGCGCTGGCTGCGGTAAAACCATGCCAACCTTTGGTGTAAGTAAAATCGGTCGCTTGTTGAAAAAATCCTTCCAATCCTTTTTCAGCTCCCGAAATAACAGCCGTATCGTATCCAAACAACAGTCCACCCAACGTGGCGACTAAGGTAATCGGAATGATATAGGCTAAATTAAAATCTCTTTTGTGTCCCATGATATGTTTAATTAAGAAATTTAGAAATTTAGAAATTTAGAAATTTAGGAATTAAGAAATGGTTTTCACTCTACATTTCTTAATTCCTACATTTCTAAATTTCTTAATTTTAAATGTACATATTTACGATTGATTCGTACAATTCCTGCTTGCCACTGATTTGTTTCGGCTCGCCGTTCTTTTTAGCATACGCTACCAAGTCTTCGAGCGATGCTTTGCCTGCTTCAAATTTCTTGCCTTCGCCTGCATCGAAAGAAGCATAGCGGTCGGATACCAATTTTTTGTAAGGCGATTGTTCCAAGATAGCAGCGGCTGTTTCCAAAGCACGTGCGAAAGCATCCATGCCGGAAATGTGAGCGATGAAAATATCGTCCAAATCGGTGGAACTGCGACGTGTTTTGGCATCGAAGTTCGTACCGCCGTTGCCCAAACCACCGGCTTGCAGAATCACCAACCACGCTTGTGTCAATTCGTTGATGTCAATCGGGAATTGGTCGGTATCCCAGCCGTTTTGATAGTCGCCACGGTTGGCGTCGATAGAGCCTAACAGACCGGCATCGGCAGCGGCTTGCAATTCGTGTTCAAACGTGTGACCTGCCAACGTAGCGTGGTTGACTTCGATGTTCAGTTTGAAATCTTTGTCCAAATTGTGAGCGCGCAAGAAGCCGATCACGGTTTCCGAATCCACATCGTATTGATGTTTCGTCGGCTCCATCGGTTTAGGTTCAATCAGGAACGTGCCTTTGAAACCTTTGCCGCGAGCATAATCGCGAGCGAGGGTCAACAGTTGTGCCAAATGGTCTTTTTCGCGCTTCATGTTGGTGTTCAACAACGAGTAATAGCCTTCACGACCGCCCCAGAACACATAATTTTGTCCACCCAATTCGATGGTTGCATCAATTGCATTTTTGATTTGTACAGCTGCACGAGCCACTACATCGAAGTCGGGGTTAGTAGCCGCACCGTTGGTGTAGCGTTTGTTTCCAAACACATTAGCCGTTCCCCAAAGCAGTTTGATACCTGTTTCGGCTTGTTTTTGTTTCGCGTAAGCAACGATGGCTTTCACATTGGCTTCGTATTCTTCAATCGAATTGCCTTCTTCAATCAAGTCAATATCGTGGAAGCAATAGTAATTGATACCGATTTTTTGCATAAACTCAAAACCTGCATCCAACCGTTTTTTGGCAATTTCCAATGCCGATGCTCCCTGTGCCCAAGCAAATGATTTTGTACCGGGACCAAACGGATCGCCGCCGTCCGCACAAAGTGTGTGCCACCAAGCCATGGAAAACTTGCACCAATCTTTCATTTTTTTGCCATACACGACTTTTTCGGCATCGTAATAACGAAATGCCAACGGATTTTTGCTCTCTTTGCCTTCAAATTTGATTTTCCCGATTTCGGGGAAGAATTCTGTTGCCATAATTTTTTATTTTTTAATTATTAATGTTGTTATAAATTACTTTTCCAAAGCCCAAAGGGCTTAAACTGTGAATAACCCTTCGGGTTACCCAGGGTGATGCCCTGGGCTGGGATCTATAAGGCTTTCAGCCTTTTAGGTTGTTTTTCCACCGCTCGTACGCCTCTTGATATTGCGCTTTTTCGGACACTTCCGGTTCTATCACTGCTAATTTTTCGAGGCTCGCAAACGCTTCCTTGTTAGAGGCGTAGATGCCGGCGCCGATGCCGGCGCCTTTGGCTGCACCTGCTGCGCCGTCGGTGTCGTATAGCTCGATGGTGGCGCCACTGATGCTCGCCAGTGTTTGACGGAAAATTGAGCTTAGGAACATGTTTGCATTGCCGGCGCGAATCAGGCTAATGTCCATGCCCATGCCTGTCATGATTTCCATGCCATATTGAAACGAAAATACGATGCCTTCCTGAGCAGCACGAATAATATCCGATTGATTGTGGATGTTAAAATTGATGCCGTGAATGGAACAGCCGGTTTCCTTGTTTTCCAACATCCGTTCGGCTCCATTGCCAAACGGAATGATAGAGATGCCTTTACTTCCGACAGGTGATTGCGATGCCAGATTGTTCATATCGTTGTACGAAATGCCCGCAGGTGCTACATTGCGCTTGATCCACGAATTTAAAATTCCTGTCCCATTAATACACAATAAAACTCCCAATCTTGTTTGTCCATCATCGTGCACCGTGCACCGTGCACCGTGTACCGAAGTATTGTGATTGACGTGCGCAAACGTGTTGACACGCGATTTCGGATCGTAATTGACTTGTCCCAAAACGCCGTAAACGACGCCGGAAGTTCCGGCGGTAGACGCAATTTCGCCCGGATTGAACACATTCAATGAGAGCGCATTGTTGGGTTGGTCGCCTGCCCGATAAGTCACAGGAGTGCCGGCTTTTAATCCTAATTCTTGAGCGGTAGCGACAGAAACACGTCCTTGTACGCCAAAAACGGGTTTGATGTCCGGCACAAAACCGCGCTCGAAACCAAAATAATCCAAGATGTCACTCGACAGTTGGTTGGTTTTAAAATCCCAGAAAATACCCTCGGAAAGCCCTTCAACAGTTACCACAATCTCATCCGTCAATTTCATCCCGATATAATCGCCCGGCAACATAAACTTGTCGATTTGCGCGTAGATTTCCGGTTCGTTTTCCTTCACCCAAGCCAATTTGGCTGCGGTGAAATTGCCCGGAGAATTTAACAGGTGCGGTAACACAAACTCTTTTCCAAGGCTTTCAAACGCTTTTTCACCATAGGGCACTGCGCGACTGTCGCACCAAATAATAGCGGGACGAAGCACTTTTTGATTTTTATCCACTAATACCAAACCGTGCATCTGCCACGAAATACCGATGGCTTTAATGTCTTCGGGCGCAACGCCCGATTGTTTTAAAACCGACTCGTTCGCCAATTTCAAATTTGCCCACCACGATTCGGGATTTTGTTCCGCCCACCCCGGCTTTTCGGCAATAATCTGCATCTCTACTTTCGGAAAAAAATCCTGAGCCACGATTTTTCCCGATTCGGCCTCCACTAAACATGCTTTAACGGAAGAACTTCCTATGTCATATCCCAACAAATACATATTAATTAAAAATTAAAAATTAAAAATTACGAATCCCCATTTATCATTAACCATTAACAATTAACAATTAACAATTAACCATTTATCATTAACCATTATATCGCTTTTTGTCGAATTTATAGAGTTGAGCTGCCCGATGCGGTACCGCGGTTTGTTTCTCATCCAGGGGGACTACATAGTCCATGGTTGTGAGTTTTTTCTGGAAATTGCGCACATCTAATTTCTTCTGATAAATCGCTTCAAATAAATGACGCATTTCCGTTGCCGTAAACTTATTCGGGAGTAGCTCAAAAATCACTGCCGGGTCGGATTTTACCCAACTGCGTATTTCTTCCAACGATTCTGCCACAATTTGATTGTGATCGAAAGGCATCGCAGGGAGCTTGCTGACAGGACACCATTCCACTGTTTTATACTTGGAGATAAGATTAAGTTTGCGATTAATCTTACACAACGACAAATAGGCGACGGTGATCAAACGATTGATTTTATTGTTGTAAGCCACTTCCAACCAAGCCACATCTTCGGGATTCGACACCCGCTGCGGGGAAGTAAAACTCTTAAATTGCTTCAACGTCATCTTGTTGATGCCCGTCAATTCGAATAAAACCCGGTGAGCCGCCTCATCTGCCGTTTCTTCCTGATAAATCAAACTGCCGGGAAGTTTTAGACCTTTCTCATTTATTTGGAGGGGGGTATTGCGTTGCACGAGCAGGACATTGAGCTGATTTTGCTCAAAGCCAAAGATGACACAGTCCACCGAGACGAACGTCTGCATGAACGGAATCATTGCCGCTGCTGTTTGTGTTTGTGCTTCCACGCTATTTAAAAGTATTAACGCTGCAAAGATAGAGTATTATTTTCAAACCTCCAAATAAAATAGCAATTATTTTTTCATATAATATTGAATATCAATACGTTATATTTTGTATATTATACAATAAGACAATTAGCGATACCGTACTTAACACAGTAAGTTTTAAGGGATTAGGATTCGGAAATTAGTTAGATATGAGGATTGGTTCTATACAATAAGCACTCGAAATTATTTTTTAACCTCATTAACCATTGACCATTAACAATTATTTCGTACCTTTGCAGCCTTAAAATAAAGAAAATAATGATCACAGTTAGTAATTTAAGTATTCAGTTTGGAAAGCGTGTGTTGTTTCAGGACGTTAATTTGAAGTTTGTTCCCGGTAATTGCTACGGCATTATTGGGGCGAACGGTGCAGGAAAATCGACATTTCTGCGGGCTTTGAGCGGCGATTTGGAGCCGACGAGCGGACAAATTTCGTTCGGTCACGGAGAGCGCCTCTCGGTGTTACGACAAGATCACTTTGCATACGACGATTTTACGGTGCTGGATACGGTTTTGCAAGGACATTCGGTGCTGTGGAACATTATGAACGAGAAAAATGCCCTCTATGCGAAAGCCGATTTCAGCGATGCCGACGGCGTGCGTGCGGCTGAATTGGAAGAGCGATTTGCCGAACTGGAAGGTTGGAATGCCGAAAGTGACGCGGCTAACTTGCTGAGTGGTCTCGGCATCAAAGAAAGTTTGCACTACACGTTGATGCGCGACATCAGCGGGAAAGAAAAAGTGCGCGTGCTGTTGGCACAAGCCCTGTTTGGCAAGCCCGACAATCTGCTTCTGGACGAGCCGACCAACGATTTGGACTTGGAAACCGTCTCCTGGTTGGAACATTATTTGAGCGAATTTGAAAATACTGTATTGGTGGTTTCGCACGACCGCCACTTCTTAGATTCCGTGTGTACGCACACAGTCGATATTGATTATGGCGACATTAAGTTGTTTTCCGGGAATTACAGTTTTTGGTATGAATCGTCGCAATTGGCTTTGCGTCAACAACAAAACCAAAACAAAAAAGCCGAAGAAAAGAAAAAGGAATTGGAGGAATTTATTCGTCGTTTTTCGGCGAATGTGGCGAAGTCGAAACAGACCACCAGTCGCAAAAAGATGATTGAAAAACTCAACATCGACGAAATCAAACCGTCGTCGCGCAAATATCCGGGCATTATTTTCACGCCGGCGCGGGAAGTCGGCAATGCCATCCTGGAAGTCAACGGATTAGCAACCAGCATTGAGGGCGAAAACTTATTCAAAAGCGTATCGTTTAATGTCGAAAAAGAAGATAAGATTATTTTCTTGTCACACGACCCGCGTGCCATGACCGCCTTTTTTCAAATCATTACCGGCGAAAGGGTCGCCGACGAAGGCACCTACGAGTGGGGACAAACCATCACTACAGCCTATCTGCCGTTAGATAATTCCAAGTTTTTCGATACCGACATGAATCTGGTCGAATGGATTTCGCAATTTTCGTCCGACACACACGAAGTGTATCTGAAAGGCTATTTGGGCAAAATGCTCTTTTCCGGCGAAGAAGTCCTGAAAAAAGCTGCCGTATTGTCCGGAGGCGAGAAAATGCGTTGCATGATTTCGCGGATGATGCTCAACGATGCGAATTGCCTCATCCTCGATTCGCCTGCCAACCACTTGGATTTGGAATCGATTCAGGCGTTCAACAACACATTGAAAAACTTCAAAGGCATCATCCTGATGTCATCGCATGACCACGAATTTATCCAAACAGTCTGTAACCGCGTCATCGAACTCACGCCCAAAGGCATCATCGACAAGCGCATGGATTACGACGATTACATCATTTCGGACGAAATCAAAGCGCTACGAGAAAAACTCTATAAATAGTTATTAGAGTGTAGAGTTTAGAGTGTAGAGTGTAGTCAAATTCAATCCAACTACACTCTAATAACTACACTCTACACTCTACACTCTAATAACTACACTCTACACTCTACACTCTAATTTTAGATGGTAATCCATTTTACGTAGGCGAAGTCTGCACGGTGCGGGATGTCCTTGTTATCCGGATAAATGCGCAAGCCAAAGCGGAAATTGCCGGCTTCTTCTGCTGTCACTCGTGTGTCAAAATACCGGCGTGTGCCTTCCTGCCGATCCAATTGGATGGGAATAACCTTGAACCTTTCGTCTCCGGTAGCCACATCGGTCTGAATACTCAGCAGTTCCAAGCCCAGATCGCCTTGCAAGTTGTGCTTGTCTATCACTACTTCCACACCAATCGAATCGCCCACTTCGATGCCGCGTCGCAAGAGGTAGTCATCGTATTTGATCGCTACGACTTCGATTTCATCCCAGTGACTTGCCACTTCTTCTTTCCAGGCAGCTAAGGCTTTCGCTTTCGCGAAGTCGTTGGCTTCCAGTTCTTTAGAACGATTTGCCAACACGGAATAAAAACGCTTGTCATAATCGTCAAACATACGTTTGGTCGTGTAATGCGGCGCGATTTGAGCAATCGAATTTTTGATGTATTTCACCCATTCCGGCGAATAACTTTTCTCGTTCTTGTTGTAATACAACGGGATAATCTCTTTTTCGAGCATGGAATAAATCGTCGCAGCATCCAACTGGTCCTGATACTGCTGATTTTCGTAGGTACGTTTTTCGGTCAACGCCCAACCGGCATCTTTGCGGTAGCCTTCATACCACCAACCGTCTAATACTGAGAAGTTTAGCACACCGTTCATCTGCGCTTTTTCGCCGGATGTACCGGAAGCTTCCAACGGGCGCGTCGGCGTATTCAACCAAATATCGACTCCCGAAACGAGGCGTTTGGCTAACCGCATGTCGTAATTTTCAAGGAAAATAATTTTACCCAAAAATTCCGGACGACGCGACACTTCCACGATGTGTTTGATCAACGCCTGACCGCCACCGTCAGCAGGGTGTGCTTTTCCGGTAAAAATCACTTGCACCGGACGCTCCGGATTGTTCAAAATTTGCGACAAGCGATCCAAATCCGTAAACAACAAATGGGCGCGTTTGTAAGTCGCAAAACGGCGTCCAAAGCCAATCAGCAACGCATTCGGATCGATTTTATCCAAGATTGAAACCACTTTGGAGGGGTCGCCCTGATTTTTCAACCAGTTGTCTTTAAACGTTTCGCGGATGTGTTTCACCAAGCGCGTTTTCATCGCCATACGCACGTCCCAAATCTCTTCGTCCGGAATGTCGTACACTTTTTCCCAAATTTTGGCATTGGACTGGTCGCTATAGAAATTCGTATCGAAATATTTTTCATAAATTTTACGCCATTCCGATGCAGCCCAAGTCGGCATGTGAACACCATTGGTGACATAGCCTACGTGCGATTCTTCGGGGAAATAGCCTTTCCAAATCGGTGCAAACATCTTTTTCGACACTTCGCCGTGCAGAAAGGATACGCCATTGGCTTCCAAACAAGTATTAAGCGCAAACACACTCATCGAGAATTTTTCCTCACTACCCGGATTGGCACGTCCCATATCCATCAATTCTTGCCAGGAAAGCCCCAATTTTTCAGGGAAATGAGACATGTATTTTTTAAATATGGGTTCTTCAAAGTAGTCGTGACCGGCCGGCACAGGCGTGTGACAGGTGTACAAAGCCGAAGCACGCACCACTTCCATCGCCTGATTAAACGTCAATCCGCCGGCAATATAATCCGCCAAACGTTGCGCATTAATCAACGCCGCATGACCTTCGTTGCAATGATAAACCTGTTTTTTGATACCCAACTTGTTGAGCAACATAATGCCGCCCACACCCAACAGATATTCCTGTTTGAGACGGTGTTCGTTGTCGCCGCCATAGAGTTGAGCCGTGATAGAGCGGTCCCATTCGCTGTTTTGAGGCAAATCGGTATCCAACAAATACAATTTCACGCGACCCACATTCACCACCCACACATGAGCGAAAACGGTGAAAGCGTTGTACGGAATTTCCAGTACTATCGGTTTACCTCGCTCGTTAAGTACTTGAGTGATAGGAAGTTTATTAAAATCTTGTGCCTCATAATTGGCAATTTGTTGACCTTCTATCGACAACGACTGCGTGAAATAGCCGTAGCGGTACAAAAATCCGACCGCCGTCAGGTCGGCATGAATATCGCTCGCTTCCTTGATGTAGTCGCCCGCCAAAATACCCAAACCGCCGGAATAGATTTTCAAAATATTCGACAAACCATATTCCATGCTGAAATAGGCGATAGTCGGGATTTTTGCACTGTAAGGTTCGTCCATATAGGCACGAAACTTGGTATAGACTGCATTGATGAATGCCATAAGGTCGGCATCTTTGGTGATCGCCTCAAATTGTGAGACCGTCAAACTTTGCAGCAACAGAACAGGATTTCCTTCGGTGTAGTCCCATAGCTCTTTATCTAAACGGGAAAACATGGTGGCAGCTTCGTAGTTCCATACCCACCACAGATTATTGGCGATTTCGTCCAATACTTTCAACTCCTGCGGCAATTTTGCACGCACGCTACCTTCTCTCCACACGCCTTCGTTGGCGTAACTTGCTTTGATTTTCATCTTTTATTCTTGTTTTTTGTTATTCCCCGGCCCCCAACCCACCCCCCAACCCCCTGAAGGGGGCTTAAGGAGTGTTTAAAGTCCCCTTCAGGGGATTTAGGGGTGTTTCTTTTTAGAAGCAATCGAATACGCTTCCAAATAATATTGAATAAAATGAGACCACGAAGCCTGTTCGGAAAGGGCGAGAGCTGCCTCCCGGCGTTCCGAAACTTGTTGTTCGTTTTCATTTACTTGTTTCAAAACCGTATTTTTGATGGCTTCCGCCACTTCAAAATAGTTATCGTCTGTACGTTCCACGATTTCCACCGCCAGACGTTTCACCTTTCCTTTGCCCGAATGTTTCGCCCAAATTCCAAATCCCGCCAAATTAGTTGTGATAGTCGGCACGTGAAACGCGATACTTTCCAGCGGCGTGTAACCCCATGGCTCATAATAAGACGGAAAAATGGTCAAGTCCATACCAATCAATAAATCGTAGTACGGCAAATTAAAAATCCCGTCATCGCCATGCAAATACGACGGCACAAACACGATTTTCACTTTTTCGTCGTGCCAATTCGTGAAATCCAAATAATAGAGGTAATCACTGACCGGATCCGTACCGGGTTGCACCAAATCGTGTGTATAAAAAGGCTCATAGAGCGGCTCCTTGTTCGCTTTGCGCTGTTGCAACTGCGCCTGCAAATCCGCTCGCGCGCCTTTCATCCACGCCGGCACCAATATATACGCAACAATCGTCCGTACGGGCCGTACGGGCGCACCCTTGCAATCGCCCTCATCACGGTCGCCCAATTCCTGACGAACGCGATTAAGCGATTCAATAAACACGTCCAGCCCTTTATTGCGGTATTCGTAACGTCCGGAAGTAGCAATTAAAAAGGCATCATCCGAAATTGATGTGCCTGTGAGGCGTTCTGCAACCTTGATAAGTGTGTTACGTGCTGCTGTACGCTTGCTTGCATAACTGCGCCCTTTCGGCACAAAACCCGACTCAAAGCCGTTAGGCGTGATAACATCCGGCCTTTTCTCTAACAGTTGCGCACATTCGTCGCCGGTGATTTCGCTCACAGTCGTAAAACAGTCGGCATACTGAGCAGCCTTCTGTTCAAGCGTATGTTTAGCCACCACATTCAACTCCTGAGCCATCTGGTTGCCATTATAATGAGCTAATTCGCCATATAAAGGTTTACCGTTGCCGCAAATCGAGCGTCCAATCGAGGTCGCATGCGTCGTGAAAACGGTCGCCAATTCGGGCACGTGCGACTGCACATATAATAATCCAACGCCCAACGTCCATTCATTGAAATGTGCAATCACATTGGGCGAGGGCGATGAGGGCGAGGGCGATTGTGATGAGGGCGACCGCAAGGGTGCGCCCGTACAGCCCGTACGGACGATGTGATGGTACAGATTTTCCATGACCATTCCGGTGGCGTAGGCAAACACGCACGATTCGTCGTAATCGCCATAACCCACGGTAGAATCGATGCCGTATTTCTCCCACAGACCAAACTGAATCGCATTTTTCTTTGGAAATAACGGCTGGAAATCGACCAACACCACGAGCGGTTGCCCGGGCACATTCCAACGTCCCACGCGAACAGGCAATCCGAGGTTGTCCCAAACTTGCCTTCTCCAATCGCTCCACAACGCTTTATCCTCCAAAAAATCCGGATTATCAGGTTTCAAATCGGGTCCTATGAACACGATTTTATCTTTCAAAAGTGCTTGTAAAGTGGCGGCACGCGTAGACAAGACGGTATAAATTCCTCCGACCTTGTTGCAAACTTCCCAACTCGTTTCAAAGATAAAATCCGGTATTATTTCTTTCTTTTTCGACATGTTCTATACAAAATTGGGTACAAAGGTACAAAATAGTTATGAGATATGAGTTATAAGTGATGAAGTTTTTCTGTTTTTTTCAAATGTTGGGCAAAGCCTACCACATAACGGAATAACAATACAAGCCGGACACTTCGTATGAAGCATCCAGCTTGAACGTATTTTTAATTCACCCAAAGTCTTGAAAAAGGCAACCTTAATAGCTAAATTGATTAAAAGTCTCGAACACAACGAATTAATATCGACGAACTGGTAGCAAGTCTTATTTGGCCATTCCCGTTGAAATCCTCATACCACGCATAACCACTACTTGCGTTGTTTGGTTCAGTATACGTTGATGTCCAATACCAACGGCCACAACAAGCTAATAACGGGTTCCAGCCAGAGTAAGTTTTATTGCCGTTCGGTGCAGTCGCTCCACCAAAATTGGCAGTAAAGTAAGTCGCTATCGTTTTAAATTCGACGATAGTAGGAAGGCGAAAACCAGCTTCACAAGACGCAGCGACGCCTTCAAAAAGAGACGCATCATTATTTTCATACCCCGTACCAGCAGCAACGTAAGCGTTTTGAGCCGGCCAAGATCTTGAAGTACCATCCTGCTTATAGACACAAAGTCTACCTGTAGGAATGGTGGTAGGAACGCTGCTGTATGCACCGGAAAGAAAACCGGTACGCGAATTTGGAACAACAAGCCCTTCGCATGTAGCCGAAACACGAGTAACAGCAATAGTAGCATACTGACCAGACGCATCGGCAGCAGTAGCTGTGACTGTGGCTGCCACAGCTGATGTGCCGGATGCTACTGCAATAGTAACATTTCCACCGGAAGGGGTTGTAGTTGGGTCAATTGTGACCGCCGCATCGTTTGACGTCCAATTGACATTTTTGTTGGACACGGTAGACGCATTTGTAATGGCTGCACTTCTTGATATAGTACCTCCATCGGCAGGAGCAGCATAATTACCGCCGGTTATCGTAACACCGGTAGCAAGAATCGGATTGACAGTAATGCCAAAAGGAGCACTATCTATTCCATCCAACGAGGCGACAACCGGTGTGTTACCGGGTGCTACGCCTGTAACAGTAGCGGTATTGATACCGGTAGATTCGATTGTGGCAATACCGGTGTTGTTTCCTCCCCAGTTGACAGTTGTCCAGCCGGCATTCGCCGGAGAAACAGTAGCTGTTAACGTTTGAGTATCACCTACAAATATATCACCGGCGGGATCGGCAGTAATAGCGATACTTTCGGGTTGAGGAACATCCGGATTGATCCCTGATCCTGCCGGCGCCCAGCCAAGAGTACCTTGCCAAATGTAAACCCCGGCATCCAAACTGCCACCACCGATGTTGTAAACCATCAAACCGGATTCCAACAGGTCAACATCTGCTACCGTACCAATCCATTCGGTGGGAAGAGCGGTCGCATTGGTTAAAGTCACTTGTGGCAATAGCAGACCACCATTAGTGGAACTGCTGAGGTCGAGAACGGCTCCACTTGCCGGTCCTGTGGAGGGATCGCCGCCAATTTTTACTTGTGCACTTGCAGTTACCAGTGACCAGTTAGCAGTTACCAGCACTGCTGCCAAAAGCATTATCTTTGCGGACTTGATAGATGTCATGTGCATAGTCGAGATATGCAATCCTCTAACTAAATTTCTTGTTTTCATTTTTTTCATTTTTTTTATTTTTAAAAATTTGTAATTCTTTAAAATTTGTAATTAGTTGTAATGTTGGAGTTCAACCCCTACGGGGTTGTGGGAGAGAGAGGGCATTTGTACCCCCCATCACACGACCCCGTAGGGGTCGAACGGATTAGACCTCAATGAGGAGTTTCCATGACAGGGCTGTTGAATCCCAATAGTAAACGCCGGTGGGAATCGCAGTTGCCGTACCGGAATCGACGGCTGCTGTTTTGTTATACACGAGCAAACCACCGAGCAGGGTGGGGTTGACCGGTGGGTCGGGCACCGGATCAGGGGTTGTAATGGATTCGGGAAGAGCTGTAAAACTCGTGATTTCTACTTGAGGCAGGAGGATGCCTCCTTTTGAACCGTCGAGCAAGAGGTTGATACCACTACCGGACGTTGGCGCAGCAATACCGCCAATAGAGACTTGGGCATTTACAAATGACCAATGACCGGATACCAACAACGCGGTAACCAGCATAAATAAATTAACTCGTTTCATACTTCAATTTTATTTTAAAAATTTGTACATTTTGTATATTTTATTATTTTTACTATCTTTGCAAAGTCATTCCCGCTAACGGAATGTTCCATTCCATACCCGCAACTATCCGCTACCCTCCAATTAACCATTAACCATTAATCATTAACCATTACTTTAAAGATCCCCGCCACAAAGCCCAGACCGAACAAAAACGAAACGAAACGAAAACATTCCGTCTAAACCTTGCGC
>JAISKM010000066.1 GCA_031261285.1 Candidatus Symbiothrix sp. | reverse complement strand
ACGTTAGATCTTGGCATCTCTAATTCAATATTCAGTGATCTGTCCGATGTCGCCACTTACTTTACGACGCTTGACGAAGAAACAACAGTGACTATCGGAGGAGTATCGGTAACCACCGGCGATGGTGTCGACTATAGCGAAACGGGCAATGGCTTGGAACATATTTCTGTAGTTGTCACTAACAGTGTGGATGCGATCGCTTACGACCTGACTATTCTGACGCACAATGATGTGCCTCCCGCCCTGACATCGTTCACGGTAGGTGGTGTTGACGGCACTATCGACCCAAGCGAAGGAACAATCACGTTAGATCTTGGCATCTCTAATTCAATATTCAGTGATTTGTCGGATGTAGCCACTTACTTTACGACGCTTGACGAAGAAACAACAGTGACTATCGGAGGAGTATCGGTAACATCCGGTGATGGTGTCGACTATAGCGAAACGGGCAATGGCCTGGAACATATTGCTGTAGTTATCACTAACAGTGTGGATGCGATCGCTTACGACCTGACCATTCTGACCCACGACGACGGTACCGGACTGACCACAGTCAATGCAGACCTTGTTGCTATAAAATACTATAATATACAAGGTATTGAAGTGGCAAATCCGGTGGAAAACCACCTCTACATTGTAAAGAAAATTTACAGCGATCATACGGTAAAAACAGAAAAAATAATTATAAATAAATTAAAATAAACTTATATGAAACAGTTTTCAATTCTCAGTTCTCTTAAGATTTTCAGTGGTATCATAGCGGTCTTTCTCCTATTTTCGGCCTCTTCCTCGAAACCGGTACGCGTGTTTATGGCGGGCGATTCGCTTATGGCCAATCAAAAAGAGTTTAAAACAGTAGTCGATTCCGTCACCGGAAAGGAAGTTCAGGAACCTATCGGAATTTTCGGATGGGGACAATATATTGCCGATTTTTTCGACAAAGATGTAACCTTTTTCAACCATGGATATAACGGGAGAAGTACGCTTTCATATCGGACCGAAGGTCTTTGGCAAAAACGCATCCTGTCGCAATTGCATAGCGGCGACTATGTGATTATGGGATGGGGCGGCAACGACCTGAAAGAAAACAACCCGAACGTCTATGCTTCGCCTGAAGATTACGCCAAAAACTTGGAAGTATTCATTCAAGAAGTTCGTGACAAAGGGGCAATTCCTATCTTGATCTCGCCGATTGTTCGCAACAGATGGGACAAACGCGGAAATTTGGTAAATATGTATGGGACGTATCCTGAAGTAACAAGTGAAGTGGCCAAGAAAACCAAAGTGTTGTATATTGACACGGAAAAATCCAGTCGCAAACTGTTGGAAAGTTACGGTCAGGAAAAATCAAAAGACTTGTATTTTCACGTTGACGCAGGTGTCAACCGTCTGTATCCGAAAGGTAAAAACGATCAGGCGCATTTCAGTCCCGAAGGTGCAAAATTGATGGCGTCGCTCATTGTAGAAGGACTCAAAGAACTAAAAATTACTGAGTTAACGTCACATTTATTGCCTGTCAAGGAAGAAGGCAAAGCTAAAGCTAAAAAGAAAGTAACGCTTTATTCGATAGGTGATTCTACCATGTCGGACAACAGAGTATTGTCGGACGATCCGGGCGATCCGGGACGTGGCTGGGTGCAGGAACTCAACCGTTATTTTAAATCGGACGATCTGGTTATCAAAAATTTTTCACAAGCGGGTCGCAGTTCCAAAAGTTTTATCGACGAAGGCCGGTGGGATAAAGTATTGGATCAGGTTACTCCGGGCGATTATGTGTTGATTCAATTCGGCGGAAACGACCAGAAAAAGGAGGATCCCAAACGGTATACCGATCCGGAAACAACGTTCAAGGATAACTTCCGAAAGTTTATCAAAGAAACCCGTGCAAAGGGTGGTATTCCGGTTTTGGCAACCTCTATTGTTCGCCGGCATTTCGAAAAGAACGGCACCCTGAGGGATACCTACGGACGCTATGCAACCGCTGTACCCGAAGTGGGAGCGGAGCTGAACGTCCCCGTCATTGACTTGCAAACTTCTACCCGCAAATTAGTGGAAAGTTACGGCGTTGAAGAGTCCAAGAAACTGTTCTTGTGGATTGGTCCCGGTGTAGCCGAACGCTTTCCCGACGGACGTGAAGACAATTCCCACCTGTGCATCAAAGGTGCTGTCGAAGTGTCACGCCTCTTTGCAAGGGATTTGAAAAAAATGAACCATCCGTTGGCACAATATCTTGTCGGCGATATTGAAAAAGTAAATTGATTGATAACCGGTTAAATATGTTGCCATTCTCAAAAATTTGCATCGTTGTTGGGATGTTTTTGAGTGCAGTTTTTCTGTCCCCATTAAACGCTAATAATCTACAAAACGACTCGCTGAAAGTTCCGGCTTTTGCCGGAGCTGAAGGCGGCGGTATGTACACTACAGGCGGACGGGGCGGAAAAGTGTTGTATGTCACTAATTTAAGCGATGACGGATCGGCAGGAACGCTGCGTTGGG
Source organism: Candidatus Symbiothrix sp. (assembly GCA_031261285.1). Taxonomy (GTDB): domain Bacteria; phylum Bacteroidota; class Bacteroidia; order Bacteroidales; family Azobacteroidaceae; genus Azobacteroides. The sequence continues at coordinate 26,338 of JAISKM010000066.1, read as the reverse complement.
CAGTGAAACAGAAATATCCGCGCACCATTTTGTTCAAGGTTTCGGGCGTTATTTATTTAAACTCGCGCTTGAATATTACCTCCGGCGACTTGACTATTGCCGGACAAACGGCTCCCGGTGACGGCATTTGCATTGCCAATCATGGCGTAGTGGTGAGGGCGGATAATGTCATTATCCGGTACCTGCGTTTCCGTATGGGCGACCGGACGAAATCCGAAGACGATGCGCTTGGCGGTGTACGTACGCACAATGTCATCATTGACCACTGCTCGATGAGTTGGAGTACCGACGAATGTGCTTCATTCTATGCCAATGTTGATTTTACCATGCAATGGTGCCTGATAACGGAAAGCCTGCGTCGATCCGTTCATGATAAAGGTTCTCACGGATATGGCGGCATCTGGGGCGGGAAAAACGCTTCGTTTCACCACAACCTGTTGTCGTGCCACGACAGCCGAAATCCCCGTTTCGATCATTCTTACCTCTACAACGAACAATTTCCCGAAAGCAAATACAGAGGGAATGTCGATTTTCGCAACAACGTGATTTATAATTGGGGCGCAAACAACTGTTACGGCGGCGAAGGCGGCAAATTCAATATGATCAACAATTATTACAAACCCGGTCCGGCTTCCAAACCCAAGACCACCTTTTTCATCAACTCCTACGGACAGGGGAAAGATAACAGGGGAGATGGGGAATGGCATGATTTAGGGCATCCTGTTTTGTATATGAGCGGAAATCAGTTTGAAGGCAATCCCGGCAACATCAATAAAGACAACCGTGCAGGTATTCGTTTTGCCAAAGGTGGTACGGAAAGTAAAGCATTGAAAACGCCGCTTCTTATCAACGGGGTGGAAACAGGGCATACCACTACCCAAAGTGCTCAGAAAGCTTTTGATTTGGTATTGAAGTACGCCGGTGCCTGTCTTTCACGCGATGCGGTAGACCTTCGCGCAGCAACTGATGCTCGCAATGGAACAGTATCCATTCACGATGGAGGTAACGGAAGTGCCAACGGTTTGATAGATACGCAGGAAGCGGTAGGCGGTTGGCCGGTCTACCATGCGCTTCCGGCACCGGTTGACACCGACAACGACGGAATCCCCGATGAATGGGAAGACGCACACGAACTGAACAGGAATGATGCAAGCGACGCCTTGCTGATTTCCAAAAACAATTCCGGATATACTTATTTGGAAATTTATTTGGATGATCTGGTGAAACAAATCACCTTAAAACAATGATATACATGAAAACAATAAAAAGACTTGTACTATTATGGATTTTCTTGCTGCCGTTTACGCTGATTTCGGCTCAAACAACGGTAACAGGTATCGTTACCGATGCTACAGGAGACCCTTTACTTGGAGCGACAGTAGTCGTCAAGGGCACTCAAACAACGACAATTACAGACATAGACGGAAATTACACAATCCGTGTCAATGACATTCAAAACGATGTATTGATATTTTCCTACATCGGAATGGAAACCGAAACGTTACCTGTTAAGGGCAAACAGAAGGTGGATCTTGTGATGAAAGACGATGATGATGTACAGCTCAATGAAGTGGTAGTCATTGGTTACGGAACCGCCAAAAAGAAAGACCTCACCGGATCCGTAGCGTCTATTCATTCGGACGAACTGGAAAAAATCCCGGTCTCAACCATCGGTGAAGCACTGACCGGACGCTTGGCCGGTGTGCAGGTAGTAACAACCGACGGAGCGCCCGACGCGGAAATAAAAATCAATGTGCGAGGCTCCAATTCCATCACGCAAAGCAGTGAACCTTTGTATATTGTTGACGGTTTTCCGGTTTCGAGCATTGCCGACCTGACACCTTCCAATGTTGCCTCTGTTGATGTATTGAAAGATGCTTCGGCTACAGCTATCTACGGATCGCGAGGCTCCAACGGCGTCATCATCATTACCACCAAAAGTGCTAAAGACGGCAAAATGACCTTGAATGTCAATGCTTACATGGGCTTTCGGAATATGACACATGCTCCCAAAGTGATGGGGGCTTACGAATATGTACGCTGGCAATACGACTACGCCATGTACAGAAACAACAGCGTCGCTTCGGTGTATGAACCCTATTTCGGCACATTTGAAGATATGGATGTATGGAAAGATGTTGCTTACAACGATTGGAAAAAAATAGCACTCGGTCGCACAGCCGAAACGCAGAACTACAACGCCAACCTGTCCGGAAGTTCCGGCAAACTGCGTTACACCGTCAATGCCGCCTACGAATCTACGCAAGGCATCCTGATTGGCTCCGACTACCGGCGCACCAATCTTTCGCTGAAGCTGAATCACCAGACATCGAATAAAGTAACACTCGATTTCCAGGCACGTTTTTTTGACACGGAAGTATCCGGTTCCGGCACCAACGAATCGTCCGGCGGGCGAAACAGCGATCCGCGTATGAAAACAATCATGCAATATTATCCTGTTCCTTTGAAAATCATTGCACAGGACGACGATATAGACGATGAAGATACTTATAACAATACCAGCGGACTTTATACGCCTACGCAATACATCGCCGATAACGACCGGAAACAATATCGCAAAGGGTTCAACATGCAAGGTGGATTTACATGGAACATTCTCCCTGCTCTGAAGTTCCGGACAAACTTGGGCGCTAATTATACATGGTTTGAAGACCAGCGCTTTTACGGAATGACCACTTACTATTCCCGAATGAACGCCCTGGTTAAAAATAAACCGGCTATTGGCATGACCAATATGACTGCTTCGAGTATCATCAACTCCAATACGTTGGATTATGATTTCAAGAAATTTATGCCCCGTCAACACAAATTGACCTTGTTGTTGGGAGAAGAAACATTGATGTCGGACGGACGGTCGCAGAGTGCCGGCGTGGACGGTTTGCCCGAAAGTTTCAGTTTTGCAGACTGTGTTAAATACGCCTCACAGGGAACGCCGGCATCATTTAACAATGTCTATAACACGCCCGACAGATTGTTGTCATTCTTTACACGCGCCAATTATTCCATATATAATAAATATTTGCTTACGGCTACTTTCCGTGCTGATGGTTCCAGTAAATTTGCCGGCAATAACCAATGGGGATACTTTCCTTCCATTGCAGCGGGATGGCGCATAAGCGAAGAAAAGTTTTTAAACAAACAGAATTGGTTGTATAACCTCAAATTGCGGTTGAGTTATGGACTTTCGGGAAATAATAATATCCCGGCAGGACAAACCATGACTGAGATGATGTCGTCGGCTAATACAACTATCCTTCCGTTTACTTCGTCAATTTGGACGGCAGGAAGCACGCTGATTAACCCAAAACTGAAATGGGAAACGACCACGACCCGCAATGTCGGTCTGGATTACGGATTTTTCAAAGGACGCTTGAGTGGAACTGTTGATGTTTACCTGAATACAACCGATGATTTGCTGATACGCTTTCCTATCACAGGTGACGGTTATTCGTCGGAATACCGTAACCTGGGAAGCACCGAAAACAGAGGTGTCGAGTTTTCCATAACAGCCAATGCGATAAAAAAGAAAGATTTCAAACTGGATTTTTCTTTCAATATCAGCATGAACAAAAACAAAGTAACCGATTTGGGCAATTTGGATAACATACAGGCTTATTCGGGATGGGCTTCGACGGAAGTTGATTACGACTTCATTGTCCGCAAGGGTGAACCGCTCGGACAAATTTGGGGGTATGTTTCCGATGGTCGCTACGCCGCTTCCGAATTTATCCGGGAAGGCAATGCGTGGGTGAGAGCCAACGAAGATGTGGTGGATAATTCCGTTTTAACCGGATATGCCTGGGGACCGGGTGCACTCAAACTCAAAGACCTGAACGGCGACCATAAAATTACCGCCGATAGCGACCGGAAAATACTCGGCAACACATTGCCCAAAGCGACCGGTGGTTTTTCGGTAAATGCTCAATACAAGGGATTCGACCTGAACGCAAATTTCAGTTATTCGTATGGAAACAAGGTGTTGAACGTGAATAATGCGTTCCTGTCCACTACAGGGAAATACCGTTATTTGAATTTGTTGACCGATTTTGATTCCAACCACCGATGGAAAGGCATCGACGACAACGGTCGCCTGATCACCGATACACAGGTATTGGAGGAAATCAATCAAAACACTACGATGTGGTCGCCGCTAACCGGTAATGCACGTTTCGTTTCATCCTACATCGTGGAAGACGGTTCGTATCTTCGTTTAGGGACGCTGACAGTGGGCTATACCTTGCCCGAAAAGCTGACACGAAAACACAGTATCCGCAGTTTGCGTTTCTACGCCACGGGCACCAACTTGTTTTGTCTGACCAATTACTCCGGTTTTGATCCGGAAGTGAATTCTCGCGGGGGAAATCCGCTGACTCCGGGTGTGGATTACTCATCCTATCCGAAAACTCAAGGTGTTATTTTTGGTCTTAATTTGAACTTTTAATTTTAAGAAAAATCATGCTTATGAAAAAGATAGTTTATATAATGGTGTTATCCGTGTTTATGACAGGATTGCCGGCTTGTGTTGACGACTATTTGGATGTAAGTTCCGACTCGTCGCTCCCTTATGAAACAATTTTTTCCGATCCCGTATTGGCTGAAGGTGCTGTTTTTGAAATTTACGAACGTATTAGTAATTCATTCAACGGTCGTTTGTGGCCCTATAAGGGATTGAACACCGATACGGAAATGAATACGAGTTCTTCTAAAGGAGGACAAGTGACAGATAACGCCGCTTCCGTTGCTGTCTATAACAATCATGGAACGGATGGTGCTTTTCTTGGCAGTGCTACCGCCATCGCTTTCGAAGCCGTCGAACGCACGAATATCTGTATTTACGGATTAAGAAAATACGGAAATCCACAGCAGGGAACTAAATTGGGCTATCTCTTGGGCGAAGCCTTATTTATGCGTGCATGGATATATAACGAATTGGTTAGCTGGTTCGGAAATATCCCCGCCCGTTTTGAACCGCTCAATGACGAAACCCTGTACATTGGTCGCTCCGACCGCGATGTTATCTACAAACAGTTGTTGAAAGATTTGCAAGATGCGGCTGAACTCATGCCATGGGCGGGAACTACGGAACAAACCGCGACCGTTGTTCGTCCCAATAAAGCCGCCGCTAAAGCCCTCAGGGCGAGAATCGCTCTCGCCGCCGGAGGTTATGGATACCATACGTACAGTCCTGTTGCTACACCTGCTCTGAGCAACGATCCGGAACTTTCTATCGAAAAAACATATACCATCGCCCGCGACGAATGTTGGGAACTGATACAAAACGAAGGCAGTGGCTTTATGCTGGAACCTGACTTCGGCAAGATTTTCAAGGATAATTGCAAGGTGGTATTGACCGCCGGAGGTGAACCCTTGTTTGAACTTCCCTTCATGTACAACAATCGCGGTACATGGATGACTGCGGCAGGCGTATTCCACCGTGGAGCAGGAGGAAGCGGGAATCCGAAAAGCGGCTCCGACCCTTATACAAGCGTTGCCATGGGAGGCGCGCACTGCGTGGTGCCTACTCTATTCTACGACTTTGAAAGGGATGATGCGCGACGCGACCTGTCGGTAGCTCTTTTCCGTTGGTCGGACGGCAAACAGGAATTAGCCAAACGTACCGTGACTTCCGGTAAACTTCGCGCCGAATGGATTGATTTGAGTAAAGGCAAATTAAATTCTGCTAATAACGACGGCATCACACCCATCATCATCCGTTATGCCGACGTGCTGCTGATGTTCGCCGAAGCCGAAAACCAACTGTCAGGTCCCACCGGCAGGGCAAAAGCGGCTTTCAACCGTGTGCGTACCCGCGCTTATGAAGGGGTTTCGCAAATGACTTATGTGGAAGCGAACAGTGCAGACAAAAAAACGTTTTTGGAAGCGATACAAAATGAACGCCGCTTGGAATTTGTAGGCGAAGCCATTCGCAAAGCCGACCTTATTCGTTGGAATTTGCTGAAAACGAATATGGACAAAACGTTGGACGATATACGGGATTTGAACAGCGCCTCCGGAAATTACGCGGATGTCCCTGTTTATGTGTTCTGGAAATACAAGTCAGCCGACCCGAATGAACGCGAAATCGTGTGGTACGGCTTTGAAAGAGGAGAAGTGGCTCCGGGTACTGCGTTGGGAAGTACCGCCGTTAATTATACACTGCTAAATCCGTGGATGGAAACAAACGGATGGAAACATTGGAATCCTAACGGCAATGAAGCCCCTTTTACAGGTATATCGCGCTGGCTTTATAATGTGCTTAGTGCAGATGCTATAGACACATATCTTTATGTGAACGATCCCAATACACAACAAGTTTGTCCGTTGCCGCAACCGATTATCACTGCCAGTCAGGGAGCGTTGTCTAATGCGGATTTGGGATATTGAATAATGAATAATGAACAATGAATAATTATGAATAATTTGATTAAAAATATAGGGTGGGGGATGTTGGCGTTTATCCTTGTGGCAGGCGGGCTGCAATCTTGTAGTGATTTTGAGAAAGAACTCAAGACAATTGATTTGCCGCGTTTGTTGACGCCCCAAAATTTGGCTTTTGGCGTCATCACGGCTACTACGGTGGAACTCTCATGGAGCGGCTCGGCTCCTGCGTTTGAAGTGGAATTGAGTCCAACACAGGACTTTACAAGTGGCGTCAGTGTTAAAACGGTAACACAATCGCCATCCGTTATCGAGGTGGATGACGGAACAACTTGTTATTTCCGTATTAGAGGTGTATCCGGTCAAGAACGTCCGGCGCCATCCTATTACTCGAATGTAATTTCAACTACTCTGCCTATCAACAATCCGTTGCCAAACGTCAAGGCGGTTTCCAAAGTGAGTTATACGACCAACCCGCTGGTCATCACAACTACCGTAACCGTAACATGGGGAATAGACGGTGTTGATCCGGAAGACATTACGTCACTTACGTTCACTGCCGGCAATAATGAGCCTGTTGTCTATCCTGTTTCCCCGCAAGAGGCGGCTGCCCAACAGAAAGTCGTGACTACCGGCTTGGATGTTTCTACAAGTTATGTTATCCGCTTTTATAATGGCAATAAACTGCGTAATCTCTATTCGGTAACTACTCAGGGTGCTCCGGTTATTCCTTCGGACAATATGACAATGGTTAGTTCTTCGGACAATTTGCGGAACGTCATCCTTAGCGAATCACGTAAAGATACGCTGTTTTTGCAGCCCGGAACATACTCAATTACGAGTAATACGCTCTTGACAAGAAACCTCGTTATAGTCAGTGACAAGCCGGAAGCAACTACCATCAACATGAGTAGATCGTTTAATCTGTCAGGTTCTTTCAATCGGGTTGTATTCAAAAATATCACCCTCAATTGCGAAACATACTTTATACAAGCCACTGTTAATGAAACACAACAGTTTGCTTTGGATGAATACCGGATAGATAATTGTATCATTGACTTAAACTCAATCAACGATGCCGCCAGAGCAACCATTTTGACGGTAACCGCCAGAGTCGCAGGATTTACGGCAAACATCAAGGAGTGTGTGTTTGAAAATGTCACTGCTTATAGCAATGCTGCCAATGCTCAAGCCACTTTCATTCAGGTATCTGCCAGTGATGTGTACATGTCTATCGACAAAATCAAGATGAAAAATTGTACATCGGCTAATACCGGTCGCGGAATCATGATTCTGGGACAGATAAATGAGCCGGTCAACCTCAATATTGAAAACTGTACGTTTTATGATGTCAGTAAAACGAATAATATAGTCATAAATATAGCAAAAACGAATACGGCGACCGTCAATATCAGCAAATCCATTTTCCATTTCGGAAGTACGGGATATACGTTGGCAAGTTATGTGGAGGGAGGCGCGCAAATCAAAGTCAGTGATACCTACTATTTCAAAGGTCAAACGCCGATATTCAACAAGACGGCAGGTATGGTCGGTTTGATAGAATACAACGGAACTCCGGATGATTTGTTTGTCAGTCCGAATGACAACCTCGCAGCACCGGGAGTATCGTTCAGACTTAAGGATTCGTCTTTATCCGGCATCGGCGATCTTAAATGGCAATAAACCGTTATTTTATTAACACATTAGTTTCGTATGAAAAAGAATTTTTTGATATTAGTTTCCATGCTGTTTGCCGCCATCCTTTCGTTGGCGGCACAGGTCCCTGCTTTTCCCGGAGCGGAAGGTGGCGGTATGTATAGTTGGGGTGGCCGTGGTGGCAAAGTGATCTACGTGACATCGTTGGATGATACCAACACGCCGGGGACGCTTCGTTGGGCAATCGGTCAACAAGGAGCGCGCACCGTTCTGTTCAAAGTATCGGGTATTATTCAGTTGACCAGCAATCTGATTATTGCCAACGACAGTATTACTATTGCGGGGCAAACAGCACCGGGCGACGGCATTTGTTTGCGGGATTATTCCATTCGTGTAGACGCCAAAAATGCAGTCATCCGTTACCTGCATTTCCGGTTGGGGGACGAAGCGGGACAATCTGCCGATGGTATTTGGGGAAGAAATTCAAAAAATGTGATCATCGACCATTGTTCCATGAGTTGGAGTGTGGATGAATGTTCATCGTTCTATTCCAACGAGAATTTTACGATGCAATGGTGCCTGTTGTCGGAATCTCTGAACAGATCAATACACAACAAAGTGGAAGGAGTACAGATAGACCATGGTTACGGTGCTATTTGGGGTGGTAAAAATGTGACGTATCATCATAATATGCTGGCGCATCACTTGAGTCGCAATCCGCGTTTCGCCGGATTTAATCCCGCCAATGTTCCGGACGATGAAATAGTAGATTTCCGAAACAACGTTCTTTATAATTACGGAGCTATCGCTGCCTACGGCGGAGAAAATGAAGGACACTACAACATGGTGGCCAATTACTACAAATATGGTCCGGGAACCAGATCTGTAGCCGCCCGGCAACAGATCGTCCGGATAGATGTCGCCGCTACCGAAAACCAAATTGAAGGACGCTTGCCTCATGGCGTCTTTTATGTTGCAGACAATTACGTATACGATTATCCTGCTGTTACCATCAATAACTGGACAACAGCCGGCGTCAACTTGAATGGTAATGATATAGCGCAATGCCGTGCCTTGACTCCTTTTGCAACGACACCCGTCGTTACACAGCACACTGCCGAACAGGCTTATGCAAAAGTCTTGGACCATGTGGGTGCTTCATTGGTAAGAGATGCGATAGATAGTCGTGTGGTGCAGGAAGCAAAGACGGGAACTGTCACTTATTATGGCTCTGCGACAGGTTATGCAGGTCTCATCGACTCCCAGACAGATGTTGGTGGATGGCCGGCTTACAACTCGCTCTCCGCTCCTGCCGACGATAACGACGATGGTATCCCCAATGATTGGTTGGAAAACCATTATCCGGATAAAACAGCCAACGACGTCAACGCCGACGGATATACTTACTTGGAGGTCTATCTCAACAGTTTGGTAGAAGATATTACCCAACAACAAAGCGAATTGCCTGTTTTAGGAACTTCTTTCTCCGTATTTTATCCACTGAGTTCAACAAGCACGGTTCTTCCCATTATTACAGGAGATGTAACTGCCTCTGACGAAAGTTTTGTCAATGCAGCGACTTCCGGGTACGTTAACGATATAGGTATTATTTGGGCACCCGGCGATACGTTACAATCAGCATTATCTTCCGTTCAGGGTTGTGGTTTGCCCGGCAATGCCGTTTGGCCGCAAGAAACCGTATTGAACCCCGACCGCTACATACAGTTTGCAGTAGCACCCCAAACAGGCACGGCGTTAGTGGTAGATAGTATTGGACTTTATGTGGGTGGATCCGGAACGAGTGGCATAAGATTTGTCGTCAGAACCTCTACTTCGCCGGATTTTAGCACATACACCACACTGCTCGACCGTTCGTCTACTGCAATCGCAGGTAATTATCTTTATCCCGCTGTCTCTACCGCAAAACAAACAATAACTGAGGACGAAACGCTTTATATCCGTGTTTATTTTTGGCAAGTCGGTCCTGATGCCACGCGGCGATTCCTGATAAAAAATGTAATGATAAAAGGGACAGTCATAGAGGAACCGGCCCTTCCGGCACTGACATCGTTCACAGTGGGTGGCATTAACGGCATCATCGATCCAAGCGAAGAAACAATCACATTGGATATTCCGTCCTCGAATCCGATCTTCGAGAATTTGTCGGATGTAGCGACTTACTTTACTACAGAAGACGATGAAACGACGGTAACTATCGGAGGTGCACCGGTAACAACCGGCGACGGTATCGACTATAGTAATGCAGGCTATGGATTGGAAAATATTCCCGTAGTGTTGACTAACACTATAGGTCAGGTCACTTACAACCTGACCATTCGGAAATACATTGCATTTTCGGTACTGTATCCGTTGAATCAGACGACTACTGTTACACCACAAATTACAGGCAATGTAACGGCTTCAGACGAAGTTTTATCTGACTGGGCAGTAAGGGATTACCAAACTGCTCAAGGCAATCCGAATTTTCCGGATCTTGTTAGTTCCACAGATAGGGTGCAGCGTCTTTGGCGAACCGCACCGGACACTACTACTCCCGGCATTGCTTGGCCGGATAATGAAACCGGCATTAATCCCGACCGCTACATTCAGTTTGCAGTAACACCTAAAACAGGCACTGAACTGACAGTCGATTCTATTGGTTTATATCTCGGTGGCAACGGCTCCGGTTTAATACAGATGGCGGCAAGGGCATCTACTTCCTTTGATTTTGATGCGCCCGAAGCCGATACGGATACGTTGTTATACAGTACTTCCGGCAATGCAAGTAATTACTTATATCCTGCATCATCCACTAAAAGCCGGATACTGGCCGAAGGCGATACACTTTATGTCAGGGCTTATTTTTGGATAGATGCTGCAGGACAAAATAGGGCAGTTATCATAAAGAATGTAACCATCTGCGGAAAGGTGACAGAGTTGCCCGCTCCTCCGGCATTGACATCGTTCACCGTGGGTGGTGTTAACGGAACAATCGACCCAAGTGAACAAACAATCACATTGGATATTCCGGCCTCGAATCCGATCTTCGCTAATCTGTCGGATGTAGCAACTTTCTTTACTACGCTTGACGATGAAACCACAGTGACTATTGGAGATGCACCGGCAACAACCGGCGACGGCATTGACTATAGCGAAACAGGCAATGGCTTGGAGAATATTCCCGTAGTGTTAACTAATGGTGTAGGTGAAATCACTTACAACCTGACCATTCGGAAATACATCGGATTCTCGGTACTGTATCCGTTGAATCAGACGACTACTGTTAAGCCAACCATTGAAGGAAATGTAACGGCTTCCGATGAAACTTTTTCTGATGCGGAAATTCAAGGCTATACTACCCTGGATGCATCAATTACAGTTGTTACCAATTCGGACAGAATACAACGTGTCCAACCTCCAGATGGTGATAATTTCCCCGCCGAAACGGATGTAAATCCCGATCGCTATGTTCAGTTTACAGTAACACCTGATGTGGGCTATTCGTTGTCAATAGATTCAATTGGTTTGTATGTTGGAAGTGGTGCTGGTGGCTCAATAGGATGCTCAATAAGGACTTCTAAATCTTCTGATTTTAGCGACTACGAAACATTGGGAGGATACCTTTCAGGGAGCATGACCGGTAACCTTATTTATCCTGTGTCATCCACAGAAGAAAAACTTGTAGGTGAAGGTGAAACTCTTTATATCCGTGCGTATTTTTGGAATAGCGTTGCTAATTTAAAATATTTTCTAATAAAAAATGTAATGATAGCAGGCAAGGTGACAGAGTTGCCTCCGCCTCCGTCACTGACTTCGTTTTCGGTGAGTGGGGTTAACGGAAGCATCGATCCAAGTGAACAAACAATCACATTGGATATTCCGTCCTCGAATCCGGTCTTCGCTAATCTGTCGAATGTGGCAACTTTCTTTACGACACTTGACGATGAAACGACGGTGACTATCGGTGGTGTACAGGTAACAACCGGCGACGGCATTGACTATAGCGAAACGGGCAATGGCTTGGAAAATATTCCCGTAGTGTTGACTAACAATGTCGGTGAAACTACTTACGCCTTGACCATTCGGAAATATACTGCATTTTCGGTAGTGTATCCGCTAAGTTCAACGACTACTGTTACACCAACCATTACAGGAAAGGTAACGGCTGCCGATGAACGTTTTCTCAATGCAGCGGCATTAGACTATGCTTCCACCGCAAGTATTATTTTGCCGTCGGAAGAGGTGATAGAGTCGGCACTGTCTTCCGTTCAGCGTTGTGGTTTGCCTGACAATGCCGTTTGGCCACAAGAAACCGAATTGAACGCTGACCGCTATGTCGAGTTTGCAGTAAGTCCCAAAACAGGCGCTACACTGATCGTTGATAGCATTGGACTTTATGTTGGTGGTGCTACGTCGGGAGGTATAAAGTTTGCTGTTAGAACGTCGACTTCGCCGGATTTTTCTACTTACAATACAATCATTGAGCGTAGTGGTTCAACTGCCAATGTCAATGGTTCCGTTTATCCCGGATCGTTTACACAGAAACAAACAATAGCCGATGGTGAAACGCTCTATGTCCGCGCTTACTTTTGGCAAACCGGTACAGCTTCAACCCGGCGGTTCCTGATAAAAGATGTTGCAATAGCAGGGAAGGTGTTGTCCGGCGATGACGACGGTGGGGACCCTACCGGACTGATCACAGTAGTAGACAACCATGCAGACCTTGTTGCCGTAAAATACTATAATATACAAGGGATTGAAGTGGCAAATCCTGTAGAACACCACATCTACATTGTAAAGAAAATTTACAGCGATCATACGGTAAAAACAGAAAAAATAATTAAAAAAACAGGTTTATGAAGCATTCCTTTTTAACAGTTGCTTTCGTTTTGTTTGGAAGTTTTTACTTGGCGGTTTCCGCTCAATCGTTTACGGAAATACCTGTTTGGCCTAAGGGAGCAGCTGAATCCAACGGCATCACGGAAAAAGAAACTACAGATGATGCCAGTGGACGTATTTACAACACGTCTGAGGCTTCCATGCTTGTCTATCCTGCCGATTCCGCCCTGAACACAGGCATTGCTGTTATTCTTTGTCCGGGAGGAGGATATGCTCGTCTGTCGGGAAAATATGAAGGAACTTTATTTGCCGAATGGTATGCCGCCAACGGTATCACTGCTGTTGTTCTCAAATACCGGCTGCCGAACGGTAATCCGCTTATTCCTCTGAAAGATGCCCAAGAAACGGTGCGTATTCTCCGAAAAAATGCGGCTCACTGGAACATAGATCCTCATAAAATTGGCATTTCCGGCTTCTCGGCGGGAGGTCATTTGGCCTCCGCCTTGCTGACGCACTATGACGATTCTTGTCGTCCCGATTTTGGAATACTGTTTTATCCGGCCATCACACCTAAAGCAACGTTCACGCGGGGGGACGATTTCAGCAAAAACATGTTGGGAGAAAACCCCGGTACTGTGCTTATCCATCAGTATTCAAACGAAGAGCATGTAACTCCCAACACTCCACCCACATTGATAGTGATGTGCGACGATGACAAATCGGTTGCCACAAAAAATGCTACAGTGTTTTACGACATTCTTAAACAAAATAATGTCCGGGCAAGTCTGCATATCTTCCCTTCAGGGGGGCATGGTTGGGGATTCAAACGCGAGTTCCGGTATCATGAACCCATGAAGCTCATGGTGTTGGATTGGATAAATCAAGAAGTAGCGGCGCAAATTTGAAAAATTAACGCTATTTACAAAACAATTTGCGTGGTTTATACGTTATTGTTGTATAAACTATTAAAATACAACATTATGAGTTTAGAAAAAGTATCTGCTGCCGACCATGTACAGGGGTCAGCGAATGCGCCTGTCACGTTGGTGGAGTATGGCGATTATCAATGTCCTTATTGCGGACAGGCTTATCCGATTGTGAAACGGGTGCAGCAAGAGTTGGGCGATAAACTGCGCTTTGTGTTTCGCAACTATCCGTTGCCCGACTTGCATCCACACGCTCTGCATGCGGCTTTGGCTTCTGAAGCAGCAGGTCAGCAAGGCAAATTTTGGGAAATGCACGACCTGTTGTTTGAACAGCAACGTCAGTTGGACGATGCATCATTACTGCGTTATGCTCAAGAAATTGGCTTGGATGTCAAAAAATTCGAGGCTGATTTTGCCACGAAAACGGTGCAAGAAAAAGTGAAAGCCGACATCGCTTCCGGTGATGCCGTGGAAATCGACAGCGTTCCGACTTTTTTCATCAATGGCACATTCTTTGATGGCAACTACACCGGCACCGGCTTGTTGAATGCTATTCAAAAAGTGTTGTAAGAAATTAAGTTAATTTTTTTAACGATTTATGCTTGCTGTTTGAAAAAAAAGTACTAACTTTGCAGCCTGCCTTTTTGTGAGGTGTTAATAGCTTTACGGAAAGGCAGTAATACAAAAAAGTGTATTAAGCATGAATCTTTTAGAAGAGAAACTGAGTAAATACGATGCACCCCAACAGATACAGGCTGCGGGATTGTATCCTTATTTTCGTGTGATTGAAAGCGACCAGGATACGGAAGTGGTCATTAACGGGCGAAAAGTGCTGATGTTTGGTTCCAATGCCTACCTCGGATTGACCAATCATCCCAAAGTGAAAGAAGCCGCGATTGCAGCAACCAAAAAATACGGTACGGGAATGGCCGGAAGCCGTTTTCTCAACGGCACATTGGATATTCACATCGCATTAGAAAAGAAATTAGCCGACTTTGTGGGCAAAGACGACGCCATCATTTATTCGACCGGTTTTCAGGTCAATTTGGGTGTCGTTTCGTGCTTGACAGGGCGTGAGGATTATATTTTGTGGGACGAATACGACCATGCTTCGATTATCGAAGGACACCGGTTGTCGTTTTCACAAAAATTGAAATTTCGCCACAACGACATGGAATCGTTGGAAAAACAACTCCAAAAATGTGAACCCGATAAAATCAAATTGATTGTGGTAGACGGCGTTTTCAGCATGGAAGGCGACATCGCTAACTTGCCTGAAATCGTGCGATTAGCACGCAAATACACTGCCAATATCATGGTGGATGAGGCGCACGGCATAGGTGTGCTTGGTCGTCAAGGGCGCGGCGCAACCGATTCGTTCGGCTTGTTGCCGGAAGTGGATTTGATCATGGGCACGTTCAGCAAATCATTGGCAAGTATTGGCGGATTTATCGCGGGTTCGTTCCCCGTCATCAACTACCTGCGTCACAATTCGCGTTCTTACATTTTTTCTGCGAGCAACACGCCGGCGGCTACAGCGGCTGCCAGTGCGGCGTTTGATATTATGGTCAGCGAACCGGAACGCATCGAACATCTGTGGGAGTTGACACACTATGCTCTTGAGCGTTTTCGTGCGATGGGCTGCGAAATCGGTCACACGTCCACGCCGATTATACCTATCTATATACGCGACAACGAAAAAACGTTTTGGGTGACACAAGAATTGTTCAATCAGGGACTTTTCGTGAATCCGGTTGTTTCGCCCGCGGTGGCAGATGCCGACACGCTCATTCGTTTCTCACTGATGGCGACGCACACGTTCGCACAGTTGGATTATGCGTTGGATAAAATCGAAAAAACACTGCGCACAGCCGGTGTTTTAAATGTTGAACCAGCTAACTAATTTATGGAAATAGCTCTATTGCTGCTTCTTATAGTGTTCAATGGCTTTTTTTCGATGTCGGAAGTTGCCATGATTTCGGTACGTAAGTCGAGCCTGAAAACGGAAGCTCAACACGGGAGTAAATCTGCGCTTGCTGCTCTCAAACTGGCGGAGCATCCTGAAAATTTCCTTTCGACCATCCAAGTTTTTATTACACTCATTGATATTTTGACCGGTTTGTTTGCCGGCGAAATGTGGGCAAGAAGTTTGGCGCCCATTTTAGAAGGGTGGGGCATGTCGCCCGAATATTCCCTTTCTGTGGCTCATGTAGCGATTGTGGTGGGCGTGACGTACCTCTCCATCGTGTTTGGCGAACTCGTGCCCAAGCGGATCGGATTGAGTTCTGCCGAAAAAATTTCCAAGTTTGTGGCGGCACCGGTGAATTTCTTATCGTTCGTCATCAAACCGTTTATCGTGTTGCTGTCAAAAAGTGCTACCGGCATCATGAAATTGCTGGGACTTAAAGACGAGGGCAGCAGGGTGACGGAAGACGAAATCAAGTCGATGATTCGCGAAGGGACGGAGGACGGCGAAGTGCAACAAGTGGAACAGGACATCATGGAGCGCGTGTTTTCGCTGGGTGACCGTGAACTGGACTCGATTATGACGCCCCGTATGGACATCGAATGGATTGACATAGATATGACCAAAGAGGAAATTAAGGAATTGATTTCCAGCAATCCGTACAGTAAATTTCCGGTTGGGAAAGAGGATTTAGACCACGTGGAAGGCATGGTGTATGTGAAAGATATTTTCATACACATCGATTTGCCCGATTTTGATATTCGCCAACAAATGCGTCCGATACAGTATTTTTACGAGAGTATGGAGGTGTATTCGGCTCTGGAACAGATGAAATTGTCGCACGACCATTCCGCACTGATCATTGACGAATTTGGCGTGGTGCAAGGCATGGTGACGCTCAAAGACATTATGGAGGCGATTGTAGGCGAAATTCCCGAACCGCACGAAGATCCGGAAATTATGGAACGCCCGGATGGCACGTATCTCGTGGACGGTCAATGCTCGTTTTATAACTTTCTCAGCTACTTCAAGTTAGGCGATTTATATCCCGACCACGAGCACAACACCCTCAGCGGACTTATCATGGATGAACTCGGACGCATCCCTCACGCCGGCGAACGCCTCGAATGGCAAGATTTCAGCCTCGAAATTGTCGACATGGACGGCGCTCGCATCGACAAAGTGCTGGTGGAAAAGCAAGACTCGGCAGAAAGTGAATGAACTCGTGACGTGACTAAAATCACGCCTACTCAGTTAATTATATAAATTAAAATTAATTGAAAGATGAAACAACGTTCGGCATTAGTCAATCTTAGAAAGTTTTTTGCAATTGCTTTGTTGTTCTGCTTAACAACCGCAGCTTTTGCGCAAGTGGGAACATTAGTTGTTCCGCAACCTTTTGTTAATCCTGATTCGATTACCCAACCGGACAACTGGTTTTTCAACTTTCGTTTGAAGAATTTTGCGCCGGGTACCGAACCGTTGATTAAGCAAACGTTCGGCACTACCACGAAATTTGAAACAGGTGGTGATTGGGATTATAACTCCTACAACTCTCATGCGGTTGGTTTTCAGACCAATTTGCCTACGATTGCGTTGATTGAGTACGGCACAACCACAGCTTACGGACAGGCTACAGCGCAGTCGGACTCCTATTTCTACAATCACTTGCTGTATATCAAGGGCTTGCAAGAAAACACTACGTATCACTACCGCATCAAGGCGCAAGATTACGATGGCAAGGTGATTACTTCGGCAGATAAAACGTTTACGACCAAATCGTTTACGACCGAAATAAAGTTGACACAATCGGATTTTCCATTGAATATTACCAAAGCGGGCACGTATGTGTTGACGGAAGATGTGACGTCTAACACGCTCGGTATCAACATCAAATCGAGCGATGTGATCATTGATTTGAACGGACATACTTTGATTTACGACAACGGCACACCGAAATTGGTTGGTAAAACCTGTTACGACTATATGTACGGCGAAGAAGCCTCTTATGGTATTCGTGCCGGGTTGTGGAATTTCGTCCATCAAAAAATATACAATGGAATCATCAAACAAGGTGCCAATGGTGGTGCAGGGATTATTGGACATGGTTTTAACCCGCTGTATTGTAGCGGTGCATTCGACGAAGTGGCGGGTGTGACAGCAGATTACTACGGCGATAACATCACGGGTATGATGTTTCAGTATGGAAACACGGCTGTGCATCACAACATTGTGAACGATAGAGGTAGCAAAGTGGACGACCGTGACCAACTGATTTCGGCGATACGCAATGGCGATGGTAAATATGCGTGGAGCGAAATTGCTTATAATTCTATTCGCCGGGCACGTCAATGCGGCATCCGTGGATCAGGTATCAAGCATCACAACGAAATCTATTCGGACAGTTATGTGACCAACTCGTTTTTGATTCAACCCGGCACTAACGGTACGCACGGAGGTGCTCAGACCTACAATAACAAACTATTTGGCATGGGCTATATGCCTATCGGTATCGGTTGGGCGAGTGAAACAACCACTAAGGATAACTTTATTTATATGATTGGCACGGCTCCCACCAAGCGTAGCGCCGAATATACGACTATTTCTGAAATCGCAGGTATCCGATTTACCATTTATGGCGGTAATATCGCTCCTTGGCATAATATGTTGTACGAAAACAACACGATTATCTTGAAACCTTGGAAAGGGTGTAGCATTGCTCGCGGCATTTGGGGTGCCAATGGGGAAAATTGTGAAAACATCGTTTGGCGCAACAATACCGTTAAATTAGAGGCGATGACCGATGAACTGACTTTCTCTAATGTCGACAGCGATTATGGTTGCGTGATGGTTGCCGGAAGTCAGCCCAATTTGGCAGGCATCCCGTTCAATCCAATGATTTTTGAAGACAACACCTTTATAAGTAATGTCAATTTTATTGAATTTGGCGGCACGTATGGCATCAGTGGAAGTAACCGGTTTTATCGTACTAAATTTGAACGCATCACGCACAACGACAGCCATTTCAAACCGTTACGTCTGGGCTATTGGTGGTGGAACACGTTTGACAACCGTGTGATTGATAGCCAAGTGGGTCCGGGAGTGGATCTAAATGACGTACACTATTGGGGCGATCGAGGTTTCATGGAAGTGACGCTCGGTAATTCTAAACTAATACAATTGCAAGATAATTGCGGCAATGCAATACCTGACGCCGATGTCATCATGACACTTGCTCCCGACACGGTGCCCATTTTCACAAAAGGTGAAACAACCATTGATGTGTCCGGCAACCGGCACAATACATTGATAAAGGGTGCTCGCACCATAGAGAGCGTGACCGGTGCTCAAGGAAATGTGGCATTTGATTTATTGACCACGCAACACATCAAAGCAGGCACCGGTTCGGGCGGGACAATCGGAACGCCCACGCGGATGGACTACACCGGTTACACGATTAACGTGGCAGGTTATCAGCCGTTGACTATTGCTATCGCCGATTTGAAAGCGGCGACTACGTTGAAATTAACGCCTCTCAATGTCTGTACGCCGGGAACTACTCCTGCATCGAATTTTAAAGCCTATCCCAATCCGACCACCGGTCCTTTGACCGTTGAATATACGGCTTTGAATACAACAGATAGCATTAAGGTCTATACCCCGCTGAATGAATTGGTAGGTGCTTATGCTGTTTCCGGTACCGGAACAACGATTATCGACTTGACGGACGAGTTTGAAGGCATGTATTTCTTGCATGCCGGAACTATTGTGAAACAGATTGAACGGAAAAATAAATTGGTTGCGGACGAATGGTTTTTCGATTTCCGGAAGAAAAATTTTGCACCTGACACGGAACCGTTGATTAAGGCAACGTTTGGAAATGAGACGAAATTTGAAGCAGACAGCGGTTATTGGGAATATCCTTCTTTCAACTCCTGTGCGGTTGGCTTTCAAACCAATTTGCCAACGATTGCGCAGATAGAATACGGCACAACAACAGCCTACGGACAAGTAAGTGAGGCAGCAAGTTCGTATTATTACAACCACACACTGTATATCAAAAATTTGATTGAGAACGCCACGTATCACTACCGCATCAAAGCGACAGACTATGACGGTGTTGTCATTTATTCGTCTGACCACTCGTTTACTACCAAAACGTTTGATAAAGAAATAAAATTAACACAAGCTGATATTCCGCTGAATATTACCAAAGCAGGTACGTATGTCTTGATGGAAGATGTGGTTTCTAATACGCTCGGCATCAATATTAAAGCGAAAGATGTCATCGTCGATTTGAATGGGCACACCTTAATTTACGACAACGGAACGCCCGAATTGGAAGGCACCGGTTGGGACGACTATGCCTACGGCGAACGTGCTTCTTGTGGCATCCGGTCGGGGTTGTGGAATTTCACCAATCAAAAAGTATTTAACGGTACGATTATACAAGGTGCTAACGGCGGCGAAGGTATTATCGGCATCGGTTACAACCCTATTTTGTATGGCAACGCGATGAATGAAGTGGCCGGTCTGACCCTCGACTGGTATGGAGCCAGCGTGACCGGCATGCAAATGTCGTATGCAACGGCATACGTCCACCACAACGTGCTTGTGGATAGAGGAACTGCGATTGATAATCGCCATCAAGGAATCAAGGCTATCACGCTTGGAGCGAGTGCCAAAAACGAAGTGGCTTATAATTCTATCCGTCGTTTCCGTCAGCAAGGGATTATGGGTGGTGGAGATAAGCATCACAACGAAGTTTATTCGGATAGTTACGATACCAACTCATTCTTGATACAACCGGGTTTGGGCTGTAAGGTAGAGAACAATAAATTGTTTGGTACAGGTTATATGCCGATTGGTATCAGTTGGGCGGATTCCATCTACGTGCACAACAACTTTATTTATATGATTGGTACGGCACCCACGAAGCGCAGTTCGGAATATTCTACAATTTCTGAAATTGCCGGTATACGTCACACAATTTATGGCGATAACTCCACGATTTGGGAGAATACGCTGTATGAAGACAACACGATTATTTTGAAACCTCGCAAAGGATGTACGATTGCTCGCGGATTCTGGGCTTCGACAGGTGCGGATTTAATAGCGATGACTTTCCGTCACAATACGATTAAAGTGGAAGCGATGACGGAGGATCTGCCGTGGTCAAGCATCAACCTCGACCTGAGTTGCATCACATTGTGCGGCGATAATGCAGCCATGCCGTTGGCAACGCCACGCACGCACAAGTTGTTTGAAGACAACACGCTGATTGGCAATGTCAACCTGATAGAATTTGGCTCCAGCTATGGCAATGGCGGCAACAGCTGGTTCTACAACACCAAGATGCAACGCATCCCGCACACCGACAGCCATTTCAAACCTGTGCGATTAGGCTGGTGGGATTACAATTCGTTCAACAACCGCTTTATTGACACCGAATTTGGCGAAGGCGTAACCATGAATGTCAGCGATGTGAATTTTATGGGTTCTAACGGTTTCTTGGAATTTACGCTGGGCAACACACACGACTTGCAACTGCTGGACGAATGTGAACATCCTGTACAAAATGCACAAATCACGATTAGCCTTGCTCCCGATACGATTCCGAATTTTGAAAAAGGAAGCAGCACGTTTCAATACAATGATGGAGCAAACCACCCAATCAATGTATTAGAAACAGGTGCTCGTATAGTAACTGATTCAACAGATGTGGACGGAAAAGTCGATTTGGAGATGTTGACTTCGCAATTGATCAAGGCCGGTACAGGCTACAAAGGAAAGGCCGGTGTGCCAATGAAAGTGGATTATTCCACCTATACGATCAACGTGGAAGGCTTTCAACCAATCACTGTTTCTACGGATTCATTGCAAAGCATCTCTATTTTGCGATTGACCTCACTCAGCGGTTGTATAACGGATTCGGGAGGTGACGAAGTCAAGGAATCAAAAACGATTGTGGGGTATCCTAATCCAACCAACGGAATAATCGTAATAGATAATTCCACATTGCCGGAAAGGGAACCAATCCATGTCAGCAATTTTGATGGACAAAAATATAACATTTACGAAGTGTCAAACGGTGCAACCACGACGCTTGATTTATCGGAATTGCCTGCGGGAATTTATTTCTTACATTCAGGGGGTAAAAGTCAAAAAATTGTAAAGGTTAAATAAAAAGAAATTTAGTAAGATACAATATTATGAAAGCAACAACGACTTTTTTATTAACAGCAGCTTGTTTGCTGCTAATTGTCGGCTGTAAGAAAAAAGACAACGCCGCCACGGAAGTAAAAGAGGTAGAAACAGAAACCGCAATGACAGACTCTACGAGCGTGGTGACGGTTGTTGAAGATACGGTGCCGGCGGATGCGCAATTGCGGACGCATGTTCAAAAAGCCTTTTTACGCAGTGCGGTGAAAAGCGTTCGCCTCCGCTCGTTTGAGGCAGAAGACAGGTACGGAAAAATTACCAAAGGAAAAGAAAGAGAGTCTTCTGAAGCCACCTACATGGGCGAACCGGGCGACAATTATTTGATAAAATACGACAAAAAAGGACGCGAAATCGAGCGTATCACGTTCCGTATTGATCAGCCTAATTTGGAATATAAAAACTTTAGAACTTACGATGGCGAAGGACGATTGAAACGGGTTCGGAGCACGATGATTGATAACGAAACCGGCAGTGGAGACCCCGGCGGTTGGACTGATTATCTCTACAACGCAAAGGGACAAAACCACATCACGAATCAATACGACGGTAACGGCGATTTATACGTGAAATTCGTGAATAAATACGATGAAAAAGGCAACTTGATTCAAGATACGCAATACGCAGCCTTCCGTGACGGCGAATTGTTTAACCTCTCGCGCTACAAATATGATGCAAACAACAATCAAATAGAAAATGCTATCGGCGGCGGCGAGGGTGAAGTCTGGTCGGTTCACACCTACCAATACGATGCCGCAGGACGTCCCATCAAACACCGGTGGGAAACGGATGGCAATACGTTTCATGACGAAACCATTTATACCTACGATACCGATGGTAATCTGACAAAAGAATACATCCGCTACATGGATGACGGCGCAGAAAAAGAATACGAATACACCTACAAATATAAATTCGACGATCGCGGCAATTGGATAGAATGTATCCGCTCGCGCTACGGCGTTCCCAAAACAATCCAAACACGAAAAATCGACTACTACTAAATTAGAGTGTAGAGTGTAGGTATTAGAGTGTAGTTATTAGAGTGTAGAGTTTAGAGTGTAGAGTTTAGTTATTAAGTTGCATTTTCAGCTACACTCTAAACTCTAATAACTACACTCTACACTCTAAACTCTACACTCTAAAAACTACTTTAGTCTACCGTGATTTCGCCAACAATCGACATTTTTAGGGAGATTTTTACTTCTTGACGGGTGAGTCCAAGCCCAAACAGGAACATGAGTTTGGCTACGGCGGCCTCTGTGGTGATGTCGTAGCCCGACAATACGCCGAGTTCTTGCAGGCTTTTGCCTGCTTGGTAGAGATCCATGTTGACGGAGCCGCTGGCGCACTGGGTGACGTTGAGCACGACAATCCCTTTTTTTATCCACTCGTCCACGATGTCCAAAAACCATTGATCGCCGGGAGCATCGCCTGCACCGTAGGTTTCCAGTACGATGGCTTTCAGATGTGGAATCGCGGAAACGGCTTTCAACACTTCTACCGACATGCCCGGAAAAATTTTCACAATGGCGACTTTGGAATCGAGCGCATAATGAAATTTCGGCGTACTGTGGCGCAACGGACGGTGCATCAAATCGTGTCGATAGCGGATTTGCGTGCCTGCTTCAGCTAACGCCGGGAAATTGAGCGAGTTGAACGCTTTGAAGTTAGCCGCATTGATTTTTGTGGTGCGATTGCCTCGCATCAGAAGGTCTTGAAAGAAAATGCAGACTTCGGTCACAAACGGTTTGCCGTCAGGCGCTTTGTCAACCGCAATTTCGAGTGCAGTCAGCAGATTATCTCTGCCGTCGGTGCGAATTTTACCGATCGGCAACTGCGAGCCTGTCAAAATCACGGGTTTATCCACATTTTCCAGCATAAAACTCAGTGCCGAAGCTGAATACGCCATCGTGTCCGTCCCGTGCAGGATGACAAAACCGTCGTATTTATCGTAATTGTCCTGAATAATCCACACGAGTTTCGACCACTTTTGGGGATCCATATCCGACGAATCCACCGGTTTTTCAAATTGAATGGTATCAATCTTAAATTTAAATCGTTTCAATTCGGGCACAAATTCCTTCAGCGCATTGAAATCAAACGGTTTCAACGCGCCATTGACGTCCTCGACCATTCCAATCGTTCCGCCTGTATAGATTAATAGCACCGAAGCATTGTGGTCTAACATGTTTCAATTTTCAGTTACCAGTTACCAGTTATCAGTTACCGGTTATCAATGAATTTATTTTTTTGCAAAGCTACGAAAAATTATTTTAAAAAACTACTGTGTCGGTTCGCTTCAACTTTGTTACTGCCGATTCCAGCGATTCTGTCGGCTCTATGATGTTGTAGCTGCCCCAAAAATCTTTGTCGTAGTACGACATCACTTTTTCACTGAGCGAATGTCCGGACGAAAATGCGTTTTTTCCGGTGATTTTGGTGACATTTTCATCGGTGCGGTTGGTCATAACCATCTCACTGATAATCGTATAATGTGTGAAAAACAGTTTCCGTTTCCAGTCGCATCGAAAACGCATTTCGTTACGGATGTAATTCAGGTAACTTTTCCCATTATGTTGCTTATAGGCAACGATATACGACAACTCGTCGGGCGTGAATCGCAAGCCGGACGGCTTATTTCTCACGATCAGTTTGGTTACCTCGTCTTTGTCCCGCATATCCATGCTAAATTCAATCCGCGTGAAAGCAAGTGTTTCTTTATCAATATAGTAGGTGCCGGCATAAAGCGGCTGCGACACCAGCATCTGCGGCTTAAAATAGACCACATAGTGCAGCCGGTCGTCAATGGATGTGGTTTCGCCCATCGTATAAACATAGTATCGCAGCAACTCCTTATCCAACAACACATCGGGATTTTTCACCACATCCACAAACACAGCCGTATTGGGACCGCCCACCAATTTGACGGCAAGCGTATCTTTTTGATTCGGGCTTAACAATTTTCGCCCTTTGAGAATTTGCACTCTATCTCCCACTGCACCAACCTTATAGGGCGATTTATAGACATCCATCACGGCTTCGGAAACATTGATATAGCGTTTCCCTTTTTGAATGGTTTCGCGATAAAAAGCGGTCAGCAAATTCGGCGTAGCACTATAATTCTGTGTCACCCTGTCAATCGCCGCCGTGACCAAATCCGCCGGATTTTTCCACCCCAGCACCTCAAATTCATCCAATTCAACGGAACGAGGCGAAAGATAAAAGACCTGATTGGACACGTTCGACGCGCTAACAGTCTGCCGGGCATTGTAATAGCCCACACACGACAATTCGATTTCACGCACAGTCAATCCGTTGCCAATTTTAAGCACAAACTCACCATTCTCATTGCTAATAGTGCCGATATTCGTGCCAACCACCGACACATTGACATATTCCAAACTCTTTTTGCTCGTCGCATGCTTCACCACCCCACCAATAGAAAAGAAGTCATCGTCACTTTGCGCCCGCATAGCAGGGGCTAAAAAGAGCAAGCTCAATAGCAGCAGCCATGTCTGACCATACAATTTGTGTTTCATTTGTATGATTGCTTCATATCCCGTATTTGTTAGTATTCTCATACTGTATGTATTAATGGTTACAAATTTCGTAAAAATAGTTTGAATATCAAAATATATTACAACTTTTTTTTTCAAAATTATTTGCACAATCCAAAAAATGTATTTACCTTTGCAATCAATATTAATAATAAAAAAGTAAATATAGGCTTATGGCATAAAATAATGTGTTAATACGCACATTTTAAGACATGTTGAAAAGGCGTTTTTCGCTTACATCTTTGTATATGAAACCTGAGAAATTTCAAGTGCAACAAAGAGTAAATGAAGACGGTCACGTTTAGGCGCGAATCGGATTCTATTTATTTGGTTGCACGGGTTTCTCAGGACCTCATATAACAAATAAATTTGAATCCGGTTGGCGCTTTTTTATGTGCGTATCTCAACAAACTGTTGAAAATACCGGACAAAAATTTTATTAAGTTTTATAAGATATAAATAAAAACAAATAAAAATGAGAAAAATAATAGTATGGATGTTAGTTGGCGGTTTGCTGGTAACCGGTAATTGGTCAGCGGCAACCGCACAAGTGTCGATTGGCGATGGTGATGCTCCTGCTTCCGACAGTGGCGTCGACCTCCGGTTGGACGGCACAAAAGGTGGTCTGCTTTTGCCTCAAGTGGAAATCACCGACCTCATGGCTTTACCCGATGACTTTCCTGTTGAAACCGATCCCGACACTGTCGTTGGCTTGTTGGTCTATAACAAGACAGCTGCAGTTGATGACGCTACTTCCACTGATATTCTTATCG
>JAISKM010000053.1 GCA_031261285.1 Candidatus Symbiothrix sp. | reverse complement strand
CCGTCCAAATTTCCAAGCCGGGCGCGAAGGCAGCCGTTGAAATTCTTTTCGTGTACACCGTCCAACACGTCCACTCTCGGCTGACCGTCTTCCGTAGCTGCTATGGAAATAAGATTTTGCCGGAGCGTATTGGCAGTGTTTCCCATCAGCATACATTCGTCCCCTTCCGCCGGAACGCTGCCGGAAAACTCGGACACCGGAACGGTAACTGTGTTGCCGTCTGCCGATGCAATTTCTACCCAATAGGATTTCAGCGCGTTGCCGGTAAATGTAGAGCAACGCATCAGGTCGTGTTCGACAAACGTGTTTTCCGTTTCAAACGTGATTATGTAGTTCGTACCTGTTTGAACTACGCTTTTTATTTTGCCATTGGCAGCCGACACTATCATCTGACCGCCCACGGAACGCACCTTGTTAATAAGCAACTCCATAACGGACATGGTCTGCCGAACGGTTAATTTATCCAAGGTCAGATTGGCAAGTCCGTTGCCGTCTTTCCACAGTCCGAAGCCCTCGCCTGTCAGTCCATCCACAAAAGTGGTGGAGCGAAGCATGGAACGGATAACAGCGGTCAGCATTTCGGCATTGCCGTTTTGGTCAATGGTACCGCCCGATTGTCCGGCTGAATAATTGCCGAACTTGGCACCTTGCAGGAAGGTAATCAAACCCTCTGCGCTGTCGTTGTTTTTCTTTGAAATAAATTCACGAAGCGACCGGCGAGCAGAAAACAGATTGGTATCGGTCGGCTTGGTTGTTTCCCAACTCTTAATAATGTCGGGAAGTCCGCCCATTGCTGTTTGTATATAGTGGTTGGTTTCGGCGATGCTGCCCTCCAATGCCGCCATCTTCCCCCGGTCAACAGTATCGGAAATTTCAATATCTGCTTGTTGCGGATTGTTTACCTTGCGAGTGATGCGTGTAATCCGGCTTAACCGGTAACCCACTCCCGGAAAAAACTCATCACTTTCCAAGCGGATGACCTGCCCAAGCGTTAAATCAATTTCGCGGGTGGTAAGGTCTATGTAATCGGTCGGAGCCTTATAAACGGACTTGTCAAGTTTGTTTTTATCCATGTAATCCTGTACCGCCTGCGCAAATTCCGCTTCAGCTATTGCATAGTATTCGTTTGGCATACGCAGATTGTACAAAATATATTGGTCGCCGTTTGTTGGGATTAGCGCACCGCCCGGAAGTTGTGTGTCATCATCGTAGGGAAACTGCGTGATAATTTCAAATTCGAGTGTTGTTTGATTCCAGTTCACTTCAAAATCACGTCCGTTCAACTCGCCGCTTTGGAATACTACATTTTTTACCAAACCGGCTATTTCATAACTGTTAGGATTGAAATTCAATTGCGGGTCGGTAAAATAGTAAATCGTAAACGGATTGCCGTCTTCGCCTGTTCGTTGCTCGTTCCGGACGGTACCAACCGTTCCGATTCGTCTTGGATAAATAGTAGCAAACGCCGTTTCTTCAAAGTGTTCAATCACTCCGTATTGCGTGTTTTGCTCCACATACTTGTTGCCGGAAGGTAATTGCAGACGGCTATATCCGTAATAAGTCCGGTCTATGTTTCGGGTGCTTCCGATTGGAAAAAGCCGTGTAAAGAAAGGTGCATTTTCGTTTGTATCGCGGCTGATGGAGAGCAGTCCGTTATGGTAGCCCAATGTAATTTCTGCGCTGTGTTCGCATCTTGACAGGTTAATCGTTTTGTCCTCAATCCACCATTCGGTATTGGCAAGCCCGGCAACTTCATCCAAGCCTTTATTGATGAAAGTACCGGAATAGTCAACTGTTAGATTGGGCGTGGCAATTACTTCGCCCACTTTCCAAGAACTGGTTGACATTGCCCGATTGATGTTGGCTACAAACAAGCGGACGTGTTCAATTGCCGGAGCGGTCAAGGAAAAAACCGGCTCCATTTCATCATCCACTAATTTGAGGTTGATAATGCGCTTAATCAAACTTTCAATGCCGTACAGTTTGATATTATATTCCCATTCCAGAGTCGAAGTCTGATTGGGCGTGTAGCGTTCCAACGCCCAAAACCGTTCGCCTGCAAAATCCGCATAATCATTTACGTCAACGGAAAAACAATCATAGTGCTTAAACGAGAGTGTAAGCACGTTATCATCCATGATCCCTTTCGAGTTCGTGGAACTATCCCCCGGCGAAACGGTCGCCTTGAGAACATTTTGCTGATTGTATATTTTTAATTCCATTTGAATACTGTTTGAACGATGTTTGAACGATTTTAAAAGGTCGGATTCGGCTCCCGAAATTTAACCTTAAACTTTGCTGCCACGGCATTCCCTTCAATCGGTGTCAACTGGTCGTAATCCGAACAGGAGGCACAATACATTTTGAACGTCTTACCTGTCTCCGGAACATTGACGTTAAGCCAACCCGATTTTAAGAATTGCATGAAACTTGTATATTTCTGCATGAAAACACTTGCCGATGCTGCTATGATAGCAAATTGCAAAGTAACATCCCGCGCTTCCGATTTCGGCGTTAATGTAGTTGGAAGTTTCTCACCGTTTTCTTCCCGGAACGAAACAGCAACGTATGGCTTCATGGTTGCCGGTTTGAGCAAAGCCGAATAATTGGTGTGGTCACCTGCTTTGTCTTCCGACAGAAACGCTCCATACTGTTGGTAAACGTCCGTATTGTTTATGTATAAAAGTCCCTGCAAAATGCTCATATTATTTTACTTTTAATCCGTCACGTATAATAGTTGATATAAAGGCGGCAATGTCTTCCAACTTCCGGCAGTAAGATGTGTTTTCTTCGATGCGCAACAACGTGTCTCCGGCTGCATACATTACCAAGTAAATATCGCCCACTTGGTCGTCAATATTTGCAGTATGGTTTTGAACAGAGGTAAACAAGCCTTCCAACTTTGTTCCCTGTTCCTGTGTCATTGTCGTAAATGCTCCGGCTTTTCCGGTTTGGGAACTGCCCTCATCGGGTTGCCAAATGTCAAAACCTCTCTTTGCCGCTTCCTCTTGAAATTGCTTTCCAAGTCGCTCGGCATAATCCACCGCGCTACCCATTCCATCAAAAAAGCCGGATAAAACGTCCAATTCTCTTTTGGCAATTTCTTCCGGAGACAAGTTGGTATCTTCATAAATCGCTTTCAAATCTTTTTGGAGTTGTGCAAACTTTTCTGCAAATGCCAACTCATAAATCATCTGCTTGCCTAAATTCTCAATCACTTTTGCTCCGGCATCGCCAAAAGCCTCCCAAGCATCCGTGCCGTTTTTAATAGAATCTACAATGGCATCGGACAAGTCGCCACCCAAAGAGCCAAACGTTTCTTGAAGATAATCCGTGAGTGCCTCTGCCGCTTTATCCGCTTCCTCTTGCAATTCCATAAGGCTTTTTAGCAATTCCTTATTTTCGTCACTCATTGTTTGGGTATCAAGAATTGCCTGCGCACGTGTCATATTGAGTTTTCCCTCAGATGTAAGCAGGTCATCATACACAGACAATATAGAAGAATATTCGTCTTTACCCTTTCCCCACCCGAAAAGACCGGTCTTGTGGTGTCCGGTTTTAATCGTTATGTCATTGAGCGCACCGATTCCATTATTATAGTCGTCCAACCGTTTTTTATAAGTTCCCAAAGGATCGCCGAACATTCTCTCCATAGAGTTCATTTTAGGATTGCTGCCCTTTAGCTCCTCTTTGAAGGCTGCCATTGCATCCTTATAAACCTTCATGGCATTGATAGCCTTCTCAATCTGCTTTTCGCCAAATATTGTTGTAGCCTTTTCCAACAAAAGATTTTGTTCCAATAACAGCAGGTTGTATTCTCGTTGCAAGGCTAACTTATTTTTAGCAACTTCCGCAAGTGCTTCCTGATGCGCCTTTTCCGCTTTGCTTGCCATGTTGAAAATAGCGGTTACAATTTGCACAGCTGCTCCTATGATAGCCAAAATAACGGATGCCTTTTCAACTGCCGAAATACTTGCTGCCGCACCTACACCCAAAGTCTTGATACCGTCTATCATGGCAATTGCACCATCGGCAATATTAGAAGCCGCTTTTAAGGCATCCTTAGTCGTTTCGTCTAAAAAATCCATCGAATCAACCATGCCGTCAACTTCACTCTTGCATTTTTTTATAGCGGCAGACTGTTTATTCCATTTTGCAACCGGGTCAGAATTTTTTACCTCTTCTTCTGCTTTGACCATCTTTATTTCGGTTTGCAAAGATTTGATTTTGGCACGGAGTACTCCCATCTGTTTGGAATCTTTACCGTTGGTCGCTTCACTTTGTTTCAAAGCGTTTTCCGCATCTTTCAAAGCCTTTTCAAGTTGTTGCAGGCTCATGTAACCAATCCGGAGCATTAATGCCTTAAATGTTTCTTCCTTTTGTGCCATTTCTTCGTCAAGGGCGGTCAAGGAATCGGACTGGGCTTGCTCTGCCACTTGAATGTTTTCTTCCGATGCTCCGGATTCTCGCAAGGCTTTAATATCGTCCTGATACTTCTTTTCAATATCAATCCGCTGTTGGGCAAAGGTGCGATAAGGTTCCAACTGGTCTTTGAGCATTTT
>JAISKM010000002.1 GCA_031261285.1 Candidatus Symbiothrix sp. | reverse complement strand
TGGTTAGTTAGCTGAGCTCCCCAAAGGGAGCAGGATATAGTTTTAGAAAGAGCACCCGCACGGGTTTTTGTACATAGTTTCGTTTCGTTTTTTTTCCGGTGCGGGTCTCTTTCTTTTTTTGTTCGTTCAAGGCTCTCTGTCGAGGTTATTTCGAGGCTACGAGTTGATTTTTTACCGGATAGCCGTACATTTCCAAAAATTTTTCTGTCAAAAAGGGGATGTCTTTGTTGGGGAGGATGATTTTTGAGAGTTGTTTGTCGAGGTAGATGTCAAAGATTTCACAATCGTTGTCGGTGTAGTTGTCGCCACAAATGCCATGCCCCCACAGGCGGTCGTATGCAATGTAATTGCCCGGATAGAGGGTGTAGTTGCGGAAAATTTCAGTATCTATCAAGTGGGCAACGGTCGCAACTTGTTCGTTTCGCGACAACGAGGTATCAATCGTTTCGATGCTTGGATTAATGGCTTTGCCAAATTGGAAGTGAATGCGTCCCTTATAGCCAAACAAACCCGTTTTCATATTAAACAAGTCGTCTTTTTCTGTTTTTTTGAACTCGGGATTGTCACGTTTTAACTGAAATTCTTTGGCTTTCAGAAAGTCGCACGGATCGTATTCATAAGAGAGCGATAATGGACTGATGTTCAGCGATTTGATGCTTGTCAGAAAATTGCTGTCGCCGCCCATTGCGAGCATTTTCAACACACTTTCTTGCGTGCGGTCGTTAGAATCTTTCGCACGACCTTCCCGTTGGGCAATCCAAACCGATTTATTATGTTTTTCAACCTCCTCATGAATATAGTGAGACATCAACGCCGAATTTTCCAACATTTGACGTCCGGAAACGCCCCGGCGCACGATAAAACTTTTGTTAAGGCGCACAAAACGTTCAATCCAGGGATAGGACAACAAATTATCGCCAATTGCAATCTCCGTTGTGTCGCGACCATATTTACACAGCAACACGCACAACAACGCCGAATCCAAAACAATGTCGCGGTGATTGGAAATAAAGGTGTAAGCCGTGCCCGGAATCACATTTTCCAGTCCGGAACAGTCAGCATCAGCGGACGATTTGCCCACCAAATCGAAAATAAAATCGCTAATCATACCCGCCTGCAAGGCAGCAACCGTTTTGTAGGAGCGGAGCTTCTTGGAAAAGTCTTCCCAAGTCACCGTGGGCATCACAGACTCTATGATGCGCTTAAATTCGGGGTCCTTCAAAAGAAGGTCCACGATGCGCGGCATTTCGTCGTCGCGATACGAACGTATGTCGTCAAATGCGTTTGTTGCTTCCATTATTCTCGATAATTTCAGTCATTACATCTTTAATATCCAAGCCTGCCGCCCGCACTTGTTGCGGAATAAAGCTCGTAGCAGTCATTCCGGGCGTCGTATTCACCTCCAGCATCTGCACTTCGCCTGCCTCCGAAATGATGTAATCCACGCGAATAATGCCTTGTGCACCTACCCAATCGTATATTTTGGACGTCAGACTTTGTATTTCATCCGTCAACGCCTGTGAAATGCGCGCCGGCGTGATTTCGTCGCTTTCCAAATTATATTTGGCATTGTAATCAAAAAAATCGTTTTTCGTCACCACTTCCGTAATCGGGAAAACAACTTCCTTTCGTACGGGCACAACATGTTGTGCCCCTACCTTATAACACCCACACGTGACCTCGGTGCCGGACAAAAAACTTTCAACCATCACTTCCTGCCCTTCCTTAAATGCTTCATCTATAGCAGGTTGCAACGCCTCAATTGTGCGCACTTTGGTCGTTCCAAAACTCGAACCACCGTCGTTGGGTTTCACAAAAACCGGTAAACCTAATTCTTTGACAATAGTTTCCGGCGACAGTGTATCGTCCAAACTATCAACTCGCCGCAAAAGCACGGATTTGGCTGTTTTTACGCCAAAATTGCGTAAATAATTGACGCAATAAAATTTGTTGAACGTGAGTGCAGCCGCTCCCACGCCGCAACAGGAATAAGGAACGCCCAACATATCCAAATAGCCCTGCAACAGTCCGTTTTCGCCAGGCGTGCCGTGAATCGTAATATATGCAAAATCAAATTTGATTTTTTTGCCGTTATGTGTAAACGAAAAATCGTTTTTATCAACAAGGACGTCATTCCCGCCTTCGCAGGAATGACAGACTGTCCATTGATCCTTGGTAATCAGCACAATATACAAATTGTAGCGCTCCTTGTCGATGAAAGAGTAAATACCCTGCGCGCTTTTCAACGACACGGCGCTTTCCGACGAATACCCGCCGGCCACAATCGCAATATTTTTAAGTTGAGACATCGTTTCCATGTTTAGGGCGCAAAGTTAAACAAAAAAAATTATTTTTCAAAAAAATCATAATTCATAATTCATAATTCATAATTTCTTTCTATCTTTGCAAAATAATTTAAAAAAATCAAAAACAGTTATGGCAAGTACATCGGATTTTAAGAATGGTATGTGTTTGGATTTGGAAGGACAATACTATAATATTGTAGAGTTTTTGCACGTGAAACCAGGGAAAGGTCCTGCATTCGTGCGCACAAAATTGAAACATGTGACCAACGGTCGCGTCATCGACAAAACGTTCAACTCGGGCGTAAAAGTGGATGAAGTGCGTATAGAAAGACGTCTCTATCAGTTTCTGTATCAAGACGATATGGGTTACAACTTTATGAATCAGGAAACGTTTGAACAAGTGTCTATCCCGAAAGATAGCATCACGGGCGTCGATTTCTTGAAAGAGGGAGACGTTGCCGAGTTGGTGATTCATGCAGAATCGGAACGTATTTTGTTTGCCGAACTGCCCACACACGTCGTCCTGACCATCACTTACACCGAGCCGGGCATCAAAGGCGACACGGCAACGAATGCCACCAAGCCGGCAACGGTTGAAACGGGCGCCACTGTTCGTGTACCGCTTTTCATCAATGAAGGCGAAAAAATCAAAGTAGACACGCGCAACGGCTCTTATGTTGAGCGCGCAAAATAAAAACAATTTAGTTTGCGAAGCGAAAGTGCATGATGTCGCCATCCTGGACGAGATATTCTTTCCCTTCGACGGCCATTTTGCCGGCTTCTTTCACGGCACTTTCGGAGCCGTAGTGAATGTAATCCGCATATTTAATCACTTCCGCACGAATAAATCCCTTTTCAAAGTCGGTGTGAATCACGCCGGCGCATTGTGGGGCTTTGCTCCCTTTGAGATATGTCCATGCGTGTACTTCCGGCAGACCGGCGGTGAGGAATGTTTCCAAGTTCAAGAGATGGTAAGCGGCTTTGATTAAGCGACTTACGCCCGATTCTTTCAAACCCAGTTCGCTCAAAAACAGTTCGCGTTCTTCAAACGTGTCAAATTCGGCAATTTCGGATTCGATTTTGGCAGCTACGACCAACAAGTCTGCGCCCTCTTCCTTAATGGCTTCGCGCACCTGGTCGACGTATTTATTTCCTTTCACGGCAGATGCCTCATCCACATTGCAAACATACAACACCGGTTTGCTCGTCAACAAAAACAGTTCTTTCGCTGCTTTTTCTTCGTCTTTATTTAAGAGTTGAACCGTGCGAGCAGCTTTACCTTGTTCGAGCACCTCTTTGTAGCGCACTAATAAGTCGTATAGTACTTTCGCCTGTTTATCGCCTGTTTGGGCTTGTTTTTGCACTTTAGTAAGGCGTGAATCCACTGTTTCCAAATCTTTCAGTTGCAGTTCGTAATCAATGATTTCTTTGTCGCGCACGGGATCAACCGAACCGTCGACATGCGTCACATTTTCGTCGTCGAAACAGCGCAGTACGTGCAAAATAGCATCTGTTTCGCGAATATTCGCCAAAAATTTATTGCCTAACCCTTCACCTGTACTGGCACCTTTCACGAGACCGGCAATGTCCACAATTTCGACCGTTGTCGGCACAATTTTCTGTGAATGGATCAATTCAGCGAGGGTGTTCAACCGTTCGTCAGGCACCACAATCACGCCTACATTAGGCTCAATCGTACAAAAAGGAAAATTAGCTGCTTGTGCTTTCGCGTTGGACAAACAATTAAAAAGGGTCGATTTTCCGACATTCGGAAGCCCCACAATACCACACTGTAAAGACATTTCTTGAGTTTTAATAAAATTGAACGCAAAGGTACGAAATAGTTATGAATTATCAGTGATGCATTATAAAAAATATTGGTTAAAAAATATTCCAAATTGTTTGGTAATTAAAAAATTATGACTACCTTTGCGTTGAATTAATGATAAAAAAAATAAAAAAACATCAGCGTATGATATAAAAATAAATGTGACACACACATTTTAAAGACATTTTGGGAAAAGCGTTATGCTTTTATTCTTGCAACTTGAAACTTAGACAATTTCAAAAATCCAACAAGAATATAGAGTGATAACGTTCACGCCGATTGGGCGTGGACTTTATTCATTTATTGTTGGATTAGGCAGTCTAAGGCCTCAAGTGCAGATAAATTTGAATTTTGTCCGCGCTTTTTTTATGTCTATATGTGAAAGAATAGAATGTCTAAATGTGAAAGAATAGAAAGATTAAAGATCCCGCACAAAGTAGCGAAGAGCGTTTGTTTACAGTTTCGTTTCGTTTCGTTCGATCTTCAAAACTTTGTGCCGGGTATCTTTTATAAACGTATAAAAATGATAGAATA
>JAISKM010000129.1 GCA_031261285.1 Candidatus Symbiothrix sp. | reverse complement strand
CCCATACGACCCCTACGGGGTCGAACATCATGGATTATGCGATTTTTCTATAAACATACGACCCGTTGGGTCGAAAACAACTAAAAATAAAATTACAAACAAATGAAAAACAATAATTTTAGGAGAGTACGGATGGGATTGCGGATCAGGCTGAAAGTCTGACATACCCTAGCCCAGGGCATCGCCCCGCCTTTCAGGGCTTAAACTATCGAGAAAGAGAACTCGCACGGGTTTTTGTACATAGTTTCGTTTCGTTTTTCCGGTGCGGGTCTCTTTCTTTTTTAAAAACAATAGGGCAACGTATGGCGTTGCCCTATTGTTTTTAATTAGTTCGGCAGTTTTCCAACCGTTTCTATACTTGGAAATTAGCCATTCATTGAAATAAGAAATTCTTCGTTTGAATAGGTTTTTTCCATGCGGTCTTTCACAAATTCCATCGCTTCCATGCTGTTCATGTCGGCAAGTATTTTGCGGAGCACCCACATGCGATTGACGGTGTCGCGTTCTTGCAACAAATCGTCGCGACGCGTGCTGGACGCCGTAATATCAACAGCCGGATAGATGCGTTTGTTCGACAATTTACGATCTAATTGTAATTCCATATTGCCGGTTCCTTTAAATTCCTCAAAGATGACATCGTCCATTTTGGAGCCTGTTTCCGTCAAGGCTGTGGCGATAATCGTTAGCGACCCACCGTTTTCGATGTTACGCGCAGCGCCAAAAAAGCGTTTGGGTTTTTGCAACGCGTTCGCATCCACTCCACCCGAAAGCACTTTGCCCGAAGCGGGTTGAACGGTGTTGTAGGCACGTGCCAAGCGCGTGATGGAATCCAACAAAATCACGACATCGTGGCCACATTCGACCATGCGTTTCGCTTTGTTGAGGACAATATCGGCAATTTTCACGTGGCGATCTGCCGGCTCGTCAAATGTTGACGCAATCACTTCGGCATCCACGCTGCGTTGCATG
This sequence comes from Candidatus Symbiothrix sp., assembly GCA_031261285.1. Taxonomy (GTDB): domain Bacteria; phylum Bacteroidota; class Bacteroidia; order Bacteroidales; family Azobacteroidaceae; genus Azobacteroides. The sequence continues at coordinate 18,096 of JAISKM010000129.1, read as the reverse complement.
TCGGTGACTTCCTCCGGACGTTCGTCGATTAGCAAGACAATCATGTATACTTCAGGATGATTCCACGCGATAGAATTTGCTATGTCCTTGAGCAGCACGGTTTTACCTGTCTTTGGTTGTGCCACAATCAGTCCGCGTTGACCTTTTCCAATCGGTGCAAACAAATCCACAATACGCGGCGACAGTTTGTCCATCAATTTAGGACTCAGGCTTTTCACGAGATGGAATTTCTCGTCCGGAAACAGCGGTGTCAAGTGGTCGAACGGCACACGGTCGCGCACGGCTTCCGGGCGTAAACCATTGATTAAGTCCACTTTAACTAACGGGAAAAATTTTTCGCCTTCTTTCGGCGGACGGATAGGACCTTCCACCACATCGCCCGTTTTCAAGCCAAACAGCTTGATTTGAGATTGCGAAACATACACATCGTCGGCGGACGACAGGTAATTGTAGTCCGACGAGCGCAAAAATCCATAGCCTTCCTGAATAATTTCCAACACGCCAACACCTATCAGGATGCCCTCAAAGTCGAATGCTTTGCTTTTGTTGGCATATTGATTGGGGTTCGGATTCGGATTGTTGTTGACATTATTCGGATTAAAATTCGGATTGTTAGGATTATTCACATTGGCATTATTCGGCTGAATCGCTTTTTGAGCGTTCGGATTGAGTGCCTTTTGTTTTTGCTTTTGATTGGGGTTCGGATTCGGGGTTTTAGCCGTAAACAGCACCTCGTCCATCACCGTTTTCACTTCCGGACTGTGACGAAAAACCACTTTAGTGGGCGCAGCCGGTTCTTCTTCCGGCACAATCGGTCTTTCTTGCGCAATGCCTTGCACCGGGGTTGCAGGAGTTTGCACAGGTGCCGGCTCCGGCACTTGACGTGGATTCATATCAAACGGCAGATCCGGCGAAGTGGTATCGTTTTCGATGCGTTCGCGTCGTTTTTTGATCACTTTTACCGGTTTTTCTTCCCCTTCATTGGTAGTCACCGGTTTTTCTTCTTGAACCGGAGCCGTTGGTTCTTTTTTAACAACGACCGGCTTGTCTTTTTGATCGCCCTGTTTATCGCCTTTTTGATCAGTGGCCAACTTTTCTTTGGCTACGGTTTTATGATTTTTTGAACCTGCAGGGCGTCCGCGACGACGCTCAGGCATTACTGCCGGCATATCTTTGGCGAGAATCGCTGCGTTAGTGACCGCTTGTTGGTCTAATATCTGATAAACGAGGTCGTCTTTCGACAGTTTTTCCACTTTGTTTAATCCGAGTTCTTTGGCCAGAGTAATTAAATTGCTCTGTTCCATGTCTTTAAGCTGCAAAATAGTGTATTTCTGCATAACAAATAATAATAATATTTAAATAATTTGTGTAAATGTGTAGGGTGAATTTACTATGTCGTTTCCGCTTATGCGGGAATCCCCACATTGTTTTTGGGGTTGCGGTCAAGCCCGCAATGACAATCACGGCTGCAAAGGTAAGTATAATTTTTTAATTATGAATTATGAATTATGAATTATTTTTGATAAAACCCTAAAAATTAGTTTACTATTCCAAAATTACTTCGTACCTTTGTTGCAATTCCGCCTGTTCATAGCGTTGAACTTCGGAAGGACATTTTAGATTATTGAAGCATTTATAATATTATCCTTTTCTGGAATCCACTAAATTTCAACACGACAAGGATAGTAAGCAAGATGTTCCATGTCTTTTCATAAGAGGCATGGGGCTGTTGCTTATTCTGTCGTGTGGGTCGTAGTGGAACCTCAGAAAGGAATAAGTTTAACAGTTCCCATGCTTCTTTTTTATTTTAAAAAATTATAAACTGCTGAACGGTGGAGACAGGGAGGCGAAAAATAAAAAATATGAGAGAAGAAAAATTTAAAGGCGAGGAAGAGGAAGAAGTTACTAACAAACCTCCAGAAGTATTGTACAAATATCGAAGCATTGATAATTGGAAATTTTTTGTGGACATTTTGCTGAACAATCGTTTATATGCAGCAAAATACAAAGATTTGAATGACCCGATGGAAGGAGGGTATTACTATCATTCTGGAAAATTAGATAAAAAAACACGTGACAAATTAAGAGAAGGAAAAGAAAAACTAAAAATTTGTGCCTTGTCGGCAACAGACGATAATTTTCTAATGTGGTCTCATTATGCGAATGGACATCAAGGAGTTGCCATAGGAGTCGAGGTAGACAAAAAATATGATATTTGCGAAATTGAATACGACGGGCAAACTTTTGTGGAAAGGAATAGTTGTAGTGAGAGTTCGGCAAAAGAAATTTTGGCACATAAATCTAAAATTTGGAATTATGAAAACGAATGGAGAGTGTTTACTGAGGATGATTTTATTAATGTGAATGTTCGAGAAATCGTCATAGGCAAAAGGATGAATGATAAAGATAAAGAATTAGTCAAAAAACTTGTTACAGTAATAAATTCAAAAAGAAAATCTAAAATAATTATAAATATAGAAAAATGAACACAAAAAACAAATTCAAATCATTGTTAGTGATAATCGGATTATTGCTAACATTCAGTGTCCAATCGCAAATCCCAGCTCCGCCTATTACGATAAACGTAGCAACGGCAGGCACATTAAACACTTTGTTAGGAACAAAAGCAAATCAAATTACAGATTTGACCTTGACAGGAAAATTAAATGGCAGTGATATTGGAGCTATTCGAGGAATGACAAATTTAACCATCCTGAATATTGAAAATGTTGATATAGTGAGTGGAGGGGGAGCTTATTATGGGGTGGACAGCCGGTATTATTATACAAGCGATAATGTTATTGGGTATTCTATGTTTTGTAATTTGAAAAAATTGCAATCTATAATTTTACCAAATAGTAGTGTAAGTATGGACAGTAATGCTTTCAATGATTGTACAGGATTAACCTCTGTGACTATTGGAAATAGCAAGATTTATATAGCGGGATATAGTTTTGAAGGTTGTACTGCTTTTAAAGAATTTATTGTTTCAGAAGAAAATACAAAATATTCTACAATAGATGGCGTATTGTATAATAAGGATAAAACTACTTTGGTCGCTTATCCTTATGCAAAGGCGACTACTTATATCATACCTGAAAGTGTAACTTCGATTCAAGGTTATGCTTTTTATCAATGTACAGGATTAACTTCTGTGACCATTGGGAATAGTGTCACTTCGATTGGTAGCTGGACTTTTAGTGGTTGTACAAGTTTAACTTCTGTGACTATTGGAAATAATGTCACTTCGATTGGACAGGATGCTTTTTATAAATGTATAGGATTAACTTCTGTGACTATTCCTAATAGTGTAACCTCGATTGGATACAATGCTTTTTATGGTTGTAGAGGATTAACTTCTCTAATTATTGGAAACAGTGTGAAGTCGATTGGAGGTTCTGCTTTTTATCAATGTACAGGATTAACTTCTATAATTATTCCAGACAGCGTGACCATGATTGGAAATGGTGCTTTTTCTAGTTGTATAGGATTAACTTCTTTAATTATTGGAAATAGCGTGACTTCGATTGAAGGGTCTGCTTTTTGGAATTGTAAAGGCTTAGCCTCTATCATTATTCCCGATAATGTAACCTCGATTGGAAGTTCTGCTTTTGGGAGTTGTACAGAATTAACATCTATAACAATTGGAAATAGTGTGAAGTCGATTGGAGAGTCTGCTTTTGAGAATTGCACAGGTTTAACCTCTGTGACTATTCCAAATTGTGTGACTTCGATTGGAAATCGTGCTTTTTATAATTGTACAGGTTTAACAGAAATACACAGCCAAAATTCAACGCCACCCACAGTAGGAACAAATTGTTTTTATAATGTTAATAGAACAACTTGTAATTTATATGTTCCAAAAGGCTCTTATGCTGCTTATTGGCTTGCACCTGTATGGGGCGATTTTGGGAATATCATCGAAGAAGATGTCACCGCAATCAACACAATCAGCAAAGACAAAATCGTAATTCATAGTAATGCAGACGGCATAGCGATAGCAACCAAAGAGGCAATTCCTGTTTCAATTTTCAATATTGCAGGACAAAAAGTCTATCAATCTGTTGTCACCGGCAGTGCTGAAATTAGTTTGAACAAGGGCATTTATGTTGTGAGTGTGAATAATGAAAGTCAAAAAATAATTGTAAAATAAAAGTATGATGATAAAAGTAAGAAATTTGAAAGACACAGCAAATGAAATTCCAAGTGGATACGGTTCTTGGATAGCATATTGGGAATCACAAAAAGGTGAAGCAACTTATTGTCATCGGGTCGGTTGTTCAACCACTGTTGATTTGGAAGGTGCACATGTTCAAAAAGTTTCCATGCACGACAGAAGTTGGTACATTGTGCCATTGTGTCACACATGCAATGAGCACACTGACGCGTTTGATGTTGATATTAACGAATTAGTGGTAGTAAATCCCGAATGATTTTTTTCAACCGTCCAAAGGAGTAATCTTTTGGGCGGTTGTTCATAATTTTGAAGCACATCAAGCATAATAAAAAATAGAAAAAATGAGTTTAAATAATTACGAGGATAGAATAGTGCTATTTCTTGATATTTTAGGATTTCGTGAGGTTCATGTAGCGAATACGGTAAATAATGGAAAAGATTGTGAAGGAAATATTGCATCGTTATATAAAAGTTTAGATACAATGCGATCTTTTCTCAATGGACGATTGAAACAAAAAGACTTTTTTGAATATCGTAATCCATCCTTAAGAGTCACGCAGTTTTCTGATTCAGTTGTAATATCATTTATCAATGATGGCAATGAAACGCTATTAAAATTAATCCGAACCATTCAAGAGTTAATGGTTCGGTTGATTAAAGATGGTATTTTATGTCGTGGAGCAATAGCTTCCGGAAGATTAATTCATGATGGCAAAATTATTTTTGGACCAGCATTAAATGACGCTTATGAAACAGAATCAAAGGCAGCAATTTATCCTCGAATAATTTTCGATAAATCGATTATAGACAATGGGAAAGGAGAACAATTGTTTTTTCCAGAATATAGTCCAAATAGAATTATTGATAATTTCATAACTCGAGATTCAGACGACAAGTATTATATTGATTATTTTCCCAAAGATTTGAGTAAATATGAATATAAAGAAATAAAAACATATTTTCCCCAATTAAAATATATGATAACAAACGGAATAGTAAATAAAAAGCCTGATGTGCGGATTAAATACGGATGGATGAAAAATAAATATAATGCAATGTTGGATGTATTAAAATCAGAAGATAGTAGAAAGAAAATGTCAAAAAGGACACAATTGTTGACTTATATCAACGGATTATCTTCTATCTGATTTTCTTTAAAACTTTTTTCAACCGTCCAAAGGAGTAATCTTTTGGGCGGTTTTCGTTTACAGTAATATCATGCAAAATATAAAACATTACAACCGATAAAATGACCATAAATTTGGAAATAAATAAAAACAATCCGGACGACAAAAAACGCTTGCTATGTAATATAGTATCAAAAAAAACGATTATTCGCAATCATATCCTTGAGTTTAGTGCCTGTCCTGCAGGGACAAAATGTGCATAACCGTAGGTGTAGCAAAGCGCAACCTACGGCATAAATGCACCGTCTCTTTCTTTAGCCCTGCCAAGGGCGGCATTATGTCGTCCCTGCGGGACTTTGGAGGATGGGACTATCCTTGCCGTAGGTTGCGCTTCGCTCCACCTACGGTTATGCACATCTCACGCCTGCGGCGTTAAAAGGGTGCTGGTAGTAACAAATAAAAACAATTAACGGACGGCAAGCACTAACAACGCTTGCCGTTTTTGTTTTATTTCAATACCTCATCATTCACTTGCCTCAATTAATGCTTGAAGTTCCAATTCAGCAGAAATACGAAAATTGGTTTCTTTTATTTTTTTCAAAATTGGCTTAATGGAACTGATTATGCCTTTCTGTATGTTTTAGGCATAAATTTTTTCGTTTTTCAAATCAGATGCGGGGTAATTAAAAACCGACACATTGTAATTGCCTAAAAGTTCTGCAAATGTGCGTTTTGACATATTAGCCACCTCAGCCGCTTGCCCCAGCGACAATTTGCCTTGCTCATTTGACTAAACCAGGGCAACCGCATCAAAAAGTGAAGATTATCTTCTGCTCTCGTAGAGAGCCCAGCTAACTAACCAGTAGCCTCAGGCTACTGGAAGCACCACACCACCACTAATCCCTGCCTGCATCGCAGGCACACAGAGAGGAAAACGTTTGCCAGCTACGCAGGCAAGGAGAGAGGACAGATGCCTTTCCCCAGTAGCCTGAGGCTACTGGTTAGTTAGCTTGGCTCCCCAAAGGGAGCAGAGAGCCGACAAAAAGTTAATTGATTCACATTTTGATGCGGTTGCCCTTTGACTAAACCAAACGCTTGCCGTTTTTCTGAATAATAATGATAATAAAAAATAATTGTCAAAAAGTTGTATTGTATTACAATTATGATTATCTTTGCAGCATGGAAAGAAAAATAAAAATTTACGGAGGGTATTTTGATGAGTTTATGAATACTCTTACCGATAAGGAACAAGATAAAATTCAATACGGACTAATGTTGTTAAAAACACAGGATCGTGTCCCCGCAAAATTTTTAAGCCTGATTCGGGATGGCTTATATGAATTGCGAATTGAATATAACGGAAATATTTATCGTGTATTTTTTATTTTCGATGAAGGACAAATAGTGGTACTGTTTAATGGTTTTCAAAAGAAAACTCAAAAAACACCGCCAAATGAAATAGATAAAGCAATTAAATTAAAAGAAGAATATTATGCAGACAAAAGAGCACGTGAACAATCATCAACTTGTTGATTATGATGTTGTACTTGATGCCAAATTTGGCAAAAAGGGAACAGCATCAAGAATTGAGGCAGAAGAAAAAGCCCTTGCTTTCTATACGGGTACTGTGATTGCAGATGCTCGCAAACAAGTGCGTATCACACAAACTGAATTGGCAGAACGCATCGGTGCAGACAAGGCATATATTTCGCGTGTGGAAAGCGGAAAGATCGAGCCAAAAGTTTCAACTTTCTATCGCATCATGAACGCAATGGGCATGAACATTCAATTATCAATGTCTATCTAAATAACTAAAAGAATTTCTCATTAAACAAGAAATCATATCAATCACAGTTCACGATAAGGGCATTTTTTGTCTTGTCAGTGATGCGGAAACGGTTGTCGGCGCGGTGTCCTACAATCCAGATAATGTCTTCTCCTGAGCACAGAAGCCAGGTTTTTTCTTTTTCGGGCAAACTAAATTTGTTGTTGGTGAAATAATCGCTGACCTTTTGAAACGAGGTCATGCCAAACGGCACAAATTTGTCGCCCCGTTGCCAATGGCGCAATGTTAATGGTAATTGCAGCAGGTCGGCATCAAAATAGGCAATGGTTTTGTTAATGGTTAATGGTAAATGGTTAATGGTAAATGGTAAATGGTTAATTGACAATTGCGGTAATGCGTCATTGTTAATTGGTAATTCGTCATTGCGGGCTTGACCCGCAATCCCATGATGTTGTTCCGAATTTACTAACAAAAAATATTTTCTATCGCGGATGAGGGTGAAATTGGGGGCTTGAAATGTTTTGCCGGATTGGCTGTTTAGGGCACTTACGGCATCTTGGACGACGTCTTCATTAAAGCCGTAATCTTTTAGGATTTCAAATAAAACGGCTTCAGGGGAGGCACATTGTTGTAAAAGGGGAATGTCAATGGTGCCCTTTTCGGCGTTGAATACTTGCTCTTTGGCGTCAGTGATGGCTTGTTCGTATAGTTTGTTGGTTTCGTCTAAATGCTTCATCGTGCGCAGTAAGGCTGTGCGCACCGACGGATTGATGCTCTGCAACAGCGGTAGCACGTTGAGGCGAATTTTATTGCGGGTAAACGTGTCTTGTAAATTGCTGGAATCCGTGCGGTAAGGCAACGTTTTTTCTGCTGCAAAGTGCAAGATCGCCGGTTTGGAAACACCCAACAGCGGACGAATCACGTACCCAACTTTCGGCGAAATACCCGTCAAACCTTTGATGCCGGTGCCGCGAATCAGATTAATTAGCATCGTTTCAATCGAATCATCTTCGTGATGCGCCACTGCAATCGCCTCTGCTTCAAGTTGTTGACGTAATTGTTCAAACCAGGCATACCGCAAATTACGTGCCGCCATTTCAATGGAAATCCCCTGCTGTTCGGCAATCTGACGTGTATCAAAGTGCTCCTTATAATAAGGTATTTTCCAATCGGCAGCCAATTGGTATACTAACTGTTCATCCGCATCTGACTCTTCCTTTCGCAAATGAAAATTGCAATGTGCCGCCACACAATCGTATCCCAAGCGCTGCAACACATAGAGCAACACCACCGAATCGGCACCGCCACTCACGCCCACAATGATTTTTGCTTGCGGCTGACGCAGCAGTTGATGCTTTGCGATGTATTGTCGGACTGTTCGGATCATGGCAACAAAGGTACAAAATAGTTGTGAGTTATTGGCTATTTTTTGTATCTTTGCGCCACATTCTAAAACGAAAAAGATGATTATTTCTGTGATTGTGGCGATAGGCGAGAAAAATGAAATTGGTTGTGGTAACGACCTATTGTGTCATTTGCCGGCAGATATGAAGCATTTTAAGGAGATTACAACCGGACATACGGTGGTGATGGGACGAAAAACGTTCGATTCGCTGCCCAAAGGCGCGTTGCCCAATCGCCGGAATATCGTGATTAGTCGCCAACCCAACCTCCAAATCGAAAATGCCGAAGTGTATCCGTCTTTGGATCAAGCGTTTATCAAGTTGATGGATGCCGGCGAAATTTTTATCATTGGCGGCGCACAAATCTATGAACAGACGCTTCCTATTGCCGACAAACTGTATTTGACAAAAATTCAAGCACCGTTTCCAAATGCAGACGTGTTTTTCCCACCCATCCATTATAAGGAATGGCGTGTGCTCGACAAAGAAATTCACTTACCGGACGAAAAAAATGCCTACCCTTTCACATTCATCGAACTGGAACGGATTTGAGCGGCGTCATGGGGAAAATAACTTGTGCCCGGACACCCACAATCTTTGCTTGATTTGCAGCCCGTTAACAGCAAAGCATAACTAATGACCAATGACCATCCGATTAAAAGCCCGCAATGACAATTATATTGTTTCATTCCGTAATTTTTAATTTTTAATTTTTAATTTATTGAGAACCGCCTGATATTTTTTCGCATTGCGTGAGTGTTCAGCCAGCGTGACGGCGAAATTGTGCGTGCCCGAAAAATCTTCTTTAGCGCACATATATAAATAGGTATGCTGCGTGGCATTGAGCACGCCATCAATCCCCTGAATGCTTGGTACGCGAATCGGTCCCGGCGGCAATCCGGTGTGCTTGTAGGTGTTGTAGGGCGATTCGACCTTTAGATGTTCAAATAAAATACGGCGTAACGAAACGTCACCAACAGCAAATTTGACTGTCGGATCGGCTTGCAACGCCATTCCTTTGCGCAAACGATTCAGATACAAGCCCGCCACCATCGGATATTCCGCTCGATTAGCTGTTTCTTCCTCTACGATTGAGGCGAGAATCGATACTTCGATGGGCGTGAGCGACAGGTTGGCGGCTTTTTTCAAGCGTTCACGCGTCCAAAAGCGGTTGTATTCCTTTTTCATGCGCGCCAAAAACTTATCGGCCGACGTGTTCCAATACATTTCGTAAGTATTGGGAATAAATAACGTGAGAATCGTGGTCGTGTCAAAACCCAATTTATCGACAACGGTCGAATCGCTCAACAGTGCCGCCAACTCCTCTTCCGAAAAAATAAATTGACTGCTGACGCGTTTGATGAAATCGCTTTTCAGTCGCACATTATTAAAAGTGAGTTTCACAGGTGCCTGTTGACCGTTTCGCAACGTCCGAACCGCCTCTAAATACGACATGTGCGGCGTAATTTCATAGCGTCCGGACTTGATGTTTTCCGGATACTTCATCTGTTTGGACAGCAATTTGAACACACCAAGATTTTGAATATGCCCCGTCGCATCCAATTGTGTCAACACCTGCTTGTAATCCTTATTTTCGTCAATATAAATATAGGAAGGCTTATCAATAGCAAACGCCGCCGAATTTATTTTGCAAAAAAAGAAACCACCCACTGAAATAACTAACAAGCTGATTATCAAAACAATACTAAATATAACAATTTTCGTTTTCTTTTTCATACACAAAAAATTTTCACAAAGGTACAAAATAATTCATAATTCATAATTCATAATTCATAATTTGTTTGTAACTTTGCACCGCCATTCGTAAGAAGTCGGTCACAGGAAACGGAAGTGTGGGTGAGTGGCTGAAACCAGCAGTTTGCTAAACTGCCGATCGGGTAACCGGTCCACGAGTTCGAATCTCGTCGCTTCCGCACCAAGGTGTGACAAATAAAAATACCACAAATGTGCTATTTTCTATGTGAAAATTTTACGCTACCTTTGACGCAAATTTAGTTTACATTAAAACATAATAATCTATGTCACGAATTTTCAAACAATTAACCGATTTAATCGGTAACACCCCGTTGTTGGAACTATCCTCCTACGAGAAATCAAAAGCAGTGGACGCGCACATCATCGCTAAGCTGGAGTATTTTAACCCCGCAGGCAGCGTGAAAGACCGCATCGCTCTCTCAATGATCGAAGACGCTGAAAAAAGCGGCGTCTTGAAACCCGGCGCTACCATCATTGAGCCTACCAGTGGAAACACGGGTGTAGGGTTGGCGTTTGTGTCGGCAGTAAAAGGATACAAACTGACGCTTACAATGCCTGAAACGATGAGTTTGGAACGTCGCAACCTCCTGAAAGCTCTGGGTGCAAACTTAGTGCTGACGCCCGGTGCCGAAGGCATGAAAGGTGCGATTGCCAAAGCGAATGCTCTGCGCGATGAAACGCCCGGTGCGATTATTTTGCAACAATTTGAAAATCCTGCCAATCCAGCTATCCATTACCGCACCACAGCCGAAGAAATCTGGCGCGATACGGACGGCAAAGTCGATATTCTGGTGGGCGGTGTAGGTACCGGCGGTACAATCAGCGGTGCCGGCAAACGCCTGAAAGAGTTAAATCCGAAAGTGCAAGTGATTGCTGTGGAACCGGCTGATTCGCCCGTACTTTCGGGAGGTGCACCCGGAGGACACAAAATACAAGGTATTGGCGCCGGATTTGTGCCTAAAACGTACAACAGTGCCGTCGTAGACCGCATCATTCCGGTATCTAACGACGACGCACTGCGCACAGGACGCGAATTGGCAAAAACCGAAGGACTATTAGTCGGCATTTCATCGGGAGCAGCAGCTTTTGCAGCAACAACACTGGCAGCGCAACCCGAAAACAAAGGTAAAAATATCGTGGTCATCCTTCCGGATACGGGCGAACGTTATCTTTCAACCATCCTTTATGCCTTCGATGAGTACCCACTTTAAGGACTCGTCACACCTACATTTCAAATCTTAATGATTTAGTAATCTAAATATAGCATTTTTGTTACATTTTTGCTAAGGTTATTGCAAAATCATTAAGATTTGATTAAAACTTATCAAAAAGTATTGAATTATCAAAAATGCGACATAACTTTGTTGAAAATATCACACGATAAAAAACAAAAGTTATGAATGCGACACAATTTCAAACAAGAATTTTGAGTGTACAAGATAATATGCTCAATTTTGCGGCAATGCTAACCGGAAATCGTAACGATGCGAACGATCTGTTTCAAGACACTGTTTTGAAAGCGTTGAACAACAAAGAGAAATACGTCGACAATATCAATTTCAAGGGGTGGATGTTCACTATCATGCGGAACTTGTTTGTCAATAACTACCGCAAAGCCGTTCGCAGCCAAACCATTATTGACCAGACGGAGGACTTGTATCACTTGAATTTGTCGCAGAATTCCGGTTTTGAATCTCCTGAAGGTGCTTTCACCATCAAAGAAATCAACGGTGCAATCAATAGATTGCACACTGAGTTGAAAATGCCATTTTCAATGTTCGTTGCCGGCTACCAATACAATGAAATTGCAGACCAGTTGCAGGTGCCATTGGGTACGGTAAAAAGTCGCATCTTTTTTGCTCGCAAAGAGTTACAGGGTGTATTGCAAAGCATGCGGTAAAACGGATCTTCGGAAAAAATACCGAACACCGTCGATCCCGACCCCGACATGGCAGCGTAGAGTGCCCCCTTTGCATACAAAAATTGCCGAATCGCGTGAATTTCAGGAAATTTTGCTCCTACACTGTTTTCAAAATCATTAACCAACCGGTCTTTCCAAGTTTCCACAGGCGTTTGAACAATTTCTTTAATAGACAGTTCCGGTCTGCTCACTTTCACTTGTGCGTAAGCATCGCGCGTGGACACGTGAATATCCGGTTTAATCAGCAACAGATAATAGCCTTTCAATGAAACGGTTACGGGCGAAAATACATCGCCAATCCCTTCCGCAAAAACCGGTTGATTTTGAATAAAAAACGGACAATCGGCACCTAATTTGCGGGCATAAGTCTCTAACTGTGAAACCGTTAATCCCAATTTTGCATAGTCATTCAGCAGCTTAAGCATAAAAGCCGCATCCGCCGAACCGCCGCCCAATCCTGCCCCGAACGGGATGTTTTTTTGCAAATAAATAGTTAGCTCCGGCAAATCAAAGTCCGCTTTCAACAGATTGTAAGCTTTCATCACCAAATTGGTTTGCGGATCGCCATCCACAGGAATCCCCGTTTGTATAAACGCAGGGGCGTTGCATGCAATGCCCTTACGGGACATATTTTCACAACAAGGCACAATTTCCAACGCATCGCACAACGGAACCGGATAAAACACCGTTTCAATATCGTGATAACCGTCTGCGCGCTTGGCAACGATATTCAACCCAAGATTTATTTTTGCATTAGGAAATGTAAGCATACCTTCAATGATTTGGTGCAAATTTACGACATTTTTTATAAATTAGCTTGTTTAATTCAAAAAAAGTGTAACTTTGCATCAAAAAGAATACCATGAAAATTACAATTATCGGAGGCGGCAATATGGGCGGCGCAATTGCCCGCGGGTTAGCACAAGGCAGTATCTTTAAAGCCGGTGACATCACGGTGGTGGATGTTCATGAAGCCCCTTTGGCAGCTTTGCAGGCATTTAATCCGGACATTCAAACCTCTTTGAAAGATTACGACAGCGTGGCTGATGCCGCTATTATCTTGTTGGCAGTCAAGCCTTGGCTAATACGCGATACACTTTTGAACATCAAATCCAGACTGGATTATAGCAAACAAATTGTGGTGTCAATCGCCTCCGGAATTACCATTGATACTATCAATGAAGTCTTGCTAAGAAGTAACGATGATACCCGGTTGCCTGTTCTTTTCCGTCTCATTCCCAACACCGCCATCGCCATTAAGCAAAGCGTGACGCTGATTTCGTCCCACAATGCGTCGCCCGAACAAGAGCGTCTGCTGGTTAGCATTTTCGATGAAGTGGGAAGTGCCATCGTGTTGGACGAAAGCAAATTAGCAGCGGGCACAGCCTTGACTTCCTGCGGCATTGCCTACCTCTTTCGCTACGTGCGAGCAGCCACCTTAGCGGGCGTAGAGCTTGGCTTTTATCCTCGTGAAGCACAACATTTGGTGGTCAAAACCATGCTGGGCGCCGCGTTACTGTTGGACGAAACCAAAGCAAATCCGGAAACAGAGATAGATAAAGTGACCACTCCGGGCGGCATCACGATCAAAGGCTTGAACGAATTGGAAACCAACGGATTTTCGAATGCCATCATCAAAGCGATTAAAGCCAGCAAATAAAAAAATCATCAAAAATAGTTGCACAATAAAAATAAAGACGCTACCTTTACGACACTTAAATTTAATATCTAATTTTGAAACACAAGTATGGAAGCAGTTGTATCAACCACAGAAGTCATTGACTGGGCGAAACAGTTTCTTGCAAAAGCGGATCAGGAACTCACGCCGGAGGAGTTGAAAGAACAGAAAAAGTTCGCCTCCTTAGTTCAAACACCCGAGTATAAAACATTCTTATCCAGAATGTTAGACGAGTCTTCGCAAATCAGGGACAACGGAAAGCTTAACAAGCGCGTCCGGCAACTCATTCAGGAGTACGGCATCCCCGATTTCTTTACGCCGTTCGACCAACTGCTCATCCGAGCGTATATGCTGGGCGGATTTTTATTTCCGGCTATTGCAATGCCAATTTTCAAGTCGAAATTGCGCAAAGAAACGAACAAGATTATCATTTCCGAAGAACGTCCGAAGTTGACGAAACACCTCGCCGGTCGCTGGAACAGCCAAATTGGTCAAAACGTGAACTTGCTCGGTGAAGTCGTATTAGGCGACAAAGAAGCCGAACATCGCTATCTGCACTATTTGGAAGCCCTGAAAGAGCCGGACATCAATTATATTTCCATCAAACTGTCCGGAATTTATGCGCAAATTCACGCTTTGAGCTACGCACAAAACAAGAAAGAATTGTGTGATTTGGTGGCTGCCGTCTACCGCGAAGCGATTGCGAATCCATACATTGATGCGAGCGGTAAATCTGTGCCGAAGTTTGTCAATCTGGATATGGAGGAATACAAAGATGCCGAATTGACGCTTGACGTGTTTATTGAGGTGTTGAGCCGCCCCGAATTTAAGCATTACAAAGCGGGGATTGTGGTGCAGGCGTATTTGCCGGATGCAAGCAGTTTTCAAGATCGCTTGCTGGCTTTCGCTAAAAAACGCGTAGCAGATGGTGGTTCACCGATTAAAATGCGTTTGGTGAAAGGCGCGAATTTGCAAATGGAAAGCATCGTGTCGTCGATGCGCGGTTGGGCAAATCCCGTGCAACGCAGTAAAGTGGAAGTGGACGCCAACTATATGCACATCTTGGACAAAGCACTTTTACCGGAAAATGCGCCGGTGGTCAATGTAGGCGTGGCTTCTCACAACTATTTTACAATCGCTTACGCCCATCTTTTGGCGGAAAAAAATCACGTGACCGAATACGTGACGTTTGAGATGCTCGAAGGCATGGCAAACAACCTGCCGCGCGTGATGCGCAAACTGGAAAAACAAATTATCCTGTATACGCCGGTGGTGAAATCCAATCACTTCCTCAACGCGATTTCTTATCTGGTGCGCCGCTTGGACGAAAATACCGGTAAAGAAAATTTCTTGAGCTACACCTTTAATCTAAAATTGGACAGTCCGCAATGGAATTTCTTAGCTCAACAATTTCTCGAAGCACATCAATTAAAAGACACTGTAAACACAAAAGCCTATCGCACGCAAGACCGGACAAAAAAACCAATTGCGCAAGATACTGCTACGAAAGTGTTTGTGAATGAGCCGGATACGGATTTGGATTTAGCACCGAATCGCCAGTGGGCATTGGATGTTTTGAAGAAATGGGAGGAAAAAGTCATTGATCGTGCTGCTCATTTGGCTACGCCCGAACAAGTGAAGGCAGCCATCGAAGCGGCAGAAAAAGATGCCTCAGGCTGGCGAAAAACGACCGTTGAAGCACGCAAAAAATTGTTGTTCCAAGTGGCAGAAAATCTTAGCGCGAAGCGCGGCGATTTGATTGGCGTCATGGCGGCAACTACCGGCAAAACGTTTACCGAAGGCGATGTGGAAGTGTCCGAAGCCATCGACTTTGCACGTTTCTATCCGATTTCGATGCAAGAAATTGACGCGTTAGATACCGTCACACACACTCCGAAAGGCATTGTGTTGGTCATTCCGCCTTGGAATTTTCCGTTGGCGATTCCTGTTGGCGGCGTAGTTGCTGCCTTAGCCGGTGGCAACACGGTGATTTTGAAACCCGCCACGGTGGCTTTGCCTATCGCGTGGGAATTTGTGCAATGTTTTTGGGACGCAGGCATTCCCAAAGATGCGTTGCAGTTGGTGTGTCCTGCCGACCGCGCGGCGTTGCACGAATTGACGGCGCACCCTTCCATCAAACATATCATCCTCACAGGCGGTACAGACACGGCCTTCCGGTTGTTGGAAAACAGTCCGCGCACGCCGCTCTCGGCAGAAACCGGTGGCAAAAATGCGATTATCGTCACGGCAAATGCCGATCAAGACCACGCGATATTAAATATTGTATCGTCGGCGTTCAGCAATGCCGGACAAAAATGTTCCGCCTGCTCGCTGTTGTTGTTGGATAAAAAAGCGTTCAACGACGAAACATTCAAGACAAAGCTCAAAGACGCCGTGCAAAGTATGCGCACAGGCAGTCCTTGGGACACAATGAATGTGGTGGGTCCGATGATCGACAATAAAAATGAGAAATTGCACCACGCCATCGAACACCTGGACGCGGGCGAAGAGTGGCTGGTGGCTCCCGAATTTGCCGATAAAGAGCAATACATTCTCAAACCAACCGTGAAATGGGGCGTGAAACCGGGCAGCTATACCTTTAAAAATGAGTTGTTTGCGCCACTTTTGTCGGTCGTGTGCATCGACGATTTGGAACAGGGAATAAAATACGCCAACTCGTCTGATTACGGTTTAACAGCCGGTCTGCAAAGCCTCAACGAAGCCGAACAAACGCTGTGGAAAAACAGCATCGAAGCCGGCAACTTGTACATCAATCGCGGTATCACAGGCGCCATCGTGCGCCGCCAACCGTTTGGCGGCATGAAACGCTCTGCTTTCGGTGGAGGCATCAAAGCCGGAGGTCCGAATTACGTGACGTGCTTCCTCGAATTTACGGAAAAAGGGGACGTGAAAGATCGCGTGAAAGCAGCAGAAAAAAGCTATCAAGCCGCTTGGGAAAATATCTTTTCTAAGGAAGAAGATGTCAGCAACATCTATGGTGAAGAAAACATCTTCCGCTATTTACCGTTGCGCAGCATGGCTTTACGCGTGCAAACCGGCGATTCGTTGGAAGATATTCAATTAGTGTTGTTGGCGGCACAAACGGCAAAAACGCCTTTGACGGTCAGTCTGTCGCCCGATAATCCTGAACAGGCAGCGATTGAAAAATTGATTGCTGACCAGTCGGTTGCTAAACATGGCTCGACTTCGCGCATCACCCTTAGTAGACAAGACGAAGCCGATTTCTTAAAAGAAATGAACAACTACGAACGCATCCGCACGGTATCGCCCGATTTGTCGGACGCATTCTACAAGCAAGCAGCCAAATCAGGCAAGCACATAGCCAACGCTAAACCGTTGATAGAAGGACGTTTAGAATTGCTGCATTATCTGAAAGAACAAAGCATCGCCAGCGAATACCATCGCTATGGCAGCATCTTTGGGGAAGATAAATAAGCAAACACTAATGTTTGGGACAATTGCTTGTGGGCGGTGGTGTGGGCGCGAAACCTCCAAGTTGCACGTCAACCCCCGCTTGCAAGCAAAAGTGCACAGCGCGTGTCAGAAATCAAAATGGCTCGTTTGGCATCAGTAAACATAAACGATTCGATTATTTTACCACAAATATCACATCCGCCAATGCCGTAAACCCATGCGGTTTGCCCTTGAACTCAAATGAAACTTGTAAATCATCTATGTTTTTGGTGTTGAAATTATCCAAATAGTTTTCGATAGTTGGTTTCAACAAGTCAATATTTCGCTTTAATTTCCACGAATTACTAAAATCATCGGTATCAACAAGCACGATAAATAAACGGTTCTCAGAACCAAAACGCATTTCACCTTGATTTTCGTAAAGCCATTTCGCTAACAATTTTGAATTCGCTTGCACTTCCTGCAAAATACTTACTTTCTCTGATTTCAGAGTTTGCAAAACTTGCCGACAAAAAGCATCATTTCTGTCTTTCATTTTCTCTGTAATTTCGTAGAAAATAGCATTGTCCTTTGCGTTTTTATCGAAATCAATATATGCCTCTTTTGCTTTATGTTTCAGATATGTAAATTCAACAGGCAATCCTTTTTCTTTACGTTTTTGCTTGATATATTCAGCAGGCAAATAGGTAACTTTCAAATCGAAAGGAATGTCGTTGATAAAGAAATCAACGCTTTTGATTTGTCCGACTGTCGGTAAAACGGCAGGATGCGACTTGAAAATATTTTCAATCAG
>JAISKM010000091.1 GCA_031261285.1 Candidatus Symbiothrix sp. | reverse complement strand
ACAGTTACCGGTTACCAGAACACAGGCAATCGCTAACGCAACTGTCATTGCGGACTGGATCCGCAATCTCCTAAACAAAATTCTTTTTTTCATTTTCTTATACAATTAAAATTAATAGTACTAATTCAAATTGTTTGCCCTTTTCGTTCGCATACACACATAAAAAGGAGAGCGGACAAACTCACTTGTCGGTCATTGAGGTCATTGACTACCCGAAATACCAAACAAATGAGCTGCCCGCACCGAAGCGCAAAGCTCTCCTTTTTATTCGTGGTATTTCTCGAAATTGTCAATGTTTCAACGACCAGAATATATATCTCCAAATTTATTAAAATGTGTGTTTTAACACATTATATTATCATAAACTTATATTTTTTATTTTACATTTATATTATGGGATTCCCGCCTGCGTGGGAACGACAATGCAAAGGAACGACTTTTTTTTGACACTACCAAATATTTTTGTCAAAAAATAGAAAAAATAATAATAACTTCTTTCGGAGAAAGTGAGAAAGGGGTGATATAGAAGCCGGTAGTGTTTGGAAAGCTCAATTAGTTAACAGCCATTTTGTGGCATTTCTTTGCACAATGCCGTTTATGCTAAAATGGATAGCCCACTGCGATGTGCCAGGCAAAGTTGTTTGTGAAGTTGGGGTGCAGGAATGCCCAGCGGTCTTTTCCGCGTTTGGAGGGGTCGTAGGCTTTTTCACCGCAATCGAGGCGAATGAGGAAATAGTCTAAATCCAAGCGTAAGCCAAGTCCGTATCCCACAGCGATTTGCTTCCAAAAATTGTCAAATTTGAATTGTCCATCTTCTTGTCCTTCGTAGTTTTTGATGGTCCAGATATTGCCGGCATCGATGAACGCGGCGGCTTCCAATTTCCAAAAAAAGCGGGTGCGGTATTCGATGTTGAAATCCAATTTGATGTCGCCCGACTGATTAAAAAACGTTGTGGAGTCGTTGGGGATATATCCGCCGGGGCCTAATTCGCGTACCGACCACGCCCGGACGCTGTTGGCTCCGCCTGAATAGTAGCGTTTTTCAAACGGCAGTATGTTGGAATTTCCGTAGGGGGTGCCAATGCCACCGCCCACACGCCATGCGACCGAGTTTTGGGGGTCAATCACAACGGTTTTTGAAAAATCAAAATCGCCTTTCACGAATTGCGCAAAATAGGTACCAAACAGCTCATAAGAGCCTTGTGCGCTCTTTTTTGCACCCATCAACGCACTAATTCCAGATAACACATTGCCTGAAGATTCAAGCGAAAAACGCAACGAGTAGGCATCACGCTGTTTCATCGAGGGGTCAAACGTCGATTTTAGAAATGAATAGTTCATGCTCAAAATAAATTGGTCGGTGTAACCAAAATATTTCGCGCTGGGCGGCAAATTTTTCAAAAAAGTGGCATCGATGCGTGGCAAATGAACGTAGTCGATATTGATTAAATCAAACCGGTGAGAGGCGGCAAACTTGTTACGATTTTGCCAACGGTAGCCGATAGTGCCCGACAAGAGCGTTCGGTCGTATTCCGGACGCGTTTGATAATTGTAGAGCACAGAAAATTCCGTCGACGTTTTCAAGTGTCGTGACACAATATGATCGCGAAACGGCAAAATAAATTTCGGAACGTGCAGCGAAAGTTCCGTCCCCAGTTCCCAATAGGGATTGGAAAAATTGCTCATCGTTTCATAAGCCCCGCGCACACCCAAATTCAACGTTTCAGAGCCGCGAAACAGGTTGCGATGTGTGTAATTGGCCCTTGACGCTACCCCCAAATCGCCTGCCGTGTTGGTGCCTTCCACCGAAAATGAGATGCCTTGCTTGCGTATAGGAATCGTGAGGAGGGTTGCATCCAAAAACAGCGAATCGTTGCGCATTTTTTCTGCAAACTGGATGTGAACATTACTCAACGCTTGTAACGTCGAAAAAGCCGAATACGTACGATCTTCCTGCAACTGCGAGTATTCTTGTCCGGGCATGATAAATAGGTTGTCAATCAGCGTCTTAGGCCGTAAAGATGGTGATTTTCCCGGAAAATAAATGGTATAACCATTGCGTTCGATGCTATCGTTTTTGGGGTAATTGGCGACGTTGAGCATCGACAACGGGTCGTAGTCCAAAAGGATTGATACCCTGTCAAAATAATATTTTTTGAACGGGAAATAGGTGTTTCCCAAACTGTCGGTGAGCGCACGCGGTATGTCGCGCAATTTCAGTTCCAAATCCACCGCATTGGCGTTCAGCGCACTGTCGGCATCGAACGTGATGTTTTCTTTGGCAAAGGCATAGTAGCCTTGTTCGCGCAAAACGGTCGTCAGGCGATCGCGTTCCTCATCTAATTTGTTGCGGTCGAATAAATCGCCGGATTTAATGGTTGATTCGCCTTGCAATGCCTGCTCCAGGTCGGAGACAGGCGATATTTCGGGAATGGGCGACGATTCGGGAATGGGCGACGATTCGAGAATGGGCGACGATTCGGGAATGGGCGACGATTTGGGAATGGGCGACGATTTGGGAATGGGCGACCGCAAGGGTTCGCCCCTACCGGGTGATTGGTAATTGTAATTGTGAATGTGGTAGGGCGTGTTGCCGACGATTTTATAACGGACATTCGCTTTTTTCTTGCGCAAACTAATTTCTGACGTGACTTCGGCATTGACATAGCCGGCGTTAATCAGCAGTTTTTCAAAATCGGCATCGGTGCGCGAAACAAAGGTCGAATCAAAAATCACGGGTGGTTCGCCAATTTTTTTGATGAATTTATTGTACCAGCGCTTGGGATTTTTGCCTGCCAAATTGTAGACCTGAAGCATCGTTTTATTGAGTCCAAACATCTTATAATTAGGACGTTGCTTCAAATGCGACCTCAACTCCATCGCATTATAACCGGGCACGTCCGACTCGATTTTTACCTTATCATAAAGATACTCCCCTTCGGGCACAAATTTTGTTTGGCTGCAAGAATAACAGCCAAACAAAACCATAAAAATCACTATTTTATAAACTTTGTGATTCACCTTACAAACATTTTTTCATGTACCCCAGGCGTTGCCTGGGGCTAGGATATACTGCCCTTTCAGGGCATGAAACAGTACCAAGTAGGCTGAAAGCCTTACAGAACCCAGCCCAGGGCAACGCCCCTGGGGTATAAATTTTTTAATCCAACGCGTGAATTACAAGCCCTGAGCGCAATTTCGGCTCAAACCACGTCGTTTTTGGCGGCATGATGTTGCCAGAATCGGCTATGTCAATCAATTGTTTCATGGAAACCGGATACAAAGCGAGGGCGGCTGCCATTTCGCCGCTGTCGACGCGCTTTTTCAATTCGCCAAGTCCACGCAATCCACCTACGAAATCAATGCGCTTGTCTGTACGTAAATCTTTCATTCCCAACAATTTATCCAAAATCAGATTGGAGGAAATCGTCACGTCCAACACACCGATTGGGTCGTTGTCATTAAACGTTCCCGGTTTCGCATCCAAGGAATACCAGTGATTCGTGTTGAGATAGAGCGCAAAATTGTGGAGGCGTTCGGGACGGTAAATCTCTTCACCTTTGTCCACAATAATGAAATCTTTCGACAACTCATTCAGAAAATCGGCGTTCGAGAAACCATTCAAATCTTTCACTAAGCGGTTGTAGTCCATGATTTTCAATTGATTTTCAGGGAAACACACCGCCATAAAATAGTTGTATTCCTCTTTGCCGGTGTGGTGGGGATTTTGATTGGCCTTTTCCGCACCCACCAAAGCCGCTGCTGCCGAGCGGTGATGCCCGTCTGCAATATATAAATAAGGTATCTCCGCAAAAAGGGCGGTGATTTTTTGAATCGTTGCGTCGTCGTCAATCACCCAAAACGTATGTCCAAAGCCTTCAGCAGACACAAAATCGTATTCGGGGGTCTTTTTTGTTTCAGCCTGCACAATCGCATCCAATGCCGGATTTTCAGGGTAGGCGAAAAACACCGGCTCGATATTGGCATTATTCACGCGCACGTGTTTCATGCGGTCTTCCTCCTTGTCTTTGCGCGTCAATTCGTGTTTTTTAATCGCGCCGTTCAGATAATCAGGCACATACGAACCAACCACCAAGCCGTATTGCGTGCGTCCGTCCATCGTTTGCGCATAGATGTAGTAATTTTCTTTAGCATCCTGTTTCAGCCAGCCTTTTTCCTGAAACAGTTTGAAATTTTCAGCTGCTTTCGCGTAAACATCCGGATCATGTTCGTCTTTTCCGGCCGGAAAATCAATTTCCGGTTTAATAATTCGGTACAAAGATTTTTCATTGCCTGCCGCTTCGGCACGCGCTTCTTCCGAACTCAAAACATCGTAAGGACGTGAAACAATGTCCGTTACGAATTGCTTAGCAGGACGAATCCCCTTAAAAGGCTTAATTGATGCCATACTAACAAAAATTTAGAGTTTTAAAAACAGTGCAAATTTACACAAAAAAATCACATCTTTCCTCTAAAAGAGCAGATTTTTATTCATGCGCTTGGATATATCGGAATTTTTATCTAATTTTGCACATTCTTTTACAAACAAATTAAAGGTATAATTAATGAAACACACTGTTTTTTCTATCTTGTTGGCAGCATGCGTGTTGCTGAATACTTCTTGCTCCTATGGGCAGCGGAGAAATCCTGACCCTGCGGCGCAGAGAATCAATTTTGTGATGGATGTCATCGAGAATATGTATGTCGATGAGGTCGATAAGGACAAGTTGGCGAATGATGCCGTGACTGCGCTCTTGAAGAGTTTAGACCCCCATTCTGCCTATATGAGTCCGGAGGAGGTGAAGGCGATGAACGAGCCGTTGCAGGGCAATTTCGATGGCATCGGCGTGCAATTCAATGTGCTGACCGACACGATTTATGTTGTGCAAGTCATCAACGGCGGACCTTCTGAGAAAGCCGGATTGCTCGCCGGCGACCGCATCATTATGATTGACGACACGCTGGTGGCTGGGAAAGGGATTAGCAACACCGACGTGCAAAAAAAATTGCGC
>JAISKM010000083.1 GCA_031261285.1 Candidatus Symbiothrix sp. | reverse complement strand
AACGAATAACGCAATTCCTGCGATTTTTAGAAACTTTTTCATATTTTCTTTTTTTATAAGTAATTAGCGCACATTGAATGCAAAGTTACAAAATTATTTTTAAGCAAATGCCGTTTCAGTCGCTTTTTCTATTCTTTCGCGCTTCGCTACTAAATTCCGTTACTACTCGCCCCGTTAAATAATAATTTAGCGGTCTCTTTGTCATTGCGGGCTTGACCCGCAATCTCCTGCTCGCTTTCACTACACTACAGATATTAATATACGAATTAATTTTTTACATCTGTTGTGAAAGTTGAATAAAATGTGTATTTTTGCGAATTAAACAGAAATTCCAAACTATATTCGTAAATATTTTGATAAATAACAATCTTTTATATAAACAAAAAATATGACTGAAAAATTCGGAAAAACCTGGTGGGGAGAACATTGGTTACGTTCATTGGAAAATGTAGATTACGATAATCGCCTGCCTCGGGGGGCTTCTTATGCACGAAGCGGTCATGTGAAAGACATCAAAATCAAGGAAAATCAAATCGTGGCAAAAGTGTCCGGAAGTCGTCGGACACCTTATAAGGTTACGATTATTATCCCGCCTTTTTTCGAAGAACAGATTGAGCAGTTGATGGGAAAAATCATTGAACACCCAGCCCTTATTTCCAAATTGCTGAACCGCGAACTTGACCCCGAAATTTTAGATATTGCCGAATCATTAGGTTTGAAAGTGTTTCCCAAACAATGGACGGATTTTAAGATGCAATGTTCCTGCCCCGATTGGGCAGTGCCTTGCAAACATTTAGCCTCCGTTATTTATATGCTGAGCCGCGAAATCGACAACAATCCTTTTCTGGTTTTTGCTATCCACAAAGTGAATTTGATGGACGAATTGAAAAAACGCGGTATTTTTATTGCCGACCAAAAGAAAACGGAAATTCCGACACTCGAATCTGTCATTGCGGGCTTGACCCGCAATCCCATGAAAAAACAGCCGTCCGTTCCTACGGAGGAGATTGCGGGTCAAGCCCGCAATGACAAATTATTTAGCGAAAGAGTTGACTTTTCGCAATTGCAAAATATTTCCGAAGCGCTGGTACAACTTTTGCCCGATTCTCCGCCTTTTTATCCTTCGGGGAATTTTCGTGAAAAATATGCAGTTCAGTTGAATCGTGTCGCAAAAGAGGCTTCGCGTATTCTTGCAAAAAAGTTAGATTTTGATGCTGTTTTTCCCTTTTCCGACAAGCAAATTTTAACGAATCGCTCTACGTTGAATTTAACGATTAACAATAACAATCAACTGAATATCAATGGCGAAAACTTGAAAATCAAGAAAATAAAGGAACTGATTCCTGCTCTTTTCGCATTGAATCCCGACCATCTACTTGACTTGGAACCCAGTGTGGCTGCGTTTCACAAAATCTTGTTTGCTTCCTTGCATTTATTGGCAAACGGAATGGTCATTCCACAAATTGTGCAGTTGGAAGACAAAAGTTTCATTATTCGTTGGCTACCGGCAAACATGGATAATCGCGTGAAAACGATAGTCGAAAAACTATCGGAAATTTTGCCCGAAAATTTGTTGACTGCACAAAAAATTGTGCGGAAAAAGGAACAATTAGTATCGGTTGAAAACCAAGTAAGTGAACTTTTATCATTGTTTATCAGCAATATAATCGAACGTTTATCCAAATCATCGAACGACGATTTATTTGAGGATTTGTTTTTCAAAAACAAGTCCTATACTTTTTCCGGTGTGGGTGAAAATGCCTTGAGTGGCGGAATAAAAGTCTGGTTAGACCGCTATTACCTGACCGCCGAAACCTATAAACCGGTCATTACCGTGTCGGAATTGCCCGATGAACAATTTGATGTGCAAATCAGCATTGAAGACACTTCCGTTTCCGACCAACTGCCTGTTCCATTGGAAGATATTCTGAAACAGAAACAATACGAAAAACAACGTTTCAAAATTCTGCAAGGCGTTTCATTATTGACGCCGTTTATTCGGGGATTGGATACGCATATCAATCTGGGAGGAAACACGCCTATTCGTTTCAGTAACAGTGAATTTGCCCCTTTCTTGATGGAGGTGCTTCCGGCAGTGCGTTTGCTCGACATTAAGATTCTGTTGCCCAAATCTTTACAGGAATTATTGCGCCCGAAAGTGTCTGTCAAACTAAAAAGAACATCTGACAGTGCCGGATTTGTGCGTTTAGATGATTTGTTGTCATTCGATTGGCAGGTTGCGGTCGGCGACAAAGTGATTTCTCCCGAAGACTTTAACAAGCTGATGCGCAACGCTTCGAGGCTTTTTAAATTCAAGGAAAATTACATTTATGTGAGTGATGCCGACATCGAAAAGTTGAACAAGGCGTTCTCAAGCACTAAACCGCTCAATTCCTATCAATTATTGCAAACGGCATTGGCGGAAGAATACGAAGGTTCACCCATTTTGCTGACCGACGACGTGCGCGATTTGATTCAAGAATTGACTTCATCCGAAGACATTCCGTTGCCGCAAGGTCTGAACGCTCAACTTCGCCCGTATCAACAACGTGGTTTTTCGTGGATGTATCGCAACAGCCGCATCGGTTTCGGAAGTGTCATTGCCGACGATATGGGTTTGGGAAAAACATTGCAAGTTATTTCTATCCTGTTGAAATTCAAGGAAGAAGATGCTATCAATAAAAAATATAAGGCTCTGGTGGTTGTTCCGACCGGCTTATTGACTAATTGGCAGGCGGAAATCGAAAAATTTGCACCTTCACTTTCCGCCCATATTTTTCATGGCACAACGCGAGATTATAAACAGTTCAATGCCGATATAATGCTCACCACTTACGGCATACTTCGGAGCGATTTTGAATTGCTTAAAAAACAGAAATGGCAAGTGATGATTATCGACGAAGCGCAAAACATCAAAAATCACGACACCGCACAGTCGAAAGCCGTCAAAAGTATTCCGGCAAACATTCGCATTGCGATGAGCGGTACGCCGGTTGAAAATCGTTTGACCGAATTTTGGTCGATTATGGATTATACAAACAAAGGGTATTTGGGCAATGTGAAAACCTTCAAAGAAGATTATGCTAATCCGATTCAAGTGTTTAACGATGAACAAATCGCCTCGAAATTCCGGAAAATTACCGCCCCTTTCATGATGCGGCGCATGAAATCAGACAAATCCATTATTTCCGACCTGCCCGACAAAATTGAACAAAACCAGTTTGCGCAGCTCAGCAAACAACAAGCAGCTTTGTACCAGAAAACGATGCAAGCGGCAATGGAAGAAATCGAAGGTTACGAATCCGCAGACAGTCAAACGCTATTCAAACGCCAAGGTTTGGTGTTGCAAATGATTTTGGCGTTGAAGCAAATATGCAATCATCCCACGCAATTTTTGAAAAACGGACAATTCGACGCTTCCCTTTCCGGAAAAACGGAATTGCTCATTGAGTTGCTTGACAGCATTCAAGAAAGCAGCGAAAAAGTATTGATTTTTACGCAGTTTACCGAAATGGGCGAATTGTTGGAACGTTTCATCACCGAACGTTTTGGTGAAAAACCGATGTTCTACCATGGCGGTTGCAGCATCAAACAACGCGAAGAAATGGTCAACCGCTTTCAAAACGGTCGCGCCGACAAATTTTTCATTCTCTCGCTCAAAGCCGCCGGAACGGGATTAAACCTGACTGCCGCCTCGCACGTCATTCATTACGATTTGTGGTGGAATCCCGCCGTCGAAAATCAAGCCACCGACCGCGCCTACCGTATCGGACAAAAGAAAAACGTGATGGTGCACCGCATGATTTGCAAAAACACGTTTGAAGAACGCAT
>JAISKM010000022.1 GCA_031261285.1 Candidatus Symbiothrix sp. | reverse complement strand
CCGGTGTGACGTGGTCAAGCAGCAATCCTGCGGTTGCGACAGTAGACCCCGTCACCGGTGTTATCACGACCCTTGCTAATGGCACGGCTAACATCATCGCCACGAGCACCGGCGATCCCACTATCTCTGATTATTGTGCGGTGACGGTTGCCATTGCACCTACCGGTGTTAGCGTTTCACCTGCCGGTCCTGTGTCGTTGGTTGCCACAGGTGCTGGTTCCACACAGCAGCTCTCAGCGACCGTTCAACCCAATCCGCAGGCTAATCAAGCCGTGATCTGGTCAGGGGGTTCAGCCTCAATAGCGACAGTCAACAGTTCCGGTTTAGTGACTGCTGTATCCGGAGCAGGCGGTCAAACAACCGTTCGGGCTACTACTGTTGCTACACCGGTACAAACCGCAGATGTGACCATCAATGTGAATCCTGCTCAACCGGGAGCAATTACCGGTGCAGCTAACATTGCTAATGGTGGAACCGTAACGCTCAGTGTTCCGGCTGTAACAGGTGATACCTATACCTGGACTTACCCGACAGCTAACTTTAACGGAAGTTCAACGACCAACAGTATTACGCTGACGGCTAAAACAGTGAGCGCGAATGCAGCCGGGTCGATCAGTGTAGTAGCTAAGGCACCTACACACGGTGGAGCCAGTCCTTCAAGAGCCACTACTGCAACCGTTAATGTCACACCGGCACAACCGGGAGCAATTACCGGCGCAGCGAACATTGCTGATGGTGGAACCGTAACACTGACTGTTCCTGCTGTAGCCGGCGCTACGTCTTATACCTGGACATTCCCAACGGCTAACTTCACCGGAAGTTCTACGACCAACAGTATTACACTGACCGGAAAAACTGTCAGCACGAATGCAGCTGCTACATTCAGTGTGACAGCAACAGGTGTAGGTGGAACAAGTCCGGCACGTGCGGGAACAACCGCTATTAATGTAGTTCCTGCTCAACCTGGTACTATCACGCCAAATCCAACCTCCGTTATGAGTGGTGAAAATGTAACGTTAACTGTGCCTGCGGTCACAGGAGCAACCGGTTATAGTTGGACCTTCCCAACGGCTTATTTCACACAGACTAGTCCGCAAACAACTACTAATCCGAATGTCACGTTGACCACTAAGTCAATTGGTACTGCTGCGGCCAACACATTTGCAGTAGTGGCTACTAGTGCGGCCGGCAATAGTGCGTCGAGAGCCGGGTCTACGTCTGTGACTGTTGCTGTGGCGTGCGTTGTGCATGGTTCCCTTTGTTGGGGCGCTTCATACACAACAAATACGACTATAGCGGATGCGGAATCCACGTGTTCCGCATATGGATTTAGACTGCCCACATTGTCTGAATTACAATACGCCGGTACTGCGCCGATACTCACACCTATTTTCGTTGTTGGTAAACTATACTGGTCGTCGTCGACTCGCGATGGTTATCTAGTGATGGTTAGGTATGATAGCGACGGCTATTATTTGTCTAACCAAGCGGTTAATCCTAGCATCGGGCCGACAGCTTCGTTTCGTTGTGTTAAGAGTATGTAGTCTGTGTGTGAGGACTTTAAATATTATCAATTAACTATTTTATACTATTGGCGTCGAAAATGACGCCGATAGTCCTCATAATGATCGCTTCGGGTGAGGGTTGACTCCGCTGACCCGCTTGGGTCGGCAAAAGGGCTGTGAGCGCTCCCGGAACAGCGTATCAAACACTTGAAGAAAGAGTGCCCGCAGGTTTTTTTGTACATAGTCTCGTTTCGTTTTTCCCGAGCGGGTACTTCTTTCTTATCACTAAACAATTCCGGCATGGAAGTCTTGAATGAGCAACACTCAATGTTTTTATCCTCAATTCATTTTTTTCAGCGCATTCGAGACTTTGTGCCGGGATTATTAATCCCGTAGAAGCAACTTGCAACGCACGCACTCATACACATACACATACATACTTTAAAATGATGAAAAAGCTACTAAATGATCCACCGGAACGACCTTCCGATATTTCGTGGGGGCTATTGCTGCTGCTGAGTGCGCTGTGTGCCGGCATCATGGGTATTGGATTTTATTCCATGCATAGCCCGGATCATGTAGATGCACCGGCAAACAAGGAAAGCAACTAAGACCAAACATAAAATCATCCCGGCGAGAAAGTCTTGAATCAGCATGTTTATTCGTTTCATTTTTTTTAGCTCATTCAAGGCTCTCAGCCGGGATTTGTTTTGTGAGGAAAATTAGGTAGAAATGAATTTTTTAGTTATAGTTCAGGATTTTTTTCGTAACTTTGCGGCGAAAATACAGGATTACAAATGGAAAAGTTTATAACATTGACGAGCACGATTGTGCCGCTGCCGATTGAAAACGTCGATACGGACCAGATTATTCCGGCACGATTTCTGAAAGCTACGTCCAAAGAGGGCTTTGGCGATAATCTGTTTCGCGATTGGCGCTATGACAAAACTAATCAGCCGGTGGCCGGTTTTGTGCTGAACAACCCGGCTTACAAAGGGGACATTTTGGTGGCAGGCAAAAATTTCGGTAGCGGTTCAAGCCGCGAACATGCTGCTTGGGCGATTGGTGGCTATGGGTTTAAGGTGGTGGTGTCGAGTTTTTTTGCCGACATTTTCAAAAATAATGCGATGAACAACTTCGTACTGCCGGTGGTGGTGTCGGACGCGTTTTTGGCCGGCATTTTTGTGAGTGTGAACAAAGACCCTCAAATGACACTAACCGTAGATTTGCAACATCAGAAAATCACGAACAATGCCACGGGGCAATCGGAATCGTTTACTATCAATGGCTACAAAAAAGAGTGTTTTTTAAATGGTTTTGACGACATCGACTACCTGCTGGATAAGAAAGATAAAATTGAAGATTACGAGTTACGCGCTTAATAAGGGGATTGCGGGTTCCTGAATCAAGTTCAGGACAGGCACGACTTCGTCGTCCCGCAATGACAATAGACAAAAGGCAATGATTGAAATATTAGATACGACTTTGCGTGACGGCGAACAGACTTCGGGCGTTTCTTTTGCGTCCGACGAGAAGTTGCACATCGCGCTGCTGATGCTCGACGACCTGAAAGTGGATCGCGTCGAAATTGCGTCGGCCAAAGTGTCGAACGGTGAATTTGCGACCGTTCAGAAAATCGCGAAATGGGCGCGCACGAACGGTTATCTCGATAAAATCGAGGTTTTGGGCTTTGTTGACGATACGATTTCGTTGAATTGGGTTAAAAACGCCGGCTGTCAGGTGATGAATTTGCTGTGCAAAGGATCGCTCAAACACTGCCGGGAACAACTGCACAAAACGCCCGAACAACACTTGGCAGACATTCGTCAAGTCCTGAAAAATGCCGGTGAAATGGGCGTTTTCATCAACATTTATTTGGAAGACTGGTCAAACGGCATGATCCATTCGCCCGAATATGTGTTCTACCTGATGGATAATCTGAAAGATACGAACGTCAAACGCTTCATGCTTCCCGACACGTTGGGCATCCTGAACCCCATCAATACGGGCGAATTTTGTCGGCAAATGATCACAAACTATCCGCATCTGCATTTCGATTACCATGCTCACAACGATTACGATTTAGCGGTTGGAAACGTCTTTGCAGCCGTTCACGCAGGCGTTCAAGGCATTCACACGACAATTAACGGATTGGGCGAACGGGCAGGAAATGCGCCGCTGGCAAGTGTAGTTGCCCTGCTGCACGACCAGTTGAAGTTCAAAACAAACATCGCCGAAAGTCAACTCAACACGGTCAGTCGCATGGTGGCGTCCTATTCCGGAATGCGCATCCCTAACAACAAGCCTGTGATCGGCGACAGCGTGTTTACCCAATGTGCCGGCATTCATGCCGATGGCGACCACAAGAACAATCTGTATTACAACGACTTAGTGCCGGAACGATTTGGTCGTTTGCGCGAATATGCGTTGGGAAAAATGTCCGGCAAAGCCAACATCAAGAAAAATCTGGAAGTCATGGGTATCGAAGTAGAAGACGAAGTCTTGAAAAAGATTGTCGAACGCGTCATCGAGCTGGGCGATAAAAAGGAGATTATCACGCAGGAAGACCTCCCCTACATCATTTCGGACATCCTGCACGCCGACAAGACCGACAAAATCCGGTTGGTCAATTATTCGCTGTCGTCCACTTATGGTCTGCGCCCCACAGCCACGGTGCGCATCGCTATTGACGGCGACGAATACGAACGAACGGCTCCGGGCGATGGTCAATACCACGCGTTCACGAAGGCACTTTGGAAAATTTACACTCAATTAAACAAACCCAAGCCCAAATTGTTGGATTACAGCGTGAACATCACCTCCGGCGGACGCACGGATGCGTTAGTACACACCACGATTACTTGGGAATTTAACGATAAATCGTTTAAAACCAGCGGTTTAGATGTCGATCAGAACGAAGCCGCCATCAAAGCCACTATCAAAATGTTGAACGTAATTGAGGCTATGTAAAAAAAAATGCTTACATTTGTACCCACAAAGAAATGTTATGAAAAAGAATTTATGAAAGATATGAAGTATAATACACAGATGAAGCGCTTGCTCCTGCCCGAATATGGAAGGAATATTCAAACTATGGTGGATTATTGCGTGGCGCTGCAAGACCGCGACGAACGGACACGTTGTGCCGACACCATTATCGACATTATGGGCAATATGTTTCCCCATTTGCGCGATGTGAACGATTTCAAGCACATTTTGTGGGATCATTTGGCGATCATGTCGGATTTCGCATTGGATATCGACTACCCTTATGAAGTGGTGAAACGCGAAGAATTGTACACTCACCCCGCTAAATTGCCGTATCCGCAGCAACGCATGGCTTACAAGCATTATGGTAAATTCTTGGAAAAAATGATCCAAAAAGCCACGACCGTTGAAGAAGGCGAAGCGAAAGACGAACTGATCAGCATGCTCGCCAATCAAATGAAACGCTCGTTTTTGACGTGGAACAAAGAAGTGGTAGACGATCAAAAAATCTTTAAAGACCTGGCAGAATTGTCCGGCGGACGCATCAATTTGAACGAAGATTCGCACAAATTGACCGCGTCACAAGAATTTTTGTCCAAAAAAAATCGCAACCTCAGCAGAAGACAAAATAGAGTGTAGAGTTTAGAGTGTAGTTATTAGAGTGTAGAGTGTAGTTATTAGGGCAGGCGTAATTATTTTTAGCCTGTGACTAAATTTCAAACTCCAATATTCTAAATGACTAAACTCTAAACTCTAATAACTACACTCTAAACTCTATACTCTAAACTCTATACTCTAAACTCTAAACTCTAATATTATGGCGAGTTTTATTATTGATGGCGGACGAACTTTATCGGGAGAGATTACCCCGCAGGGTGCTAAAAATGAGGCACTTCAGGTGATTTGTGCCGTGTTGTTGACTGCCGAGAAGGTGACGATTCACAACATTCCCAATATTTTGGATGTCAACAATCTGATTTCGTTGTTGGGCGATATGGGCGTTAAAATTGAGCATCCGGCGACCAATACATACACGTTTCAGGCTGATACGGTGAATTTGGATTATTTGCAAACGCTCGAATTTTTCAAAAAAAGTGGGGCGTTGCGTGGCTCTGTGATGCTTGTGGGACCATTGGTTGCCCGTTTTGGCTACGCACTGATTCCCAAGCCGGGTGGCGACAAAATCGGTCGCCGTCGCTTGGACACGCACTTTCTGGGCATACAGAAATTAGGTGCCGATTTTCAATACGACACCACGCGTCAGGTTTACGAAGTGAAAGCCGGCAAACTGAAAGGGGCGTACATGCTCTTGGATGAAGCTTCTGTGACCGGCACAGCGAATATTTTGATGGCATCGGTGCTGGCACACGGCACGACCACCATCTACAATGCGGCGTGTGAACCCTATTTGCAACAGTTGACAAAAATGCTGATTGCGATGGGTGCCAAAATAAGCGGATTAGCGTCTAACTTGCTGACTATTGAAGGCGTAGACTCCTTACACGGTTGCGAACACACCATTTTGCCCGACATGATTGAAGTCGGCAGTTTCATTGGCATGGCAGCGATGACCGGTTCCGATTTGCGCGTCAAAAACGTCTCCTACGATAATCTGGGCATTATTCCGGACGCATTTCGTCGCTTCGGAATCGTCGTCAATCAGGACGGCGACGACATCGTGATTCCCAAACAGGACAATTACACGATTGACACGTTTATGGACGGGTCGATTATGACGATTGCCGACGCGCCTTGGCCGGGATTGACACCCGACTTGCTGAGCGTCTTTTTGGTAGTTGCCACACAAGCCACAGGCAGCGTGCTGATTCATCAAAAAATGTTTGAAAGCCGCCTGTTTTTTGTGGATAAACTGATTGACATGGGTGCACAGATTATTTTGTGCGATCCGCACCGCGCGACCGTGATTGGTTCGGGAAAGAGGTATCCATTGCGTGCCACGAACATGGTATCTCCGGACATTCGCGCCGGAATTGCGATGCTGATTGCGGCAATGAGTGCCCACGGCACCAGTCAAATTCACAACATCGACCAGATTGACCGTGGCTACGAAAACATTGACCAACGGTTGAATGCTTTGGGTGCGCGCATTACGCGAGTTTAGTCGGGTGAAGGGTGAAGGGTGAAGGGTGAAGGATTTTATATGAACAAAAAATATCATAGTATGAGAACAGTTAGAATTTTATTGTTGGTAGTGACGAGTTTTTTAGCGGGCAACAGCTTTGCTAAACAGCGGACAGTCACAGAAGCGCGGAACGAAGCGCAGGCATTTGTGCAGTCGCAACCGGCTTTGCGTTCGTCGGTTTCCGGAACACTTATTTCGGCAGAAACCGGATTGAAGACCCCTTATTATTATGTATTCAATCAACCGAATAATACCGGATTTGTGATTATTGCCGGTGACGATCGCGCAAAAACCGTTTTAGGCTATGCCGACAAAGGGCATTTTGATGTGAATAAGTTGCCTTCCAATATGAAACATTGGTTGGCAGGTTACGAACATGAATTGACCGCATTAGCCGAAGGTAAAATCACGAAAACGGAAGACCATACGCCGCAATTTCGCGCAAGCAGTAATTTTGCAGCATCTGTTGCTCCGCTGATACAATCGAAATGGGATCAAAGTGCTCCTTACAATAATAGTTGTCCTCTGGTTCCGGCAGGGAAACAAAATGCCGGAACACTCACGATAACCGGCTGCATGGCAACGGCTATGGCGCAAGTTATGCGCTATCATCAATATCCGATCCAAAGAACAGCAACGATACCCCAATATACCACAGAAACGCTGAAAATTTCCATACCGGCGATTACCGGCTCTACTACCTACGATTGGGCAAATATGTCCAACACATACAACGGCTCTAATACATTGATACAAAATATAGCCGTAGCCACTTTGATGTATCATTGCGGTGTAGCCGTAGAGATGGATTACAACGTAGCAGCAGTCGGCGGAAGTGCGGCGACCACATACTCTCCGGCAGCAGCGTTGACTGATATATTTGGTTATGATCCGAATTTGCAATATTACACACGGAATTTTTACAGTGATGCAGAATGGATGAATTTGATAAAAACCGATTTGAATGCAAACAGACCCCTTTTGTATAGCGGACAATCTGCTCGTAACGGCGGTCATCAATTTATCTGCGACGGATACGACACCAATGATTATTTCCACTTCAATTGGGGTTGGAGTGGAGAGTACGATGGTTATTTTGTATCTTCGGCGCTTAATGCCGGCTGGTTAGGCGGCGATGGATTCAATTGGAGTCAAGTCATACTCACCGGTATTCAACCGCCCAATGCATCATCTACACCTCCGCCTTATCAAATAGTGGCTGACACAACGATTTGGACGAGCGCAACAACAATACCCAGGAATGGAATATTCGACTTGCAAACAAAACTCGTTCGTAATTTAGGAGCAAATATCGTTCCTGCCGATAGTTATCTTGGATTTGGATTGTATAATTCCGATCAAGTACTGGTCGATATAACTGGTGCAAAAGTTCCATTCGCAATGTCTTTAAGCGTTGCAGTTAGTTTTGAAAATTTCTTTACGAGTGTTTATTTTCCAGCGGAAATACCCAATGGTGATTATCGTCTCTGCATCATCCATTCATTGGATGGAGTTACGTGGACAAAAGTGCGAGTGAATCAACAATACGCACCCTATCTGCCGGTGACTTTGACGAGTTCAAATATCATTTTTACACAGTATACGAATATTGAAACGCTCGTGGTGCCATCGCAACAAACAATACAAGCCATTGCAATCGTGGATATAATGGGCAGAACAGTATTGAAACAAGCGGTAAAGTCAGCCGGTGACATTCCGAATTTGATCAATCAATTGCCCGGAGGAATATACATTTTACAGAAAAAGACAGAAAGTGGCGTTAGTTCGGAGAAATTTATTAAAAAATAATCCGATGAAACGCGATGTTTCTTTAGTTCTACTCACCGTTTTTTTGCTTTCCTGCTTGGGAAGTAAACAAACGGTCGAAAAACCAATTACGCCAATGATGAATGCGGGACGTCCGACGATAGTGTATAAAACCACCGGCGATTTTTACGATCAGGTGCCGGTGACGATGAATGCCGAAAAGACACAAATCGTGTCGTATCCCGCGCCTACGGATATTCACGCGGATGCTAAACCCACGCGATTGAAAAACGGTTATTTGCTGGATAATCGTGGCATTGGCGTCAATTCTGTGTTTTTGGATTACACCTGTGAGGCATATTCTCAATTGCCGCACCCCCCCACTCTATCGGAAATGCAGTCACATATTTTAGAAAAAAATCCGCTGACGGAACTGGTAAATTGCGGCGTTCGTTATCAATACAATGACATGGTGCCCGAATTGAATGCGCTCATAGACACAGGTTTTCAAGGCTGCCAAATTTTATTGAAGAAATGATTCGACGCGACGACTTAGTCAAAATCGGCAAATTCAACAAGCCACATGGCGTCAGCGGGGAGATACAGCTGAGTATTCAAGCCCCCCTTACCCCCCTCAAGGGGGCTTTAAACTCCCCCCTTGAGGGGGGGCTGGCCGGGGCTTTTCTTGTTTGTGAATTAGACAATATTTTTGTGCCGTTTCGGGTCATAGAATCGCGTTTCATCTCCGGCACAACGGCATACATTCGCCTGAAAAACATCACTTCCGGCGAAGCCGTGCGTGTATTAGTCAATAAAGACGTCTATTTCGATAAATTTGTTATTGCGGGCGCGACCCGCAATCCCCTCGAACTCAATGCCTACGCACGAATGGGCAACGCACGAATGGGCAAGGTACGCGTTGCCCCTACATCATGGGATTTTTTTCGCGGATACACACTAATCGACAAAACCGCCGGTAAAATTGGTACGATTTCCGACATAGATGATTCTACGCCCAATATCCTTTTCATTGTAGAACCCAAATGGGCAACGCATGCGTCACCCCTACACCCCACACCCTACACCCCAAACCCTACACCCTACACCCTACACCCCGCACCCATCCTAATTCCCGCCAACACCGATTTCATCATCTCTATCGACGAAAAACAACAGCAAATTCACTTGGAATTGCCCGAAGGGCTGCTGGAACTTTAGCCAGGGGAACTCTACCCTATTTTTTTACATCTTCATGCAAAAAAAACCAACTCTCAGTATGATTGAGAGTTGGTTTTTGCTGTTTTTTGTCACTCGACCTTTTTCACGCCCTCACCGGATGGGCGGAGCCAACCTTAAGGTGGAATGGGCAATTTGGTAACCGACAACCTCTAAGTCGTCAATGTTTTTCGGTTTACATAATTAAATCGTTAATATATAAAGTCCTCATATATATTTCACGCAACGCACGAGATAGTTGAAAGTTTTCGGCATAGCCATTGTATTACACTGCGTGAATCCAACCCCATGCGCGTTAGACGAAGTAGCTTCTTCAGATGACCAATACGCATAATCCAATCTAAATCCCCCAACGCCAGCATTACACGCGGCAAGCATTTGTTCACGAGTAGGCACCACGAAGCCGGATTCACCACCGCACGACCTATTGTCCCAAGTTGTTTGGGTAGTGGACCCCGACCAACACAAGTTGCCTTGTACAGTGCCAGAACAAGGAGGCGGACACGCAGCAGTTCCGTTGGATGTAGCGGTAAAAGATGCAACAATGCCGCTGTTTGCAGCAGAACGGGCGTAGATCGTAGCGCTTGCAGCGGCAATGCCACACGCTGAGCCACGGTTAACCAATGTGATGGTAGCATTACTGCCGGATGCAGTTGTTGCAGGACTAACGGTAGCGACGCCTGTATTTGAACTTGACCAACTCACATTTCTGTTTGCAGCCTGGGCCGGGCTGACCGTAGCATACCGCGTAGTAGAACCGCCGGTACTGGCAGCAGTGAACGTAGCTGTACTGTTTAACGCTATACTTGCCGGTGGGATGGTAACAGTGACTGCACAATAATCAGATTTTGTGTTGTCGGCATCACTGGTGGCAATGATGTTGGTGGCACCACTGGTAATGACTGTTATTGCGCCTGTAGTTGAATTGACTGTTGCTACCGCCGGATTTGAACTTGACCACGTCACATTCTTATTGTGAGCCGTTGACGGCACTACCACTGCATACGGAACGGTGGCTTGTACACCTAACGTAGTGAACGTAACCAGCTTCGGATTAACCGTAAGACCAGAGACCGGAACTCTTACTTCTACACTGCAAGTAGCCTCTTTTCCATTAATAACGGCGGTGGCTGTAATGGTAGTAGTACCATTAGTCAGTGTGGTGACAACTCCGTTGTCATCAACGGTGGCAACAGCCTTGTTTTCACTGTCCCAGGTGATTGGCGTAGTCTGAAACTGTTCGGGCAGAATAACCAGCGTCAAGGGAAGTTGGGTGTCAAT
>JAISKM010000004.1 GCA_031261285.1 Candidatus Symbiothrix sp. | reverse complement strand
GGATCAGAGGTGGTCGAACCAAACGAAACCGTGATTTCTGCTTCTCCATCCGCAATAGGAGATACAACGCCTTTATTACTAACTACTGCTACATCCGTATTACTACTTTTCCAGATTATTGTAGTAGAATCGGCGATAGAAATAGTGGGGGTTAATTGTTTTGTGCCACCTGTCGAATACAACGTCACAGGGGTGTTGGGCGTTATTGCCACATTCATCAAAGGAGTAGAGCCTCCCGAGCCTGCTTGTACCCATAGCCCACCTTTTAAAACATAAAGTCCTTCATCAAGGGCTTCGCCTTCGGTTTCAGAACCGAGGTTGTAAACCAATAACCCGGCAGGCAATTCTGTAGATTCGCCTTCGCCAAATGGATTGGCATTTTCTGCCGTGAGCACCACTTGCGGCAAGAGCAAACCACCGCTTGCAGCACCTTGCTGACTTAAATCCAACACAGCACCTGTAGCAACAGAGCCATCGCCACCAATCGACACTTGTGCTGTTACCGATGAACAGTTACCAATTACCAGAAAACAGGTAACGAATAATACTAATATCTTTTTCATTATTTTCAAATTTATTTAATTAACTAATTTATGGTTTTGTCCTGTTCTAATATCTTTTTTCAATACACACATAAAAAAAGCGCGGACAAAATTCAATTTATTTGTTTTTAGAGGTTCTTCACTACCCGAACAACTAAATAAAATGATTAATGCCCACACTATATAGCATGAACGTTATCACTTTACTCTTAGTTGTTCATTCGAAATTGTGAAGATTCCTAAAAACCAAGAATAAAAGCTAAACGCTTTTTCCAAAATGTCTTTAAAATGTGTGTATCACATTTGTTGCTATGCCATAAGCCTATATTTTATTTTTTATTATTAATATTGAACGCAAAGATATGGACTTTTTTTGAAACTACCAAACAATTTAGCAAAAAAATAATGTTGATGTGGTTTCTTTAGTGAATCAAAGGGGATAGTGTCAAATTTTTGTAATAATTCGTTCCCTTAAATGGAGTGCCAACTCTTTTTTTGATTTGCGCCAAAGCTCAGCCAGTTGAATGACTAATTGCTGCTGTTCGTCGGCATCTTGACGCGTTTGTGCTTCTGCCATGCGCCGGTTGATGTCGTCCATTTGTTGTTTGAGAATGGCGTCTTTGTAGTTCAAAACGGCGTACAGCACCAATTCGAGCAACTTTTCTTCTTCCGTCACCACTTTTTTGTACTTGGAGTGTACTTTGCTTTCGATGTATTTGTTGGTCGAAACGTCTACTGCAAAATGACTGATGTAGGGGTTTGGATGATTTTGGAAATAGGATTCGGATACAAAATTTTCATCCTGATAATGTGCAAAAGCTTCGTCTAATATCTTTTTGTACAGCGGATTGACTAATTCCAGTTCGTCCGTTTGTAAATCTTGTACAATGGATTCGATTACATTGACGGACAGTGTTTCTTGCGTTTCGTCGTCCACGTAGGTCATGTTTTTTTCGCCGTAGCGGATGACGTAGTACATTAGATTGCGTTCGTAGGGGTCTAATGGGGATATTGTAGGGGCAGACCCTTGTGGTTGCCCTGGTTGCGTATCGTCGGATGTTGCGTTTTGTTGCGCGCCCGTTGGGGTGTTTGTGTTTTGGGTGTCCGTGTTTTGGGCGACCGCACGGGTCGCCCCTACGGGGGTATTGTTTGTATTTTCATTGGGGTGCGTGGTTGGTTTTTTGCGCAGCAGGAGTTCGTTGCGTTTGGCGGCGATGGCGCGCACGAGCACGCGTTCGTCCATGTCGAGAAGGCGTGAACATTCTTTGACGTAGACCAGACGGATGATTTCTTCGGGGATGAGGGCGATGGTGGCAACGATTTCGTTGATGATGTGCGCCTTTTTCACGGGGTCGTTTCCCGCATCTTGCAGCAGTAAGCCTGTTTTGAACTGCACAAAATCTTCTTCGTGCGCTTGGATGTAGTCGTGAAACGCCGTTGCCGATTGCTTTTTTGAAAACGAATCGGGGTCTTCGCCTTCGGGCAGCAACACGATTTTGATGTTGAGTCCGGCTTCCAACAATAAGTCAATCCCGCGCACAGCCGCCTTAATACCGGCAGAATCGCCGTCATAAAGCACCGTTACGTTGTTTGTAAATCGCCGAATGAGTTGAATTTGCCCGATAGTCAGCGCCGTTCCCGAGGAAGCGACCACATTTTCGATGCCTGTTTGATGCATCGAAATCACATCCGTGTATCCCTCCACCAGGAAGCATTTGTCTTGCTTCACAATCGCTTGGCGCGCCAAATAAATGCCATACAGCTCGTTGCTCTTGTGATAAATCTCGCTTTCGGGCGAATTGACATATTTGGCGGTTTTCGCCTCTTTTTGCAAGACACGCCCGCCGAAAGCGACGATTTTTCCCGACAGACTTTGCACGGGAAACATGACGCGACCGCGAAAACGGTCGGCTACATAGTTGTGTTCGCCAACAATTGTCAAGCCGACTTTTTCCAATAATGATTGCTTATAACCCGCTTTGAGAGCTGTTTGTGTAA
This sequence comes from Candidatus Symbiothrix sp., assembly GCA_031261285.1. Classification (GTDB taxonomy): domain Bacteria; phylum Bacteroidota; class Bacteroidia; order Bacteroidales; family Azobacteroidaceae; genus Azobacteroides. The sequence goes on along the minus strand of JAISKM010000004.1, from coordinate 12,768 downwards.
AGGCATCGCGCTCCTCCAAGGCATACCCCAACAGAAATTTTTTGATGATATCTTCCCGAAAACCGCGTTCACGGAAATAGGACAAGCCGATGTTTTGTCCTTCTTCGGAAATGAAAAGTTGGTTGGAAAACGTTTTTTGCGCAAAACCGTTGATGATAAACAATGCCTCCCGATCGTTGTGCGCCTGTTTTTGTTCTTCGGTGAGTTCGGTTTCGCGTACTTCGATGTTGTATTTTTTCGCCAGATATTTCAGTGCCTCCGGATATGACATCTGCTCGTGCTTCATGATGAAATGAATCGGTGTACCGCCTTCGCCACACGCAAAACATTTGCAAATATTTTTAGCCGGCGACACATAAAACGAGGGCGAGCTATCCTCATGAAAAGGACACAATCCCACCCAGTTCACCCCTCGCTTGCGCAAAGAGACGAAATCGGACACCACATCATAAATTTGTGCCGCCCCCTGAATCCGCTCAACTGTCTGATTGTCAATCATTCTCTAATTCCCGCTCTTTATCTTAGAGTTTAGAGTGTAGTTATTAGAAAAGACTACACTCTAAACTCTAATAACTACACTCTATTTTGCCGGGTTTGTGATGAAGGCTTTTGAATAGTTGATGCCCATGATGTCGTAGCGTTTAGTTATTTGCTCTAAACGGCGTTTGAAATCGGGGTAGTTTTTCTTGTTTTGGGGCAACCAGCCATTTTCTGCTACGGCGTCGATGCGTGGGAAAATTCTAAATTCGCGGATATCCTGGTTGATCATGTATTCCGTCCACACATTGCCTTGAACGCCTAAAATGAACTTGCTTTGTTCAGCAGTCAATTCGCTTGGCAACGGATTGTAGTTGTACACTTTTTCGATAGGCAGATAGCCCCCAATCGCGCGTGGCTCGTTTTCTTTTGCCTCCGATTGATATTGATCAAGATACATATAAGCATTAGGGGTCATAATTACGTTGTGACCCATTTTAGCTGCTGCAATACCACCTTCGGTGCCGCGCCATGACATCACCGTCGCTCCGGCAGCCAATCCGCCTTCCAAAATTTCGTCCCAACCGATTATTTTTTTGCCTTTGGTGCCTAAGTAGTGACCTATACGACCGATAAAATAGGATTGCAAGGCGTGCGTATCTTTAATTCCTTCGTCAGCCATACGCTTTTGACAAGCCGCACAGCGTTCCCAACGCACTTTTGGACATTCATCGCCACCAATGTGAATATAGCTGTATGGAAACAAGGGAATGATTTCATCCAGAATATCTTTCAAAAACGTGAATGTTTCTTCGCGCGTGCAGTAGACATCATTGAAAACGCCCCACAGTCCTTCCACTTCAAACGGACCTCCTGAGCATGAGAACTCCGGATAAGCAGCCAAAGCCGCCACGGCATGACCCGGCATTTCAATTTCCGGCAACACATTGATATGCCGTTTTTTGGCATAAGCTACCACTTCTTTGACTTCGTCTTGTGTATAAAAACCGCCATGTTTTTCCAATTTCCATTTGCGGTTGGGTGCAGAAACAAACGCTCCGTCAAGCGTACGAAAACGCCAAGCCCCAACTTTCGTCAATTTAGGATACTTTTTGATTTCGATTCGCCAACCTTGGTCGTCCGTCAAATGCCAATGAAACGTGTTGATTTTCAAAAACGCCAACTGGTCGATGTAAAGCATGACTTCTTCTTTTGTAGAAAAGTGGCGTGACACATCCAAGTGCATGCCGCGATAGGCATATTGCGGGGCATCAAAAATTTGGCAACACGGCACTGCCCATCGCACACCGGTTTGCACCGTTTGGTTTTCGATTTCAACCGGCAATAACTGACGCAATGTCTGCGCTGCATAGAAAAATCCGGCTGCATCGTGCGCCTCAATCGTGATTTTGTTTTTTGCAACATTCAATTTATAGCTTTCCGGTTTTTCCAATTTGGTATTCCAAACGCAAACGATGTCCGCATTTCTTGCATTCGAAACCCGTTCTAAACGAATACCGGCGGCGTTTTGCAACCGTTCAGTCAAAATAAAAAAGGCTTGTTCGCTTGCTGCGTCCAACTCGGATTCAAAATAAATACCGGCGGTGTTGCCATCAAATTCAAACTGCCCGGACTGCGCTCTCAAGTGCAATGGCCCGGGAATAATCGCATACTCGTTCTTCTGCGCTCCTGCCGACAGGGCAGCGAACGACAACGCAAAAATCAATACTAATTGCTTTACTGTTTTCATGTGTTAAATTGTTTTTATTTTTATGGATGCAAAGATACGAAATAATTGTTAATGGTCAATGGTTAATGATTAATTGTTCAGGATTTTACTGTTTTTTTTGTTTTTATCAGTATTGCTTTTTTTCCAATCGTGGTGGCGAACAAATAGACATCGCCACCCTCTTTGAGGCGTAATTTTTTGCGTAAACCGGCGGTAGACATGGGAAAATTACGTGTGGTGATGTTGGCTTGTTCTAAAGGGCGACCACCAGGGTGCGCCCCTGCGGTGGATTCTTTCAAAAATTCGCGTAAACTGTTTTTGGACAGGGATTTGGCTTGGGATTCGACTTCAAATATGCGTCCCGGAAAATCGGAAATCAATTCGTGAGAGGTGTAGAGGTGGCTGTTAGGGTGCAATTTTTCTACCTTGTAACGCGTGGCGATGCCTTTGAAAAATCCTGCTTTCAGAATGGCAACGTTTGGTTCGTAGAGGTATTTTTTGACCGATTCGCAATAATGTGGAACGGCGGATTGTTCGCCGGAATAATAAAATTTGATTTGCCGTAGGGGCAGGGCTTGCCCCTGCCCTTGTCCTTGTTGGGTGGTCGCGGTATCATGGGTGACGGTGGTATCATGGGCGACGACGGTATCATGGGCGACCGCAAGGGTCGCCCCTACGAGATTGACACATATTATTGGTGGTTCGCCGGCAAAATCGCGTTTCATCATGAATAGCAATTCTTTACATTCATTATCTACGCTCACGACGTGAATTTCTGCCACGTGATTCAAGTCGTTCAGGGCGGCGTGAATGTCGAGCATGGGGGAGAGTTTGATTAGGACGGTTGGCGCTTTTTCCAACAGCAAATCCTGAATTTGGGCGACATCCGGACTGCAATTAGCTATTCGCATCACCTTTTTACCGGCACCGTCGCGTCGCGCCGGATCTAAATAAATGCAATCTACGGGTGACATCGCCTGCAAATAATCTACTGCGTCCGCCACGTGGGTACGAACCGGTAAACCTAACACACTAAAATTATGAGCCGCAATTTCTACTAAACCGGACTGCTGTTCAACATAATCTGCATGTGAAAAATCAGGTGCCAAAAATGCTGTGTCTACGCCGAAACCACCAGTGAGGTCAACTAATGCAGCCTCCCCCTTGCTCCCTCCACAAGAGGAGGAGAGTAAATGTGATTTGTAAAGTGCTGTTATTTCTGACGAACATTGTTCTAATGATAATCGTGGTGGGTATTGGATGCCGTCAATCGTTGCCCACGAAGGGATTTTTTTCAATAAAACATCGTTCATTTCAGAGAGATGTGGTGCGCTTGGATTGTTTCTTTGAGGAAAACGCCTGCCGTATGTGAAAAATTGGCTTCGGATTCGGTTGTCTGAAATTGTATCGTACCGTTTTTGGTACACTGGTTTTCGATCTCCGGATGACGCACTAAATAGTCTGCGAGGCTATTGGCGACATAGTCACCCTGCGCGACCAACCGGATGTTTGGCGGCAGAAATTGCTTGATTTTCTTCTCTAAAAGAGGGTAGTGCGTACAGCCTAAAATGACAGTGTCTATTTTCGGATCTTTTTGAAACAGGCGTTCAACGTGTTGGTTCACAAAATAGTCCGCGCCTTCAGTGTCTGCTTCACCGTTTTCTACCAGCGGCACCCATAATGGGCAGGCTTCGCCTGTGACGGTAATATCAGGAAAAAGTTTGCCTATTTCCAGCGGATAGGATTCCGATGAAATGGTGCCGGGGGTGGCAAATACGCCCACGTGACGACTTTCGGTCAAATCACCCACACATTCAACGGTAGGACGGATCACTCCTAAAACGCGTCTTTGTTTATCTTGACGCCTGTTCAACAGCGGTAAATTCCGCTGTTGAATCGTGCGCAAAGCTTTTGCCGACGCGGTGTTGCACGCTAAAATGACCAACGGACAACCTTCATCGAAAAGTTGGCGAACTGCTTGGAGCGTAAATTCGTAAACTACTTCAAACGAACGCGTACCGTAGGGCGTACGTGCATTGTCGCCCAAATACAAGTAGTCGTACTGTGGCAACCGCCGGCGTATGTTTTCTAAAATAGTTAGACCGCCATAGCCGGAATCGAATATGCCGATTGGAGCGTTTATATGCCTAATTTCTTTTTAACCAATGGTACAGCATCTACTGCTGATGGGCTTACGTACACCAAAGCATTCACGTCTAAGACGTAAGTGAAGTTGTTTTCGGTAGCAACAGCTTGCAGGGCGGTACGCACTTTTTCCTGAATCGGTTTCAACAGGTTGTCACGCGTTTCTACCAGGCGTTGTTGTGATTGTTCATTAAACAAACCGGCCCGTTCTTCGATGTCTTTGATTTCTTGCATCCGGCGAATTTTGATGCTTTCAATCAATTTATCGCCTTCGTCCATGAATGCTTTGTACTTTTTTTGATATTCTTCTTCCAAAATCTGCAATTCAGCTTGAATCTGTTTTTGTGTGTTTTGAAGAGAATCCGTCAACTGTTTGTATTCAGGCAATGCTGTAATCACTTCCGGCGCGTTGAAATAAGCGATTTTTTCTTGTGCAAACACGCTCACCGGGAGCGCGAAAAGAGCTACTAATACAATTTTCTTTAACATGTTATTTTTAATTTTTAATTTGTTTTCTATTTGTCATTGCGGATCAAGCCCGCAATGATACACTCCTCGTAACGCAATGACGCTCCTCTGTCATTTTGCGAAACCGAGTTTGGCGAGCACTTCGTTGCTGATGTCGATTTGCGGCGATGCGTAGATGATACTCATGGCGGAAGCGCGATCAATGATGGTCGCATAGCCTTTGAGCGTCGCAATCTCTTTCACGGCGGTGTAAATCTCGTCCTGAATGGGCTTGATAAGGCTTTCACGCTTTTTAATCAGTTCGCCATCCGTGCCGAAATACTTGCGTTTCAACTCTTGGGCTTCCTGTTCTTTAGCCACAATCTCTGTTTCACGTTTGGTTTTCATTTCCGGAGAAAGGAACACCAAATCGGCCTGATACGACTTGTACATCGTTTGCGCCTCTTGCTGAACTTTGTCAACTTCTGCTTGCCAACGTTTGGAAATCGTAGCCAACTGCTCGTTTGCCACTTCATAAGCCGGAATATTTTTCAAAATATATTCCATATCAATGAGCGCATATTTTTGCGCGTGCACATTTGCGGCACCGAACAGGGCTACCACAAATAAGATACCAAATACAATTTTTTTCATACTATTTTTATTATTAACCATTTATCATTAACCATTAACCATTATTTTTAAAATTCTTGACCTAACACAAAGTGAATTTGTGAACCTGAAATCTTGTCCGACGGGGTGGGGCGGTCGAAACCATACGCCCAGTCGAGTCCCATCAAGCCTACCATCGGAAGGAAAATACGTACACCTACGCCTGCCGAACGTTTCAAATCGAACGGATTGAAATGTTTCACTTCCGACCACGCATTACCTGCCTCTGCAAATACTAAACCATAAATTGTGGCAGATTGTTCAAGCATAAACGGATAGCGCAACTCCATGCCGATGCGCGTGTAGGCGTAACCGTCCTGATTCGGAGTCAACGAACCGCCTTCGTAGCCACGCAAACCGATGGTTTCGTTGGCATACATGCTTGAATAGCCACTCATCCCGTCGCCACCCATATAAAATGTTTGGAACGGATTGTATTTCTTTGAGTTATAGGAATTTAAGAATCCGTATTCGAACCGGCTCATCAACACCGGTGTCCGTTTGGGACCGTTGTTCATCGGCAATTTCGTCAACGGAATAAATAATTTCCCTTTGAATTTCACTTTATAATATTCAATCCACTTAAACATCTCCGGATCCATCTTCGACATTGAACCATACTCTTTATTGTCGAACAGGGAATAGGGTGGGGTGGCATTCACTGAAAGTGAGAAAGCTGATCCGGAACGTGTGTAGAGCGGATTATCAATGGAGCTACGTCCTAAAGTCAAGCCTAAGGACAACTCGTTGGAATTGCCGTTTTGTACCACGAAATACTGCCAATTATTCATCATGTAGCGCTGGTAGGCCAATTCTGCCGATAACGTAAAGTACATATCCGGCCAACTCAAGCGGCGACTGTGACCGACTGAAAATCCAAATATTTTCATTGATTTATCTTCATCATACGCCACATCACCATAACCGTAGCCACTACCATAGCCGCTGCCATAACCATAATTGCCGTAACCATACCCACTTCCGTAGCCATAGCCACCGTAACCGCCGTAAGGACTCATGTAGGAACGCGATTCCATACCGGTCTGAATCATATAAAACGCACTGACTGACAGTCCGTTAGGTCGTTTGCCACCCAGCCAGGGTTCCATAAATGAAACGCTGTAAGATTGGTAATAACGCCCGTTGGTTTGCCCGCTTAGCGTCATCGTTTGTCCTTCACCTTGCGGAATTACGCCTTTGTACATGCTTGGATGCACCAGATTTTTGAAAGAAAAGTTGTTGAATACTAAACTTATACGTCCTACAACACCTGTTTGCCCCCAACCGGCCGAAAATTCGACTTGGTCGCTGGCTTTGGATGTCAGGTTGTAGGTTATATCCATCGTTCCGTTTTGTTGGTCGGGCACTTGTTGAATCATGTTGGCAGGGTCCGACTCCATGTCAAAATGTTTCATTTGAGCCAGCCCACGCAGGGATTCCATCACCGCATCTTTGCTGTAGAGTTGTCCGGGTTTCGTTGTTAATTCGCGGCGAATTACGTCTTCATACACACGGTCGTTTCCATTGATAACAACCTGATTGATAGTGGCTTGAACGCCTTCCGTGATACGGATTTCCAAGTCAATGGAGTCGTTGTCGATTTGCACTTCCACCGCATCCGGATATGAGAAAATATACCCTTGATTGTAGTATAAATTAGCAACCGCCTCATCGTCGGATATCAATTTGTCGTTCAATTTCTTTTGATTGTAGACATCGCCTGCCTTCATATCCAGCACACGGCTCAGTCCATCGGTCGGGTAAATCGTGTTTCCAATCCACGTCACATCACGCAAAAAGTATTTATGACCTTCGTTGACAGTGACATACAGATCGACTTTTTTAGCCGATTCACCGTGCTTATTTAAAATCGGCACCACGCTGTCAACCACGATACGAGCGTCACGATAGCCTTTTTCGTTATATTTCGTGATAATATTATTCAAATCTTCGGTGTAGTCATCGCGGTTAAATTTGGTGGAGCGTAACCATTTGTGACGAAATTCGTTGAGCGACACCTTGCGTCCAAACACCGGCTCATTGGTCTTTTTCATCGCCACTTTCAGTTCCGAGGACTTCAGACTGTCGTTGCCGGCGATATAAATATGGTCAATTTTGACTTTTTCCTTTTTGTCGACCGTAATGTCCAAAATGATTTTCCCGGGGTTAGACACATCGGGTTTTTGTTGAATGGTGATGTCGGCATTCGTGAAACTTTTCTTGTCGAAATACTCTTTCGTGCGCTTACGGGTGCGATTCAGGATATTAGGGGTCATCTGTAACCCTCGAAATACGCCGATGGAGCCTTCCAAGTCTTCCCGTTCGCTTTTGCTCAGACCATGAAATTGAATGCTTGAAATGATGGGGTTGGGTTTTAGCTCTACGGACAACCACACGCTGTCGGCAGTCAATTTAGTTGCCAAAATCGTCACATCGGAAAACAAGCCTGTCTTCCAAAACGCTTTTTCAGCGGCTGCGATTTCGTCGCCCGGTACTCGCACTTTTTCTCCTACAGCCAGTCCAGAAATGCCGATTAATACATAATCTTGATAACCGTAACTTTCCACACCCGACACTTTGATGCCGGCAATCCCGTATTGTTTGACGTTTCTTAGATCGTAAGTTATCTCAGGCACATCATTTTGTGTCACCGCAAGAGGTTGTGTCACCGCGAGTTGGGCAACCGCAAGGGTTGCCCCCACGAACAATAAAACCAATGTCATTGCGGACTTGATCCGCAATCCATATATATGTTGCATTTCTCTCATTTCTTTATTCTATAGTGTATAATTGGGCACTTGTTTTTCCAAATCGCCGTTCCCGGGTTTGAAAATCGACAATGGCTTCATAAAATTGACCGGCACGAAAATCGGGCCAATATAGATCCGTAAAATACAATTCGGCGTAAGCTAATTGCCAGAGCAAATAGTTGCTGATACGTTGTTCGCCGCCGGTGCGAATCAACAAATCAGGATCGGGCATCTCCTTTGTACAGAGATAGTTAGGAAAACAGTCTTCCGTGATATTTTCCGGATCCAACTGTCCGTTCAGCACTTCTTTTGCCAGTGTTTTAGCTGCGTTCACAATCTCCCAACGGGACGAATAACTCAACGCGAGCGTCAAAACCAATGCTGTGTTTCCGGCTGTTTTGTCGATACATCCCTGCAAATTATCGCGGGTGTGTTGTGGCAGGCGACTTAAATCACCGATCACACGCAATGACACATTGTTTTTCATCAAATCTTCCGTTTCCCGTTTCACAGCAATTACCACCAAGTCCATCAGTGCATCCACTTCCGATTGCGGGCGATTCCAATTTTCGTTGGAGAACGTGTAGAGCGTCAAGTACTTAACACCGACATCAACAGCCGCTTCCACCACTTTGCGCACCGACACAACGCCCTCGCGATGACCCTCGTAGCGGTCCAATTTGCGTTGTTGTGCCCAGCGCCCGTTCCCATCCATAATGATGGCAACATGCTTCGGAAGTCGTTGTAAATCAATCATATCAGTTATCAGTTACCAGTTACCGGTTATCAATCTTCAGTCATCCATTTGCTGGTAACCGGTAACTGATAACTGGTAACTGTTTTATTCTGTTGCACACCGTCCATCTCTCAATCCAAATTCCCAAGTGATAGACACTACTACCGTATTATAGCCGTCCTTGTTTTTGAATAGCCCGCTGTTTGTGCGATACGGGTCATTCAAATTGAATCCGGACTTGTTGGGGGCATCAAAATCATCTTGAAACAATTGATGCACCGTCCATTCGAGTCCCAAATTCAGACGATTCCTTAATTTATATTTCACTCCAAGTCCCAACGGCACGTGAATGCCAAAAAATGTTTCGTTGCCGTTAGCGACCGTCAATCCTAATCCTGTAAAAATGTATGGCGAAATTCGGCTCGTGTTTAAGTAGCTATATTTGTCGCTGTAGGGCACAAAATTGAACTCAATATGTTCCGCTAACTCCACAAATGTGCGTTCAAACGCTGCTTGTTCCTGATTGGGAAACACATTACCGGGTCTATTTAACGTAGAGCCTTTCACTTTTCCCATCAACAAACCGGTGGATAATGCCCAGCGAAAATTCAGATTATCGCGAAAAACGATTCCTCCGGCCGGATTCCAGGCGCGAAACACATTAGTTGGATTCGCATCACCCATGTAATTGGCACCACCCACTGCACCACCAAACTCGTACTTATATTCCTGTGCAACCGCTGTCGCACCGGTTCCTGTTAACAGGGCTATCGCGAGGGTTGTCCCTACAACTATTTTTGAAATCCATTTCATATTATTTATAACGTGAAAATCGTTTCAAAATTGTGTATTGTTTTATAATCGCGCATTTAATGCACATTGCCAAACATCTGTCAACGTGTTTATATCTGTTTGTCCGCCAATGATATAAAAATAGCGACCCTGTGCGTCCACGATTAATTTCGCATGTTTACGCGGCGTAAACGTGTCCGTTGCCTCCGCTTTTGACGGTTTCACTTTCCACGACACGCCTCTGTCTACCGAATAATAGACTTGCGTGTTGTAAGTGTTATCCGTCAACTGTCCGTTGATGAACCAAATTTCACCATTATATAAAAACGCATTGCCACCGTCCATTTTGGGCAGCGGTGCTTTTGAATTTTGGGAGATTTCCACCCAGTGTTGACCACCGTCTTCCGTCATCCAAACCGTGTTGTAAGTCAAATGATCCCAGTTGGCAGAGGTTCCACCAATCAATGTGAGTTGTTCCACTGTGCCAACCTTAGTATAGATACTATCGTATCCCGAAGTTGGGAAATTGTTAGGCAACGGACTTGGCTTAACTACAACGCTTGGTGCGGAAACAACCGGTACAGTACCGGTAAACAGTTGATATTGAACGGAATCCGGATCTATTTGATGCACATTCACCGACAAGGCATAGCTTTTTTTCGTACCATTACCGGCATATACGTCGAACGAAACCGGAGCGTTTATGGCGATCGTCAACGAGTCGCCCGAAGCAATCAGTTTGAGGGTACTCCCTTCACCTGTAGCCATTGTAGCATAGCCGGAAACCGACGCATAAGTTACTTTCACTCGGTTGTCGACTAATTTTGAAACATCCGTCAAATAAGGTAATGAATCGTGGTTGTAGACCTCACTGGTGATCTGGTTGATGCTGAATTTGACTTTTGCCAATGCTGGCAGTGAGTCGTTTGCCAGTGACAAAGTCAAGATTTGAGCATTTCCTGCGTTCATATCTTCTTCCGGCGTGGTGTTGTTACTTTTGAGACAAGACGATGATATACAGCCCAAAAGCAACAAAAACGCACCTATTTTAAATTTCATTTTTTTCATTTCTTATATTTACGAAACTTTCGGGTACAAAAGTAGAAATAATTTTTGTCATGAACTATGATTTCGGATGATTTTTTTTGAAAACCGTGCTTTTTTATGAATTAAAAACACAAAAGTGAGGATTTTCACATTTTTTTTACTATTTTAGTTGTTTCATCACATTAGGATTACCCGGCAGTGATTTCCTTTGCGTGACGGCCATACTAATGACAAACGTTTTTCTTCATCTTCTTTTAAACGTTGAAATTCTTTGATAAGAAAAAGGCGAACGAAGTTCAAGACCGATAATAAAAGAAAGAGACCCGCACCGGAAAAATGAAACGAAACTATGTACTAAAAACCCGTGCGAGTGCTCTTTTTCGAAGTGTTTGATACGCTGTTCCGGAAGCGCTTACGACCCTTTTGCCTACCCATGCTGGTCAGCGGAGTCAATCCTCACCGGAAGCGATTATTATGAGGACTATCGGCGTCATTTTCGACGCCGATAAAGTTAATTGTTAACCATTAAAGTCCTCACAAACAGACTACATACTCTTAACACAGCGCACACGTAGGCCAAGTACATCTTCTATATATAAATCACCATCGAACCGGCCAGCAGCATCGAAATACACGGACCAATGCTGATAGCTACTCGCATACGAGGACGACCAATAATACATTGAATCTTCGAACCCACCGAGTAGCTCCCCCTGACCGGCGTCAGTCAATTCCGCTCTCGTTGGCAATCTATATCCACTCTCACTACAATAATTCGACGCATCAGCCCAATTTAATCCACTTTGGAGAGCCTGAGACCAACATAAACCTCCGCGCAGGGTACCCGGACAATTATATACTATTTGTATATCCGTTGCCCCGGCTCTCGATGCACTATTGCCGGCCGCACTGGTAGCCACTACACTAAACGCGTTGGCCGCAGCTGTACCCGTTGATTTTGTGGTCAACGTGATAGTCGGACTTGTCGTTGTTTGCGGGCTTGTCTGTGTAAAATAAGCCGTTGGGAACGTCCAACTATAACCGGTTGCTCCTGTCACTGCCGTAACAGTTAACGTTACATTTCCTCCACTGGTAACAGTGGTTGGACTTGGCGTGATAGTACCAGGTTGAGCAGGAACTACATTAATAGCGGTCGTTCCCACACGCGCCGGACTTGTTCCACCAACACCTGTTGCCGTCACACTGAATGTAGCAGCTGCATTCGTGCTGACTGTTTTTCCGGTCAGTGTAATACTGTTGGTCGTAGAACTTCCGGTAAAGTTCGCTGTCGGGAATGTCCAGGTATAAGACGTAGCTCCGGCTACAGCAGGAACAGTCAGCGTTACGGTTCCGCCATTCGCTATGTTAGCTGCTCCGGTAATTGCTCCCGGTTGCGCAGGCGTGACATTAATAGCGGTTGTTCCTGCACGTGCCGGACTTGTTCCACCTACTCCTGTTGCCGTCACACTGAATGTGGCAGCTGCATTCGTGCTGACAGTTTTTCCGGTCAGTGTAATACTGTTGGTCGTAGAACTTCCGGTGAAGTTAGCTGTTGGGAATGTCCAGGTATAAGACGTCGCGCCGGTTACAGCAGGAACAGTCAGTGTTACGGTTCCACCATTAGCAATGTTAGCTGCGCCGGTAATTGCTCCCGGTTGTGCAGGTGTGACATTAATAGCGGTTGTTCCCGCACGTGCCGGACTTGTTCCACCTACGCCTGTTGCCGTCACACTGAATGTAGCAGCTGCATTCGTGCTGACTGTTTTTCCGGTCAGTGTAATACTGTTGGTCGTAGAACTTCCGGTGAAGTTCGCTGTTGGGAATGTCCAGGTATAAGACGTAGCTCCGGTTACAGCAGGAACAGTCAGTGTTACCGTTCCACCATTAGCAATGTTAGCTGCGCCGGTAATTGCTCCCGGTTGTGCAGGTGTGACATTAATAGCGGTTGTTCCCGCACGTGCCGGACTTGTTCC
>JAISKM010000169.1 GCA_031261285.1 Candidatus Symbiothrix sp. | reverse complement strand
ACCTTTTACCATATCGGTAAGGCAAATGTAATCGTCATTGTTTTCCGTTGCAATGGAAATTTCTATGTTCTGTACGGTTATAATGCTAAACTTTTTCATATTTTATTCATTTTTATTTTCAATCATTTTCACCACCCTGTCAAAATCCGATTCAAAAAGCCGGTCTTGAATGGGGTTGCGGGCTTGACCCGCAATCTCAAACTCGTTTTCAGCGTGTTGTTTGGCGAGTGCAGCAGCTACCGAGGATTCCTTGATAACTGAGTCAGCAATGATAGGGACATCAAAGAGCGCAGCCATTGCTTTTTGCGTAAGCCACACATTTCCATTTTGCACTCGTACTTCAATGTCATCCTCTCCATTTTGTTTTGTGAAAACAAGAAACTCGGCTGTGCTGTTGCGAATTTGCAGTTTATTGTGATTTTTATTCATTTTCGTTATAAAATTTATTTTCGTTTCGTTGTCAGATTTTTGACAAAGTTAGCACTATTTTTTGAATAATAAAAGCAAATGAATAACTTGTGGTTAAACACAATAATTTGTCTGAAAAAAATACGGTGCATTTCAATTAAAAGTTGTATCTTTGCATTGAAAATGAGAGTTAATTCCTTCAATGTATTGTTATGAAAAAATATTTATTACTATTGATTTGCCTGATGGAAATGAATGTACAGGCGCAAACAGGCACTAATCCGTTGACATTGCGCGATATAGTGGATGAAAAATTTGTCGCAAAAGGTGTTTCGGCGATGCAGGCGATGCCCGGCGGCGAACATTATACGGTGTTGAGTGCCGACAAAAAAGCGATTTTGAAGTATGCCTACAAAACAGGGCGATTAGTCGACACGCTGTTTCATGTAGATAACGTGCGCGAAACCAAATTGGACGCGATTCAGGGCTATGCGCTTGACAGTCGCGGTTTTCGGATTTTGGTATGGAATGAAAAGGAGGGAATTTACCGTCGCTCGTGGAAAGCTGCGGTCTATGATTATGATGTCCGCCGCAATTTTCTAAAGCCACTTTCCGACACGAAAGGCAAAATCATGATTCCGACGTTTTCGCCCGACGGACGAATGGCGGCTTTTGTGCGCGACAATAATATCTGGATCAAGAAATTCGATTTTGACACCGAAATTCCAATCACGAAAGACGGTGCGGTCGGCAAAATCCTGAACGGCATCACGGATTGGGTCTATGAAGAAGAGTTTTCTCAAACCAATATGCTTTCATGGTCGTCTGACAGTCAATTTTTGGCGTTTTTGAAGTCCGACGAAACGGAGGTGCCCACCTATTCCATGCAACTTTTTGACGGCAGTTTGTATCCTGATTCTTACAGTTACAAATACCCCACAGCAGGCGAAAATAATTCCAAAGTAGGCTGCTACGTCTACAATTTGGATACGAAAGATACAAAAAAAATGCAGGTGCCGCTGGATGCCGACGGTTATATTCCGGGCATCAAATTTACGCCAAACATTGACCAGCTGGCTGTGATGACACTCAATCGGCATCAAAATAATTTCAATATGTATTTTGTGAATCCGAAATCAACGGTTGCCAAGTTGGTGTTGCACGACGAAAGTGAGCAATTCATCCCTGAGGACTGGATTTTGCAGATAGCTTTCTCGCCAAACAATTTTGCTTACGTAAGCGAAAAAGACGGTTTTGCACATATATATATGTATGCGATGACGGGCGCGCTGGAAAAACAGGTCACGACGGGCAAATGGGATGTCACCAAATTTTATGGTTTCAATCCCAACACAAAAACGGTTTATTTTCAATCGGCAGAGGAAAGTCCGCTGCGTCGTTCGATTTATAAGATGGATGCAAAGGGAGTTAAGACAAAAATTTCAGAGCGGACAGGCACGAACAACGCGACTTTCAGTGCCAATTACAACTATTTTGTCAACACATTTTCCAACACAACCACACCGAATTTCATCACAATTCGGGACGAACAAGGCAAAGAATTGGTCGTTTTGAAAGATAATAAAGAACTGAAAGCAAAATTGGCAGAAACGCGTTTTCCAAACAAAGATTTTGTCACGTTCACCACCGAAAACGGCGATGTGCTGAATGGGTGGCTAATTAAACCCACCAATTTCAACGCTTCCAAACGTTATCCGGTGCTAATGACGCAATACAGTGGACCTAATTCGCAGGAAGTTTTGGACGTTTACAAAATGTCTTGGGAGAACTATTTAGCCGAACAAGGCTATGTGATTGCGTGCGTTGACGGTCGCGGAACGGGTGCTCGCGGGACACAATTTCGCAACTGCACGTATCTGCAATTGGGCATTAAAGAATCGGACGACCAAATTTCAGCAGCGAAATACCTGGCAAATCAATCCTTTGTCGATAAAAACCGCATCGCCATTTGGGGCTGGAGTTTTGGCGGCTTCAACACGCTGATGTCCTTAAGTCGCAGTAAAAACGTCTTCAAAGCCGGCGTTGCAGTAGCTCCGGTGACCGATTGGAACTATTACGACAGCGTGTACACGGAGCGTTACATGCGCACGCCCAATGAAAATGCAGACGGCTACAAAGCCGGTTCGCCGTTGGAGTTAGCGAACGAATTAAACGGCCATTTGCTCATCGTGCACGGCACATCCGACGACAATGTCCACGTAACCAACACGATGGACTACACCGCCGCCCTCGTGAGTGCCGGCAAAGACTTCGAAATGCAGTTGTACCCCAACAAAAATCACAGCTTGCTCGGCAGCGACACGCGCTACAACCTCTATTCGCGCATTATCAAATTTTTGAACGCAAATAATTGATGGTACGAAAACCCGACTGGCTCAAAATAAATCTCGGCAACACCAACGACTTTTCCGTGACCGGAAAAATCGTCAAGGGACGTTCCCTTCACACCATTTGCGAAAGTGGACGCTGTCCTAATCGTGGCGAATGTTGGAATCACAAAACGGCGACGTTTATGATTGCGGGCGACATTTGTACGCGTGCATGCAAGTTTTGCAACACCAAATCGGGACGACCGTTGCCGTTGGATGCCGGCGAACCCCGCAAAGTGGCGGAGTCGGTGCGTCAATTAGGTTTGAAACATACCGTGATTACGTCCGTAGACCGCGACGACCTGCTTGACGGTGGTGCCGCGCACTGGGCGGAAACGATTCACGCCATCAAACGCGAAAATCCCGGCGTCACCATTGAAGTGCTCATTCCTGATTTTCGAGGCAACCAATCCCTTATCGCACAAGTGATTAACGCACATCCGGATATTATTTCGCACAACATGGAAACCGTGCGCCGGTTGACCCCCGAAATTCGTAGCGTGGCTCAATACGACACGAGTTTGGCGGTTTTGAAACAGATTGCCGACGCCGGAATACCAGCCAAAACAGGCCTGATGTTGGGTTTGGGCGAAACGCAGGCGGAGGTCGAACAAACCTTGAAAGATGTCTATAATGCAGGCTGTCGCCTGCTGAGTATCGGGCAATATTTGCAGCCCTCAAAACACAATGTACCCGTTGTAGAATACATTCATCCAAAAAAGTTTGATTTTTATAAACAATTTGCCATGTCTATGTGTTTTATTCATGTAGAGAGTGGTCCGTTAGTGCGATCGTCGTACCACTCCGCTACATATCTGGAAAAAAATGAGACATGAAAACAATGATGATGATTGCAATCATCGCTTTAATGCTAATGATTGCATACGAGATTTACCGCTGCTATTGGCTTAAAAAGGCATTACGTACCGAAACGTGGTTGCCCATTGTACACACCGACGGGTCAGTACACGGCAAAATTGCAGCAAGCGTCGCTCAAGAATGTACGATTAAGTATCTGCATCCGGTTATTCGTATCGCATTGATACACAATGGGATGCTATTTTTGAAAGAGAGACCGGATTCTGACCGTCAATTGGATTTTCCTGTCGAACGTCATCTACGCTACGGCGAATCGCTGGAAGAGGGCGTGAAAAAGGCATTTTTAACTCATGCCGGCACTTCCGGTTTACCGGCGAATTTTATGTTTCGTTATGAATACAAAGTCCCACCAACCCATCGACTCATCTATTTGTATGCGTGTAACATAGTGAACAAAAATCAGTTGGATGAACTGCATTTGGGTGAAGGCAAGTGGTGGACAGTCAAACAAATCGAGGACAATCTCGGCTCCACGATCTTCTCCCCCTATTTTGAGGAAGAATTTGAGTTCTTGGATTCGACTGTCCTGATGGTTGACCGCATGATGCGGGAGTCAAAAGCCTGTTGAATCAATATCTGCCGTATATGACCGCGTTGTGGCAAAGCGCAAGGGTAAATCAAAAAATAGTTGGTCGAATTTTAAAAAAATTGCGTCAACGTTTTGATAATTCAAAAATTGTGTTTATCTTTGCCGCCAAGTTTAATAATAAAAAAGTAAAATATAGGCTTATGACATAAAATAATGTGTTGATACGCACATTGTAAGACATAGTAGAAAAGGCGTTTTTCGCTTACATCTTTGTATATGAAACCTGAGAAATTTCACATCCAGCAAAGAGTAAATGAAGACGATCACGCTTCGGCGCGAATCGGATTCTGTTTATTTGGCTGGATAGGTTTCTCAGGACCTCATATACCAAATAAATTTGAATCCGGTTGGCGCTTTTTTATGTCTGTATGTGAGATATTCCCCCTTGCAGGGTTTGCAGTTCGTTTTGTTTTCGTTTCATTTTTTCGTCCGTTCAGATCGTGCAGGGGGAGTTTTTTTAATGGTTAATGGTTAATTGCTAATGAATATAAATTATTAATTTTAATAGTATAGTAAATGAAAAGAAATGTATTATTGTTATTGGTTGCCACGTTGTTGGTAGCCGGTAAGTGGTCACCGGTAACTGCTCAAGTTGCTATTGGTGGTGACGGCACCGTCACGCAGGGTGCTTTGTTGGATTTATCACAAGCCGTTGATGCCGGTGGCTTGTTGTTACCACAAATTGAGAGCGCCGACACGCTCATTGAGGAGTTGAAAAAGCCCGGCATGCTGGTTTACAACAAAACCGACGGCAAAGTTTATACCTACAATGGTGTTGCTTGGAGTGTCGGAAGTTCAGGCGGCGGTTCTTCTCCTGCCGGAGCTTGTGAGGATTACATTGCCGGTAGTTGGCAAACCGGAAAACTTTGTTGGTACCCTACGGATGCCTCCGCCTCTATTGCTTATGATGCTGCGATGACCACCGGTTGCCCTTTGTGGTGGCGGGTTCCGACTTATAGCGAATTAAGAGTCTTCGCCGCTCCAACTACCTTAGCGGATTACCCACTCCCTGACGGATTCACTATGCCAACCACAGGAGTCTATTGGTCCTCGACTTTAACAGCTTCAAGCACAGGTGGGGATAATGGTAAAACGTCTAGTATGAGTATAACAGTCCGTTCATTCGGGTATACTATGGGGACGAATACTAGCGTATACAATACTGTGAGTGGAATGTCTTATTCCAGTTACACTGATTGTTGCCTTGATACCCAATCTGCGGGTGCATCGGGTAGTGGAAGCTTTAAACTTAGATGCGTAAGGGACATTTGATAAGAATTTTCATTTTTTTTAGGAAAGATTTGGACAATTCAAAAAAAATGCTTCACCACGTGTTTGGCGATGACAATAGGTGTGATTAGTTTCATCCCGATAGGGCAAGATATGCTGGACTTTTAGCCCGCCTATATTGTATCGGCAGTATGCCTCAGGCGTTGCCTGGGGCTGGGACATGAAGCCTTTTCAGGGCATAAACTTTCAAGAAAGAGAGCCCGCACGGGTTTTTGTACATAATTTCGTTTCGTTTTTCCTGTGCGGGTCTTTCTTTCTTTCTTTCTCTTCAAAGAGACAAACCTAACACCTGCTCTGCTTACGAAAACTTATGTTTAGGCGTCGTCGCCTGAAATTCTTTCAAATAAAAGGGCTCAAAATATGCCGTATCCACAAAATCTTTAGCAGCAAAGGCTTGTTCCGCCGGCGAAATCATACCCGTAGCACTGGGGTATTGGCCGGGAATAAAAATGGCATTAGGCGAATGGAGAATGTCTTTACATTTGTCTGAACCATTGCCCAGAAAAATCACCGGATTAGTCTCTAAATACTCTTGATAACTGTTTTCGTCAATTATATCGGCTTGCACGGGGCGAATTTCGTCCAAATTTTCATCATAAATGGCAGCATACACCTCCATTCGCCGCGCATCAATCATCGGGCATAGCAATGGTGCCATTTCCATAGTCAAAGGTGCATTGAACAGATAAGCTTCAAAACGGATCGGATAAAAACTAAAGGATGACAAGGGCAAAATTTGATTAACCAAAATTTTCAGTGTAGGAATAGCAATTAACGGAATCTCCAAACCATAGCACAGACCCTTCGCCTCCGACATGCCGATTCGCAATCCGGTGTAGGAACCCGGTCCGGAGCTGACAGCTATAGCATTGATTTTCAGCCTATTATCGCGAGCGTATTGTACGGCATCAGCAACAAACACGCCCAATTGAGCCGCATGCGACGCACCCGTTTGGTCTTCGCGCGCTAAAACCACCTTACCGTCGACCGCCAAAGCCACCGAACAAACTGTGGTAGAAGTCTCTATTGCTAATAAAATTGCCATTTTTTATAAATTACTGAAAATATTTGTGCAAAGTTAGTGATAATTCAGAAAAAAAGCGTACTTTTGCAGAAATAATTTGCTGATGATTTTGTCAATGACCGGTTTTGGGAAAGCCGTTAAAGAACTTTCCAACAAGAAAATAAGCGTTGAAATCAAATCCCTGAACAGTAAACAGTTGGATGTAAATGCCCGTATATCAGCTGCTTACAAAGAAAAGGAGATGGAAATTCGTACCCTCTTGGCACAAAAAATTGAACGCGGAAAAGTGGATGTTTTGGTGGCTGTGGATCATGGAAACGAAGCCGCTTCTTCTCAATTAAATGTGAACGCCATTGAAAAATATTACAAAGACATCTTGCAACTCGCGAAACAGTTGAATGTGGAGCCACCGAAGGACATGCTTTCAGTACTGCTCAAATTGCCGGAAACCATTCAAACAGAATCCGCTACTTTGGACGAAAAAGAATGGGAAACGGTCAAGGCAACCATCGAGGAGGCGCTGAAAGTGTTTCAAAACTTCCGCAAACAGGAAGGTAAGATGCTCGAAAGTATTTTTACGGAAAAGATTAAGGCGATTGCACACCTCTTAAAAGAGGTCGACAACTACGACACGGATCGAATCGATAAAATAAAGACGAAAATGGCGGACGGCATGAAAAAGTTGGACGCGCCTTATGATCAAAATCGGTTTGAACAGGAAATGATTTTTTATATTGAGCGATTGGACATTAACGAGGAAAAAGCGCGTTTGGGCAATCACCTCAACTATTTTTTTGAAACGATGCGCAATGAAAGTAGCCAAGGACGCAAATTGGGTTTCATTACCCAAGAAATGGGTCGCGAAATCAACACGCTGGGGTCGAAATCCAACCATGCGGAGATGCAACAAATCGTTGTTCGCATGAAAGACGAACTGGAACAGATTAAAGAACAGATACTAAACGTTTTATAATATTAACAAGCAGGAGATTGCGGGTCATTCTCGCAATGACATAATGAAAGGGAAACTCATTATTCTTTCGGCACCTTCGGGGTCGGGGAAGACGACGATTATAAATCATATTTTGGCGCAGGAATTGCCGGTGCAGTTCTCGGTGTCTGCTACCAGTCGTCCGCCAAGAGGAACTGAGAAAGAGGGTGTGGAATATTATTTTCTGTCGCCGGACGAGTTTCGCGCACGCATTGCGCAAGGTGATTTTTTGGAATACGAGGAGGTGTATCCCAACCGTTTTTACGGTACACTCAATTCGGAAGTGCAAAAAAAGTTGGACGAAGGCAAAAATGTGATTCTCGATGTGGATGTTGCCGGCGGTTTGAACATCAAAAAACGGTACGGTGATGCTGCCTTGCTGATTTTTATTCAGCCTCCTTCGATTCAAGAGTTGGAACGGCGGTTGGTATCACGCGGCACTGATTCGGAGGAAGTGATCCGCGACCGGGTGGCGAAAGCGTCGTCCGAACTTAAATTAGCGTCACAATACGACAAAATTATTGTCAACGACGATTTGGAACAAGCAAAAAAAGAGACATTAAGTACAATAAATAAATTTATAACACAAAAATTATGAAAATTGGAATTTTTCCGGGTTCATTCAATCCGGTGCACAACGGTCATTTAACGATCGCGAATTACCTTGCCGAGTACGAAGGTTACGATGAAATCTGGTTTATGATTACGCCTCAAAATCCCTTAAAATCTAAAAAAGATTTATTGGATCAGACCATTCGGTTGAAACTGCTTGAAGAGTCTATCAAGGGTTATGACAAGTTCAAAATCAACACGATGGAGTGGGATATGCCGCAGCCGTGCTACACGGTCAACACGCTTCAAAAGTTGCGCATGACTCATCCCACAGACCAATTTGAGTTGATTATCGGTACCGACAACTGGGTGATGTTTCACCGTTGGAAAGACTACCAGGTGATTATCAAAAACTTCAAGATTTTGGTTTATCCGCGTCGGGGGTCTGATAAAATTTACCTCAATTATCCGACTGTGCGTCTAGCAGAAAATGCACCGAAAGTGGGCATTTCCTCTACCGACATCCGTGAAGCCATCAAGACCGGCAAAAACTTGCATTTCTACATGCCCGGCAACACTTTCGAACAAGTAGTCGCCTTAGACTTTTTCCACCCGGATCCCGTTGAAGAGCCGGCAGCAGAAAAAGCAGCGGAGGAAAAAGCCGCTGAGGAGAAGACTGAAGGCTAACGAAACGGAAATGTATGAATTAAACACATATCTTGCAGAAGAAAAACAGTTTTTTTAGCGCGGTGCCTTGCTATATAAGTAGCCGGCAATGAACGCGTAGACTATATTGGGAATCCAGGCAGCGACAAACGGACTGACTAAGCCTGAAACGGCAAAGGTCTGCGTGATTTGCATAAACAGGATGTAAGAGAAGCTTAGCAGTAGTCCCCAACCGATGTTCACACCCATGCCTCCTTTTATTTTACGCGACGAAAGCGACACGCCAATGATGGTCAAAATAAAGGCGGCAAATGTCATTGAAAAACGCTTATGGTATTCTATTTCAAAGAATTGGATGCTGCCGACACCCCGCTGTTTTTGGCGGTCAATAAAGCGTTTGAGCTGTGGCGTTTTCATTTGCTCGCAGTCGTCAATGGAAATCAAAAAGTCGCTTGGCGTGATTGTGAGCGTCGTGTCAAGCGAAACGCCCGTCGTGATCGTTTCTTTCATCCCTGTAAAATTGCGAATCATGTAATCCTTAACCACCCAATGGTAGGCAGTGTCCCACTCAATGCGTTGCGCGGTCAAACGCGATTTGAGTTCTTTTCCGTCAAATCGCTCCAAAGAAAACCGGTTGCCCGACTTCAAATCCAAATCAAAATGGTCGAAATAAGCCACCACGCCGGTATCTACCTCCAACTGAATGTGACTTGAATAGGATACTTTGAAATTTTTAACGTATTGGTTGTGAAATGCAATCCGCTTGACATTCGCCGGCGGAATCACATAACTGTTCAGATAAAATGTCATTCCCGCAATCAACGCCGCACACAGCATGTAAGGGCGCACCAATCGCCTGAAACTCATGCCGCTCGCCAACATCGCAATGATTTCCGAATTGTCCGCCAACTTCGACGTAAAAAAGATGACTGCAATAAACACAAACAGCGGACTAAACAAATTGACGAAATAGGGGATAAAATTCATGTAATAATCAAAAATAATCGCGCGTGCCGGAGCGTCGTGTTCGATGAAACGCGCCACTTTTTCATTGAAGTCAAACATCACTACAATCGAGATAATCAACAGAATCGAGAAGACATACGTTCCCAAAAACTTCCTGATGATATACCAATCTATGATTTGTAAAAATTTCATAATCTATTCGTTAGTTTAGGAATCATAGCCGGTTTCCATGTCGAAAAATCGCCTGCAATGATATGTTTTCGCGCTTCTTTCACCAACCACAAATAAAACGCCAAATTGTGGATGCTCGCCAACTGCAAGCCCAGAATTTCGTTTACCTTAAATAAATGGTGCAAATAAGCCCGTGTGTGAATCGTGTCGATGCTTGACGCCCCGTCCGGTTCAACCGGCGAAAAATCCGTCTCCCATTTTTTGTTCAGAATATTGATAACGCCCTCTTTTGTAAAGAGTTGTCCGTTGCGTCCATTGCGCGTGGGCATGATGCAGTCAAATAGATCGACGCCGCGTTCAATCGCTTCCAGAAGGTTGGCAGGCGTGCCCACACCCATCAAATAGCGCGGCTTATCTTTGGGGAGGATGGCGTTGACCACCTCCAGCATCTCGTACATTTTTTCGGTGGGTTCGCCGACCGCCAATCCGCCAATCGCGTTGCCGTCAGCCCCTTTGCTTGCTACATTTTCGGCTGCTCGCTGACGTAAACCGGTGTAGACGCAGCCTTGCACAATCGGAAACAGGCTTTGTGCATAGCCGTATTTGCTTTCGGTGGCATTGAAACGCTCCAAACAGCGATCCAACCAGCGTTCCGTCAGTGCCAACGACTTTTTGGCATAGTCATAATCCGCATCGCCGGGCGTACATTCGTCAAAAGCCATGATAATATCGGCACCAATGCTCCGCTGAATGTCCATCACCTTTTCGGGCGTAAACAAGTGTTTTGAGCCGTCGATATGCGATCGAAATTCGGCGCCTTCCTCCTTCAACTTGCGATTTTCTGCCAACGAAAATACCTGAAAGCCCCCGCTATCCGTCAAAATAGGGCGATCCCAGCCGGTAAATTTGTGCAATCCACCCGCCTGTTCGAGCACCTCAATGCCCGGACGCAAATATAAATGGTAGGTATTCCCCAGAATAATTTCCGCCCCGATGTCGTGTGTCAATTCATTGAAATGCACCGCCTTAACCGTGCCCTGCGTCCCCACAGGCATAAAAACAGGTGTTTCTATCGCGCCGTGGTTAGTCTCGATAAGTCCTGCACGCGCGTTAGAAAGCGGATCGGTATGTTGTAGCGTAAATTTCAATGCACTGATTTTGGGTGCAAAGATAAGAAAAAATCTTGAACAACCGGAAGAAAATGCCTATAACCCTATGCCTGCGTAGCCGGCAGACTATTACGCTCTGAATTTTTTTAGTATAAATTTGGATAATTAAAAAAAATGTATTACCTTTGTGCTATTAAGTCGCACGCAGTTGATCGGAAAACTCACAGTTTAAATCAGATTCCGAGAAAAGCTCTTATCGTGAATGGCGGGCCGCAGTCTTTCGGGGCAAACGGATTACAAACGCGATAAAGCACTCAAATCCTACCTATCGGAGTTTTGTTTGTATCCACGGTGCGACTTTTTTCTTGTTATTTTAGTTTGACTTGCTCCGACCCAAAATTTAATCCCCAATTCAATCCTAAAAATGCAACGAGGTTATTCTCTGCGCCGAAATTTTTGCCAAAAGAACAGGTGATTGCAAGCTGATCCATCAATTTATATTTCAAAATGCCGGCACTACGAAAGGTGTTTTCGACCTTATTCAGTCTGTAAATATATTCGTACGCCACCGCTATTTTTTTGTATTCGTATTCGATTTTTCCACCGAGATCAAAGTAATTTTGTCGAATGTATTGCTCGTTTTCCACTGTTGTGCCATCCCTCAAATAGCGTCCTAATGCATAAAAATTCAAATACATTTGATTACCATTGTTCTTATCCAACACTTGCGAATAACTTGTAGTCAACCAAGCCCCAAATCTGCCGAAACGATTATTATCAAACGAATTATCAAGAAAAACATGATTGTAGGCAATAGCAGCGTCAATGGCAAAAAGGGGGCGCCTGTTCAAAATATGATTCAAATCGTCCTTTAATTTTAAAAGTATAGGATCATAAGCATCTCGTTCCAAAAATTCCGCTACACGTTTGTTATATTCTTCCCGATTTGACCAGGCAAGACTGTCGGGAATTTCTTGAGACATACGTTCATCTCTGGATTCCAAAAACGAAATCAATGAATCGTTTACCAGATTATAGTCGGCTATGTCTTTTTTATTCCAGGTTGAAAGTATTCTTGTTCTGCCTCCAACAGCCACATTGCTTAAGTTCACATTGTTTATACTGTCTTGTTCCGAAACAAAAGCCACCGAAAAAGAAGCCTTGGAAATATCTTTCCAGATAGTTTGTTTTTTTGTTTCGGGATTATAGCCAAAATACTTATAAGCAGTCATATTCGGATTTTTGAAAAACCAAAACGGCGTCAGTTCAACTGCATAATTTTTAGGGATACCGTCAGCCTCCGATACCGCATTTATAGCACTCACAATAAACGCTTTGCCGGTGTTAGGACTTTCAATAGTTGTTGGTGCTTTATCCAATAAAATAAATGCAGGAGAAGTTGGGATTTCCAGTTCTTTTAAATTCAGTTCCTGCTCCTGACTGAAACTATCGAAAGAAAGCAATAGCAAACCGGTTGTGATTAAAGCTTTAGTTTTCATACAAATTGAATTACTTTTGTTATTGTAACATTTAATCCGCTATCATCACTCACTACATCTTCTTCTGTTGACTTTATTTTGGCATCTACACTTCCGCCACTCAATTGATAGTGTATGCTGACCGGGTGTATCTTGGGCAAAACGATTTGTGTTCGAATCATTAGGCGTTTTCCAAGAATATCAGAAGCCAAACCAACAATCGTAGCAGGAATACATCCTCCGCTCGTTGTGGTTGATTTTGCAATTACTCCAACGCTTTCTAAATCTACTTTCGTGGAAGCTTGTCCAACGGTACCAACTTTAACCTCCAATTGAATAAAGTTTGTACCTTCTCCTATTTGATAACTATCATTCATTTTTTATCTCCTCGTATTAAAATTGATAGATTATTGTTTCAAACTTGTCCCAATTCGCGAATATCGTTGTCTGTTATCCATCCGATTACATCCCCCGAACTTGTGCCGTCATTAGTAACAAACACATCTTCACAATTCGTAAGTTTATCCATTTCATTTTTTGCATCGAGCAAAGTAGCCGTTTCGGGAACAAAACCGATGGAATTTCTCAAAACATCCTGAACGGTGGAGTCTCCTAACAACAAATCGTTAAGGGTTTTTGTGTCTTGTTCTTCTTTATCCTGACGCAATAAATAATTTGTTATAATCAGACGGTGAACCATATACTCAATTTTACGATCGTTAAAAATAGGAAAGCGATTGAATGGTTCAAACTCTTCCGCAGCTAAAATGTCTTTCAACGTACGATTACCGTCTTGTTCTTTACTCAGGGTAATAATTTTATCTAAAGGTTTCATTACCATACAAACGGATCTGCTCGCAAACTGTTGGTCGTTTGCCGACAACCTGTTCAATAATGCCCGGTTGGATTTGTTTGCCGCATCTAAATTTTCTTTAGTAAAATAAAAAGCCAGAACAGTTCCAAACCATGTTCCCCAAAGTGGAAGCAGTGTTTGTGCGATAAAACCGACAGCATCTTCTATCTTACTGTATTTGATTATACAAATAATAGCAATAGCCAGTGTTACGCCTACTACCACGAACGTAACAGTATAGGCAATTGTGCTCATTACTTTGCTCTTAGCCGGATGTTCTTGTATGTTTTCTACTTCTATTGCCATAATAAAATCTCCTCTAATTTTAAATTAAACATAGTGATAATTAACTAAATAAATCCGTAGGTTACCAAGTGAATTGATTCAAAAACGGATAGATGGCTTCCGAAAAATCGTCCCCGCTATCATGGAACGCCCCAATAAGGTAGTGTCCCTTCCAAACGATTGGAATGTTGCCGTTATATTTGTCTTTCACTAATAGATTGCCTTCTGCGAAATCTTGTGGTTGCTTGGTGAAATTGAAATAATTGCTCAGGATTTTCTGCGCCCCTTCCGGTGTTTTCCCATCAATGACGAACACTTGCAATTCAGACTCATTCTTAGTGTAATTGGCTGTGTAGACCGGTTTTAGGAACTCGTGCCCAATGTAATTTTGCGTGATGTAGGCTTGTGAGTGCGGAATTAATCCTTCTTTCGGAAACGCATTGAGAATGGCCGGATAACCGGCATTGGCATCAATTTTTTCTGCCAAACCTTTGGCTATTGCCTTGAGAACGGGTGCGAAATCCTCCAACTCGCCATTTCCCGACATTTTCGCATAGATGCCACCCGAAAAGAAAAACAAACCGTATTCATCGCCTTGTGCCTCGCCACCAATTTCGGGATAAAAAGTCATATCCGGCGACCGTTCGGAAGCGTACATGCCAAACGCATCTTCGGGCGTGGCATGACGATACGCCTGAATCGTGATGTAATCATCGCCGTGCGTATACGTCAAACTCGTCATCTCTTGAAAGTTATTTTCCAAAAACAATGGCGCAGCACCATTGATGCGTTCATACAAGTTGTCGCGGTTAAACACTTCTGTTTCAGGCGAAACAGTCCATCCTTCAACTACGGGCAAATCATCACGCAATTCTTGAGGCGTCTGCGCAAAAGTCTGTCCTGCCACACAGAACAGAGCAAGAAAAATTGGAAATAAATGCTTCATTTTATTTGTTTTTTTCCGTCATTGCGAGCTTGACCCGCAATCCCGCAATTATTCATGGGATTGCGGGTCGAGCCCGTAATGACGATTTCGTTTTTATGCTAAAAAATCATCACAGACATTGACTATGGGCGTTATGGCAGCGATTTTATCGGAAATTTTGAATCCTGAAGGGCAATTCACTTTGCAGGAATCGCATCCCGAACATTCGTTGCCGGTCAGCGACAATTCGACCAACGTTTCTTTCGACAGCGACGGATAGTTGTAACCGTAGTTATACATATAGGCACGCATAATGGCCGGGATCGGCAAATGCTTGGTGCACTGTTTCACGCAACTTTCGCAATTTTGACAATACAGCATTTCATTCTGTTGCAGACCTGCAAGATATTGAGTATCAGACGCTTGTAGTTCCGGTGAGTAAGCGGCTGCCAAACAGTTATCCAACAAATCGAAACTGGTGAATCCCGGAATCGCCGTGGTGATATTCGGATTCTGCCACACCCAACGCAAACAAGCCGCACCGTCCACTTTTTTGTCGCCGGCGGCATCTTCTACGCCTCCGACCATCGTTTTCATCGCCACAAAACCGATGCCTGCATCTACGCCGCGTTGAATAGCGGCATCCAATTCGGGCAAAATGTCCAATTTGAAGTTGTAGCTGATCAGTATCACCTCATACACGCCCGTTTTGATGGCGGCATCAATTTGCTCCGGCTTATTGGCGTGCGTAGAAAATCCGATGTGACGCGTTTTGCCTTCCGCCTTGAATTTCTTTAACATAGCGAGCATGCGCGGGTCGCTCACGCTTTCTACATTGTCCAGCGCATGGGTGTAAAAAATATCCACATAATCCATCTGCAACCGGCGAAGGCTTGTGTTGAACAATTCCTCGTATTCCGCTTCAAAATTGTCCGATTTGAGATTCGCCTTTCCTTTGGTTGCCAGGAAAAACGAGTTCCGGTCTTTCCCCTTGAAAAACGCACCAAGCATTTCCTCATTTTTTCCTTTTTGGTAGCCATGAGCTGTGTCGAAGAACGTCAGCCCCGAATTGTAAGCCGCACGCAACACCGCCGGGTTGTCCGCACG
Source organism: Candidatus Symbiothrix sp. (assembly GCA_031261285.1). Classification (GTDB taxonomy): domain Bacteria; phylum Bacteroidota; class Bacteroidia; order Bacteroidales; family Azobacteroidaceae; genus Azobacteroides. The sequence goes on along the minus strand of JAISKM010000169.1, from coordinate 2,536 downwards.
CATCACGCCCATACTCAAAATGGGAATTTCAATTCCCGTGTTACCCAACATGCGGGTCGGAATTGTTTTTGACTTTTCCTGTGTCTCGTCATTTCCTTTTACAGCCGAAAAAGCCATTTGAGGAACAACCATCGCGCCTGCACCCGCCAATGCGGAGAGGCTCAAAAATTTACGTCGATTAATGTTTTTCATGGTAAATTTATTTTATATGTTTTTTCAATACCGTCACCCAACCATAATTGTCGGGTGCATCGCCGTACTGGATAGCGCGTAGTTTTTGATAGAGTTTTTCGCAAATAACGCCCGGTTTGCCGTCGGTAGAAAAAACGTAGGATTTGTTTTCAGCGACATCGTCTACCCGTTGAATCGGCGAGATAACAGCTGCTGTACCGCACATGCCCGCTTCTTCAAACGTCGCTAATTCGTGTACAGGAATGGGGCGGCGTTCGAATTTAAGTCCCTCATCTTCCGCTAATTGAATCAAACTTTTATTCGTGATTGAAGGCAAAATAGACGACGATTCCGGCGTGATATACGTGTTATGTTTGATGCCAAAAAAGTTGGCGGGGCCACATTCGTCGATGTATTTTTTTTCGCGCGCATCCAAATACAAAACAGCAGAATAGCCGCCTTCGTGCGCTTTTTCGCCGGCTACCAAACTGGCGGCATAGTTTCCGCCTACCTTAATTGTACCCGTTCCCAGCGGTGCAGCACGGTCGTATTCACGATAAATGACCACCGGTGTCGCCTTGAATCCTTCTTTGAAATAGGGCCCAACAGGCGTCACAAACACCACAAACGTGTATTCTTTCGCCGGCCTCACGCCCACCTGAGCCGATGTGCCAATCAAGAGCGGACGTATATATAAGGATGCGCCGCTTTCATACGGCGGCACAAATCGCTCATTGCGTGTAACGGCTTCCACGACGGCTTTTTCAAACAGTTCGACCGGAAATTCAGCCATCATTATGCCACGAGACGAGGCTTGCATGCGCAACGCATTGTCACGCATCCGAAAAATACGAATGTTGCCATCTTTTCCACGAAAAGCCTTGAGCCCTTCAAAAGCCTCCTGACCGTAATGAAGGCAGGAACTCGCGATATGCAAATTCAAAAATTCGGAATCTGAAATTTCCAAATTGCTCCATTTGCCGTCACGGTAGTGCGAGCGCACGTTAAAATCCGTTTTCAAGTAGCCAAAAGTCAAATTCGACCAATCAATCGTTTCCATCGTCAATGTATTTTTTTTACGCGTTCTTCAAATTTTGCTGCAAAGTTACAAATAAATCTTGATTTATTTGAGTAACAAGAGCAAAATCAGAACAATTCTATCGGATTTATTTTCAAGAACTCGCAAAGATAGTCATATAAGAAAAGAAAGAGACCCGTACAGGAAAAACGAAACGAAACTATGTACAAAAACCCGCGCGGGTGCTCTTTCTTGATAGTCTGTGTATTGAAGTTATTGACGTCAGCTTTGATGTCTTTTACTATTAAAAGAGTCTTTCAAGATCGAAATAACTCATAGATCAGACACACAGCGAACTGAGTTCCAGCTTGTAGACGCGGTATAGTTTGCTATTTTTGTTGGTTCAGCGGTATAAATGATCCAGTAAAGACCGGCGGGATTTTTGCTCCACCAAAATCCCCCGATCCCCCAATTTCGCCACGATGTCTGAGTACCATAGTACTCGCCTGCCATACCACCGGGACTATTCCACTTAGCCTGTAGCTGGTTTGTAGTACCTGTTGTTCCTACACCAGCTGCCAAAGATGGGAATGCCGTTTGTAAAGCTGTCCATTCCGCTTGTGTTGGTACGCGCCAAACTGTACTACCGCTATTAAGAGCCGTACAAGCTGCGTCCGATGCTGCCTGTGTGTAATAATACCCGCGGGTTGGATAAGTACCACAATTATTATTGTAGCATGTAGTACTCTGACCAGCCTCCTGTAAATTAGTAGTCGTCCAACACAAATTCGTCAAACCGGTATTGCTATAAGCTGCAGTATTATAAACCTTATCCGAAGGAGCGGTAAAAGGCGATCCACAAGTAGGAGTAGTTACTGTTACAGCCACCGGATCAGAGGTGGTCGAACCAAACGAAACCGTGATCTCTGCTTCTCCATCCGCAATAGGAGATACAACGCCTTTATTACTAACTACAGCTATATCCGTATTACTACTTTTCCAGATTATCGTAGTAGAATCGGCGATAGAAATAGCTGGGTTCAATTGTTTTGTGTCGCCTGTCGAATACAACGTCACAGGTGTGTTGGGTGTTATTGCCACATTCATCAAAGGAGTAGAACCTCCCGATCCCGCTTGCTCCCAAGCTTCATCTTTCCACACATACACTCCTTCAGGCAACTTATCCTCACCGCCTAAATTGTAGACTATCAGACCGTCAGGTAAAGATGATGTGTTCCAAGAGTCAGGAATAGCTCCTTCACCTGTTTTAACGGTAAGCGTGACTTGCGGCAGTTGCAAACCGCCGGTAGACGCATCCGAAAGATCGAGAACAGCTCCGGCTACAGG
>JAISKM010000090.1 GCA_031261285.1 Candidatus Symbiothrix sp. | reverse complement strand
TGTGGAAGTCCTTTTACCGCACCTTCGGGTAAAGTTTATAACACTGCCGCTTACAGCAATGCTAATTTGACAGGTTTGTGCTGGACTACAACCAACTTACAAGAAGCCGGTTATAGCGCGACTTGTTACAGTAACAACTGTGGAACTTATCCTACTCGCGGTTATTATTACACTTCAGGGGCAAATCCTGATATCGCTTGTGCCGCACTGAACTCCAATGGGAACACATGGCGTGTACCGACTGGTACAGAGTATGGGTATCTAGCAACCGCATTCCCGTCCTTAGCAGCGGGTGTAGGCACTACCGGTAATACCGCAACACTACAGGCTGAATGGAACAGTGGGGTCGCTATTGCAGGCGGCCGCGGCAACGGTGGCACTTGGTACGGTTGGCTCGAAGTCTCCTATCGGTGGGCGCAGGGTAGTTCAACGGTGTGCTACTACAACTTAAGTGGCGCTACGACCATGGGTAGCACTACGGACCCTAACGACTGGTTAACTATTCGCTGTGTGCGCAGTATGTAAGTGTAGGCTTGGTCGCATACAAACGGCGTCAACATTGAGGCAGACCGTCGTTTAAGGCTGAAAACATTAATAGATAATAGAAAGAAGACCCGCCGGGATTTATTTTAATTCGTTTCATTTTTTGCCTGAGCGGGCCTTTCTTTCTTAAGGATTCCCGGAAACCTCGTTACCCGATTTTTTTTCGTTTCATTTCAATTGGGTAATGAGGTTGACGGGAATTAGTTTTTTATTTTATCTCCCAAGCGAGAGCGCTTGCGCCTAAAACGGCGGCATCGCTTTCGGGCAAATCGGACAGCAACAATTTGGTTTTGCCTTTGAAAATGCCTAACGACTGTTCGTCCATGGCTTCTTGGATAGGTTCCAAAATGAATTTACCCGCTTTTGACAGACCTCCAAACAGCACGATGGCTTCGGGGCTGGAGAACGCGATGAAATTGGCAAAGGCTTCGCCCAAAATGTGACCCGTTTCTTTGAAAATGTCGATTGCCGTTTGGTCGCCTTTCATGGCTGCGTCGTACACGTCTTTGGAGGTCACCTGGTCGATGTCAAGTGTTGCTAACAGGCTTTTGGTGCCGCCTTTTTCGATCAATTCTTTGGCTGTGCGTGCGACGCCGGTTGCCGACGCGTAGGCTTCCAAACAGCCTTTGCGACCGCATCCGCAGGTGCGTCCGTTTTTTTTGACGATCACGTGACCCAATTCGCCCGCGAAGCCGTCGTGCCCGTACACCAATTCGCCGTTCACGATGATGCCGCTGCCGACTCCGGTGCCGAGGGTGATCATGATGAAGTTTTTCATGCCTTTCGCCACGCCATAAGCCATTTCGCCGATGGCTGCCGCGTTTGCATCGTTGGTCAGGGCGACCGGCAAGCCTGTTGCTGCACTCACCATGTTGGCAAAGGGAATGACACTTCCTTTGGCCCAGCTGATGTTGGGCGCGTCTTCGATGGTGCCGTTGTAATAGTTGCCGTTAGGCGCACCGATGCCGATGCCGTTGAATTTTTCTTTTCCGCCCACTTTTTCAATCAATTTATTCAATTCGACCGATAAAGCTGCACAATACGTTTCGGCTGTTTCGCTCGGACTTTTGATTTTTCCGGCTTCAATAATTTTTCCACGTGCGTCTACAACACCGAATACGGTGTTTGTGCCACCAATATCAATACCCATTACATACGGTTTAACCATGATTTTTTGTGTTTTTTATGTTTATTAAATTAGTTAGTTCTTTCATCCAACGTTCTTCCGATTGCTCCACCCACGAGCGAAACGCCGGATTTTCGTTGTATTGCGACGTAAATGCCAGCAAAGCATCCAAATCGAAGTGACCGGAGGCGATGCCAAAGCCGGCTTGTGCAAATTCGTAGGCATTGCACGCCTGTTCGATGTGCGTCGGCACCATCAAGACGGGTTTGCCGAGGTAGGCGGCTTCACACACAGATTCAAATCCGGCTGTGGTCGCGTAGCCTTTGCAGCCTGCCATGTAGTTCAAAAATAGTTTGTCGTCTAACTGGTGAAACGACAACCGGTCGTTGATGACGGTTTCTTTGTCCGCGTCTTTTTTGTCCCAAAAGAAGTGCAGCGAAACGTCAGGATGCTGTTTTTGCCACGTGATAATGTCGTTAGCATAATTGGCATTTAGCAGATAGCCATGCAAATAATCACCTTTTGTGGGCTGCACTGTAAAGACTTCATTGCGCAATAATGGTGGTACGAATACGAACCGGTTGTCGTTATTTTGTTGTTCGTGAATGGATAACACAAACAATTTCGATGCCCGGAGGCATGTGACGCGTGTGAGCAATTTTAAACTGCGTAATTCCGATTCATTTTCTGCCGGAAAACAATAACCGGGATGCAAAAATGAATATTGATGTGCAATACATATATATGGTGCGCGTGGTGGGCACAAGACATACGCCAAACCCACCAACATTTCATAAAAATTGATGACCACATCGGGCTGAAATTCTCTTATTTTCTTCTTGAGAAAAAATAACCCTTTGAGATAGTGGGGAAGACGCCAAAGATTGTAGCGAATTGTAGCCCACGTTTTTGCACGGTCAGTGCCTGTTGGCGGCGGAAAATTAGGACTGTCAAACCGGTGAACCGGTGCCGGCATTTCCCGGTGAAAAAACGCAGGAAGTTCACGCCGGTTGCTTTTCCCAACCAACACCGCACAGACCGTATGTCCGTGTTTTTGCAGCATTTTCGCCAGCGTAATCGATTGCGTCAAATGCCCGCGCCCCTCTCCTTGAACTACAAATAGAAATTTCATAATCAGTTGCAAATATAAGAAATTTTCAACAAAATCAAGAAAAAAACATAAAAAAATATATTTTTTGAAAAAAAACTCATAACTCATAACTCATAATTCATAACTATTTTGTACCTTTGCGGTCTGAAATGCATAAAAATTGATATAAAATGGCAAATAAGACATCTGACTCTGCTACACAAGTAGAAAAAAACGTAGGCGAAATTATTTCCAAAACAGATAAGTTTTTGGATAAACATTTAAAAACCATTGTGATAGCTTTGGTTGCTATCCTCGTAATTATTGTAGGCTTTTTTGCTTACCGTCATTTCTATTTAGAACCGAAAGAAACAGAGGCGCAAGAGGCTTTGTTTCCTGCACAAAACGCGTTTGAATACCAACAATGGGCATTGGCTCTGAACGGTGACAGTTTGGGTCACGCCGGCTTTTTGGAAATTGTGGACGAATACGGTAGCACCGTTGCAGGCAATTTGGCGAAAGCATACGCAGGCATTTGTCAAGCACATTTGGGCGATTACACCGCTGCGTTGGAGAACTTGAAAAGTTACAACGGGAAAGACAAACTCTTTGCATCTCAGGTACTTGCGGCGATTGGCGATTGCTATGTTTCGGGCGAAAAACCGGAAGAAGGCATCACTTACTTCCAACAAGCCGCTGAAAAAGCAAACAATAAAGCATTAAGTCCGGTGTTTTTGAACAAAGCGGCAGACGTGTACAGTAGTTTGGGTGACAACGAAAAAGCCTTGAAAATCTACACGGAAATTCAAGCCGCATACCCCGAATTTGCCGCCGCCAATGCAATCGAAAAATACATCGAGCGTGCCAAATTATCAATTAAAAATTAAAAATTACGAATTACGTTTTTTGATTCGTAATTTTTAATTCGTCATTCGTAATTAAAAATGGCTACACAAAATCACCCGATGTCCGACTACGATTTGACCACTGTGCCCGGTGCTTCGGCGATGCGGTTTGTGGTTGTTGTGTCGGAATGGAACGGTGAAATCACCTCCAAACTCAAAGATGGGGCTTTTGATACCTTAATACAATGTGGTGCAAAAGCGGAAAATATTACAATCATCTCTGTGCCGGGCAGTTTTGAATTGATTTTTGCAGCTAAATGTGCTGCCCAAAATTTACATCCGGATGCCGTGATTGGCTTAGGCTGCGTGATTCGTGGCGAAACGCCGCATTTTGACTATGTCTGTTCAGGTGTGACGCAAGGTTTTGCTACATTAAATGCAAATCATCACTATCATGTGCCGTTTATTTTCGGACTGTTGACCGACAACAACGAGCAGCAATCCATCGACCGAGCCGGTGGAAAATTAGGAAACAAAGGAGTCGAAGCCGCAATCACCGCCATCAAAATGGTGAACGTTGCGAATCAATTACGAATTAAAAATTAAAAATTACGCCAATGTCAGCCGTAGTTCGTCATTCGTAATTTTTAGTTAAAGAAAATGAAACGACAGTTTTTTAAATATTGTTTGTTGGCATGCACTTGCTTACTGTTGGTCGCTTGTAATTCGGCGGTCGACAAGGAGTCTGACGGCGTGACGATTCATCTCAAAAAGCCTCAAGCCGATGGCGCTAAAACCATTCGCCTGCAAGTAGTTAACGATAATGTGATTCATGTGTTGGCATCTCCAACCGACACGATTTCCACAAACACCAAAACACTGGCGACGCTCACGAAAGGTATGGAATCGGGCTGGTCGTATTCGTCCTCCGATGACGATGTCATCCTGAAAACAGCCACCCTGATTGTTAAAATACTGTTTTCCAATGGCGCAATTACGTTTATGGACAAAGATCGCCGGACCATTTTGACCGACCAAAAAGACGGTGGAAAATCGTTTGAAAAGGCTGTGCGTCAGGTGTTTGAATCGCCCGATGATGATCTGTTTTTCGGCACGCTCCCGTTTATTGTTAGCAACAAAAATTACGGTATTCTTTGGGATAATGTTTCGGAATCGACGTTTGAAAATCCACGTACTGCTCATAAACACACGCCGGAAGCGAACAAACTCGCTTTTCAATCCTCACAGGGTAGTTTGGGCTATTATTTTGTGTACGGGTCAACTATGGATCAGTTGGTTGGCGGTTACCGTACCGTGACCGGCAAAGCGCAAATCATGCCCAAATGGGCGATGGGATTGTGGCAAAGTCGCGAACCTTCGCAAGACAATGCGCTTTCCTACACCTCTCAAGATCAATTGCTGGGAGTGGTGAAAGAATTTCGTGAACGCCTCTTCCCGCTGGATAATATCGTGTTGACAGGAGCCTATAATAAGGAAAATTTTCCCGATGCTACAGCTATGATTGAGGAAATTCATGACTATAACGCGCATTTTGCGATTGCAGTGCATTTCCCAAAAGATCAACCGGCAAATGAAAAAACGGGCAACGGCATTTGGAAACAGCTCGACAAAAACCTCTTTGCGAAAGGAGTGGATGCGTGGTGGCTGAATGATTCGGGCAACGCTGTTGCCGCGAAAAGCATTTACAAAGGTCAACGCACTACCGATAATTACCATCGCGTTGTGATTTTTGATGGCTCGGAAGCACCCGCTTTACAAAATTATTCCGTTATCACGCATACCGACAGCACCAAAAGTCGCTGGGAAGATTTGAAAAACGTCATTGTCACCGGACTTAATTTCTCCGTGTCGGGGACGCCCTATTGGACCACTGATATTGGCGGATTGACCCCCGAAAAACGCTATGTAGATGCCCAGGAAGGCGATGCAAATTTGGAAGAATTTCGTGAACTGTACACGCGTTGGCATCAATTTAGCACATTTACGCCGATTTTTCTCGCGAATGGCAAATTTCCGAATCGCGAACCGTGGAATATCGCTCCTACGTGGCACAACGCCTATTCGTCGATGTATTATTACACGATGCTGCGCTACCGCTTGATGCCTTATATCTATAGTTTGGCGGGGAAAAGCCATTTTGAGGACTACACGATGATGCGCCCGTTAGTCATGGATTTTGGAAAAGATAAAGACGTATTGAACCTTTCTGATCAATACATGTTTGGTCCCGCATTGATGGTTTGCCCGATGTATCAATACAAAACCGTTCGGCGCGAAGTCTATTTCCCTCAAGGGCAACCGTGGTATGATCTTAATTCGGGACGTTACATTGAAGGTGGACAAAAAATACCTGTTTACGCGCCCTACGACCGTATACCGGTGTTTGTCAAAGCCGGATCTATTTTGCCGGTTGGTGATCCTGTTCAAAGCACTAAGGACATCCAGAAAAATTTGACGGTGTTTGTGTATGACGGTGCAGACGGTCAATTTAGTCTCTATGAGGATGAAAATATCAATTACAACTATCTCAAAGGACGTTATACGCAAATTCCGTTTACCTATACTAATGGTACTAAAAAAGTGACTATCGGTGCTCGCGCCGGCGAATTTCAAGGCATGGTTCGCAAACGCACGATTACGGTGGTGCTCATTACACGTGGTAAAGGGCTGAGCATCGATTGGGCGCTGGAAGGCAATGTGCGTACCATTGTGTATGATGGGGCGGCGCAAACGATTTCTTTTGCGGCGGATCCGACACCGGAGGAACCGGCAGAAGGTGAAGGCGTGGAGGGTGAACCTCAGGAGACGACACTGTCATCCATAGAATTGGAGCAGAAAGCGGCTTACGAAAAATCCAAACAACTTGCAGAGGCGGGATCTGCCCGCACGGATGACAACGTGAATGCAAGTAACAGCCAGAAGACAACTAAAAATACAAAAGCAAATGCCAAAAATGGGAAAAGGAGTCGCCGGCGCTAAGCAGCAAGTCATGCTTCGCACGTCGTGGATTAGTCTGATCGGCAATACTATTTTAGCAGTATTAAAAGTAGTAGTTGGAGCTATTTCCGGTAGTTTGGCGGTGCTGAGCGATGGATTGGACTCTACTCAGGATGTTGTTACGTCTGTGGTGATGCTGATTGCTACGCCAATTATCTATCGAAAGCCTAATACCAAGTTTGTTTTTGGACAGACAAAAGCGGAAAATGTGGCGTCCACGATTCTATCGTTTGCGATTTTTTTCATGGGCGGACAAATGTTTTTGACGGCCATCAACCATATTTTGCAGCCACAAGAAGCACTTATTCCTACTCGAATTGCTATTTGGGTGACGCTTATTTCCATTGCCGGCAAACTGTTGTTAGCACTCTACCAATTTCGCGAAGGCAAAAAAGTGGATTCGCCCCTCTTGAAAGCCAATGCCATCAATATGCGCAACGATGTGATTATTTCGACAGGCGTGTTGGTTGGTCTTGGGCTGACCTATTTCTTTGAACTGCCCATTTTGGATGCGATAGTCGCCTTGCTGATAAGCATTTACATCATTTATACGTCGATTAGCATTTTCAAAGAAGCCAATCTGGTGTTGATGGACGGCGTGGACGATACGAGCGTCTATGAGAAAATTATTGAGGCTGTGGAGGCTGTGCCGGGAGCCAGTAATCCGCACCGCATCCGTTCCGGACACGTGGGCAACCTCTACAATATCGTGTTAGACATTGAGGCAGACGGTTCCATCTCGCTGCTCGAATCCCATCAAATTGCCGAAGCTGTAGAAAACAGCATCAAGAGTTCCGTCAAAAACGTCTACGACATCGTGGTGCACGTAGAGCCAACAGGCGATGCCTCCTGCAAAGAAAAATACGGCGTCAGCAAAGACAATTTAGACTAAAACGATTTTGATAGGCTTGCTTTGTTTCCTCTTTTAAAAATGAACTTTCTATAAATTCTTTCCACTTAGGAATAATGCGTTCAAATTTTGCGAAAATAGTGTCGATTACTTTCGGCTCTAACCCTGATTGTGACAAGGCTTTTTCAAAATCATTTCGATTTATTTTTCTTTTTTTACCACTTAAAGTCAATGCTAATTCTTCTTTGTCTTCGGGCATTACTAAGGCCGTAGAAAGCATGTCATAAGCCGGAGTTAACATATATTGCCCTTTTATTGGGCTATATAAAGAGAAATTTTTCAAGTGCATATCTGCATTTCCGGTCAACCAAGAAAAAAACACTTGTTCCCAAAAGTTCACTAAATCCAATTTAGGTGCATTAGAGTATTTTAATATCAATTTGGCAATTTGCTCGTATGAGCCTGTGTATTTGTATTCGGTCAGTCGCTCGGATAATTGACAGAAATCTTCCATTGGTAATTTATTCCCTTTAGTGTCTCGATCTATGCGTTTGGTAATGTAACAAAGTTCACCATCAGCAAAACGAATTAAAGAGTGAGGAACTGTTTTAATCTTAGCTATTTCCGCTAAGTGCATTGTTAAGTCCTCTAATTCAGGTAATTGAGAGTATAATTCCGTTTGCGGTTTTAGGATATATTTACCCATAGACCAACAATGGTAAATCGTTTGAGTGCATCTTTTCCCACCAAATCTAATGATAGTTTTGGTTGCGCACCGGTAATGGTTGTCTGACTGCGCCGATACAATCTTTACAACATGCCAACAAGAGTGACATTCGGTCACGATGATTGATTTTCCAACTCTGTTCCGCAATTTCCAAGAGCCAACCTTCCGGAATTAACCCATCAAAAAAAGGAAACAAAACTTTATCCTGATACGCTTCTTTTTGCAAAGGCATCGTCAAACTAATTGGCTCCGAATCCTTATTTTTCAAGTAATCGGAGTGATACAGAAAGATAAAACCGTTTTCGTTTTCAGTCAATAGACCTGCCAATTGATTTTCAAAATACACTTTTGCTTGTCTCATACGCTTAATTTATTTTTATCTACAGAACCCGGCATCAACTCTGTCCCAAACAGAATAAGTACTTGATTGACCTTATCCATTCGCAGGTTTTGTTTGCCTTGTTCCAGTTCACGAACAAAACGAAGCCCTACACCTGCTTTCTCAGACAAATCCACTTGCGTTAAACCATACTGTTTTCGCACTTGTTTCACATACTGTGACAACGATTTAACTTCCATATTATACCCTTTTGGGTGCAAAGATACGAAATTTTTACTTAAATTATACCCAATTAGGTATAAAATAATGATATTATTTCTAAATTATACCCTATCGGGGGCATTTTATTATTATTTTTATGATTATCGGATATTATACCCAATCGTTGCAAGTTAAGGGCAACGCCCTTTTAGCAATAGCACAGGGCAACGCCCTGTGGTGGAATGACCTCATCCAACCACAGCCCTGTAAGGGCGTTAGCCTGTTCTTGATTGCTATTGCCCTTACAGGGCGCAG
>JAISKM010000088.1 GCA_031261285.1 Candidatus Symbiothrix sp. | reverse complement strand
GTGAACAGTTACCGGTTACCAGAACACAGGCAATCGCTAACGCAACTGTCATTGCGGACTGGATCCGCAATCTTCTGAAATTAAATGTTTTCATTTGTACATAATGTTTTTTTCGCCTCTCCGTCCTCAAGTTCGGCAATTTATAAAAAGAAAAGAGCGTGAGGAACTATTATACGCTCTCTTGATTCAAGGCTGTGGAAAGCCCATACTGCAGAGAGCAATAGCTACTCACGCGTCAATCCCATATAAAGTAGAATTCATAGAATTCAAAATTATATACAGAAAAAAACGTGATCGCTTTTTGCTCATATCCCGCAGTAAATTGAATTTCCACATTCTGAATCGAGATATGATAAAAGCCTCTCTAAACACTATTGGCAACGCTTTACCAACAGTTTTGGGATTTAGAGAGGTTGCAAAGTAACGCATTTTTTTTGAGACTGCCAAATAAAAATGAAAAAATATTTTTTAGATGCGCTTTATAGTTGCCTTTGGGGGGATGCTTATGACGTTTAAATGTTAAATTTTTGCGTTTTTGTGGAAATAGTTGCTTTTTTATTTGGTAAATGTTGGAAAAATAGTTACCTTTGTGGTGTAATTAATTAATAAATCTATTTGAAATGAAAATTAGTGAAGCTATCAGGAAATTAAACAAATCAGGATGTTACTTCTTGGAACACGGAACAAATCATGATTGGTGGTACAGTCCGATAACAGACAAGAGGTTTCAAGTTCCACGGCATCAAACGCAGGAGCTTACTCCTAAAACAAAAAAGAGTATCGAATTTTATTCAGGGGTTAAACTCTAATCCTTGAATTTCTAAAGCAATAAAAATATGAAAAAGGTAAAAGTAATTGTAGAACGTGGTACTGACGGAAAATTCAGCGCAAATATGGATTGTTATGATTTTGATTTTGGTTTATCCGGTTTTGGAAATTCCGCAAAAGAAGCTTTGTTGGATTTCTATGAGTGCTACGAAGAAGCAAAAAAAATGAATGCTTTGGAAGGAAAAGAAACACCAGTCTTGGAATTTGATTTTGAATATGATGTCAGTTCATTTCTGAATTATTATTCCGGTATTCTTTCCAAATCAGGATTAGAAAAAGTTACCGGAATCAGTCAAAAGCAGTTGTGGCATTATTCATCAGGAACAAAACGGCCAAAGCCAAAAACAAGAGAAAAAATACAAACAGGGTTACGCCAATTTGCAAACGATTTAAGTCAAGTAGCATTTATTGATTAATTACACTTCATCAAATGCTTGACAGACTACCAAATTAAGCGATGATAACTGACAAGCCGGGAGAGCGTTGTCGCAAGGGTACACACTAAGGATAATTCGTAAGAATCAACTCTCTAATGGTGTGTGAAGCTCAAAGTATTGGTACGGGAAACCGTTGACAATGTCAGTAAATAAAAGAACATCCGTTGCATACGGAAGACAAATATTTTGGTTACAGCAAGATACCTGATAAAGTCAGTTTTGGTAGTCAATTTTATGCCCCGCACCTTCACTGATGCGGGGTTTTTAGTTTTTGCACTGCCTTTGCATCGCCTAAGCTAAATGACTAATTATTTTGCGTCCAGCGTGATGAGCGGAATCATCATTTCCTCCATCGAGATGCCGCCGTGCTGAAACGTGTCGGTGTAGTAGGACACGTAATAATTGTAATTGTTGGGGTAGGCAAAAAAGTCGGCGTTCAGTGCAAAAATATAGCGTGTGCTGACATTGGGCGACGGCAAGCCGAATTTCGACGGATTGGTCATTTCGAACACTTCTTTCGGATTGTAAGTCATTGTTTTACCTAATTTATAGCGCAAATTAGAGTTGACACTTTTCTCGCCTGCCACTTTGATGGCATTGTTGACACGAATGGTGCCATGGTCGGTTGTCAACACGATTTTGCCGCCTTTTTCGGCAATTTTTCGGAAAAATTCGAGAGCCGTCGAGTGTTCAAACCATGAGCGCGTCAACGACCGGTAAGCCGCCTCGTTAGATGCCAGTTCGCGCACCATTTTCGACTCTGTGCGTGCGTGCGACAGCATATCCACAAAGTTAAAGACAATCACGTTCAGTTGGGAATTGTCAAATTGATTGAAATTTTGCAACAGTTTTTCGCCATAAGCCGACTCATTAATTTTATGGTAAGAAAACGTGTATTTTTTGCGAAAACGCTCGATTTGCGTTTGAATCAGCGGGGCTTCATTCAGATTTTTCCCCTCTTCGGAGTCTTCATCGACCCAAAATTCGGGAAACATTTTCTCAATTTGAATTGGCATCAAACCCGAAAAAATCGCGTTGCGTGCATACTGTGTTGCCGTCGGCAAAATGGAATAATACAAGTCCTCCTGAAACGTGAACGCATCCGCAAGCAGGTCTTTCACCGCCTGCCATTGATCCCAACGAAAATTGTCAATCAAAATAAAAAACACTTTTTCGCCTTGATCCAGCAACGGGAATAGCTTATTTTTGAACAGTTCCGGACTCATCAACGGGCGACCGGATTTTTCGGGTTGCGTCAACCAGTCTTCATAATGTTTCTTGATGAATTTACTAAACACTTGATTGGCTTCCGTCTTTTGAGTATTGAGTAAATCCGTCATCCCCGTTTGTGACGATGCCAATTCTAACTCCCAGTGCACCAACTTTTTATAGAGTTCTTTCCAATCTTCGGTTGTGAGTGAATCGCCAATCTGCATCCCGATTTTCATAAATTCTTGCCGGTAACCGGATGTGGTTGTTTCCGTGACAATCTGATTTTTATGCAGATTTTTTTTGAGCGACAACAAAATTTGATTCGGATTGACGGGCTTGATCAAATAGTCGGCAATTTTGCTGCCAATCGCCTGATTCATAATGCCTTCGTCCTCACTTTTGGTAATCATCACTACCGGCACGGTCGGATACGCCTCTTTAATCATCGCCAATGTTTCCAAACCACTCAATCCGGGCATGTTTTCGTCCAACAAAATCAAATCAAACGTTGCTTCACGCACGGCGTCAATCGCGTCCTGCCCACTACAAACAGTCACAACTTCATAACCCTTATCCTCCAAAAAAAGGACATGCGGTTTCAACAAATCTATCTCATCATCAGCCCACAAGAGGCGGTCTTTCTTCATACAAAATAGTTATTAGAGTGTAGAGTTTAGAGTGTAGTTATTAGAGCTTAGTTGTTTTGACTACACTCTATACTCTACACTCTAATTTGCGCAAAGGTACACAATTTTATTGGAAATCCAAGTATGGCGTGATTCGTAGCCAATCGTCGGCGGTAAATTCTTCCAGCAGTTGCAAATCTTCAATTCCTTGCAGTTTGCCTCGCTTTTTGCGGGTTTCAATGATGGCTTTTGCCTGATAAAAATTGAGGTAGGGGTGATTTCGCAGTTTGTCGATTCCGGCTTTATTTACCTCAATGCGTGTGATTGAGGCATCATCTACCTTAATATAAGGTGACAGTTGCTCAAACAGTTCGACATACATGCCGTACACTTCTTGCAGTTGTTCCACGCGATGATAGCCGCCCAGCATGTTTCGATACGCCACAATTCGTTTGGCAAAAGACGACCCCACGCCGGGGATTTTTTTCAATTCCAGAGTGTCGGCAGCGTTGAGTTCGAGCGTTTCGCCTTTGGCGAATTTCTCTGCTTTCGGCACATTGATATGCGGTGTTGGGCGCATAATGGTGTCGCGATCGTGGGCATAAAATGTTCGCGTTTGTACGGGTGTATGCGATGAGGGCGACCGCAAGGGTGCGCCCGTACCGTTGTGTTTTGGGGCATTTTGTGGCAAAGGCACATAGTTGCCTGTTGCATTTCCTTGATTGTCAAGCACTTCAATCGCTTGTGTTTCCTCCAACGCCTCCGATCTCGGCACAGAAAAGAACCATTTGCCAACTAAAACGCCCACAATGAGCACGGCTAAAATCACGATCCCTTGGCGTTCACGCTTCGAGAAATAAAAAAAATCTTTAAACATTGGTCAAAATTTATTAAATTTATATTAAAATGTGCTCTCGTAGAGAAAGTTTATATAGCGAGCTGCCCATCTTTCATGGAGATCGTGCGATCTGTCAACTTGGCAAGTGCTTCGTCGTGGGTGACGATGACGAATGTTTGGTTGAATTGGTCGCGCAGGTCAAAAAACAGCTGGTGGAGTTCGGCTTTGTTTTGGGTGTCGAGACTGCCGGAGGGTTCGTCGGCAAAAATTACCTCAGGTTGATTGACTAAGGCACGAGCGACCGCCACACGTTGTTTTTCGCCACCACTCAGTTCGGCAGGCTTATGGGTGATACGGTCGGACAATCCTAAGAAATCCAAAATTTCTTTCGCTTTCTTTTCAGCTTCAGACGAACGGACGCGACCAATCAATGCCGGAATCATCACGTTTTCCAATGCCGTAAATTCGGGCAGCAGTTGGTGAAATTGAAAGACAAAGCCGATATTCTTATTGCGAAAAGCAGCTAAATCTTTCTCCTTCAATTGGTTGACATTGATGTCGCCGTAGTGGACAATCCCCGTATCCGGTTTGTCTAACGTGCCGAGAATTTGTAGTAAGGTTGTCTTTCCGGCACCGCTCGGACCGACAATAGACACCACTTCACCCTTCTCAATCGTCAGGTCAATACCTTTCAGCACGTTCAACGTGCCAAAACTTTTGGTTATGTTTTTACAACTAATCAAAATTCGTAACTAATCAAAATTTGCTTTTCAATTCGGGCGACAAAGCGTCTTTGTTGAGTGTAATGCTCGTCGTTTTGTACTGCACAAAAGGCACAGAAACGTACCAAGTACCCTGATAGCCTGAACTTTCTGCCCATGAATTTTTTACTTTGTAATAGCGCGTGCCGTTTTGATCTTGCGCAATGCCATAAATCAACATACCATGGTCGTCGGTCGTTTCGTAACGGTCAAACGCCTCTTGACGCATTTCTTGCGTGATGGTTTTTTCCGGTACCGGACCGGTCAAATTCTTTGCCAAACTGTCGCGATCAGCCTGCGAAATGCCCACCCAGCGTGCCTGATCGGAGCCAACCCCTTGCGTAGCTTTAGCATCCGGAACCACTGCAATGCCTGTGCGTGTGAAACCTTTTTCGCTGACATCCGCTGCCCAAGCCACCGTGTGTCCTTTGTCAAGTGCTTGATCGATGATTGAAATCAGTTCGTTCACCGGCACATTATACGAATTTGACCAACGCCAATTATCCGGAATTTCTAACGGAAAAGACGTGTAGAACGGCTGGTGCGTAAACGATGTAATACTCACATAATCAGCAGGTTGAATACCCAACGACTTGGCATAACTTTGTGGCGTATAATCTTGTCCGTTGTAGGTGAACTTTTCAGGTAATTTGCCCAAATAGGCATCCAAAATGCCGTCAAAACCCTGTTGCCAAGCGGTAGAAAGCCGTTTGTTCGGATTTTTTACAATGACGTTTAAGTAGGCTGTCAGCACATCGTCTAATTCGCCGTGTTTGTGCGATTCTTCGCCGTAATTTAGACCTGTCATGACCTCATTCGGCACGATGCCATAGTCTTTAATGTTGTCGAGAACATCTTGAAACGAGCCGCCGGCAGCAAAATTCAGCGTGCCGTTCATGCGGACGTATTTCTTTGCTTTATCGTCGTAATTGTGCCACACAATAAACATTTCCGACAAATCTTGTTCGCCTTTCCCTTGACGCAGCAATTCGGCTTCAATCAATCCCAAGCCCGAAAAACTCCAACAAGTGCCTGAACTTGCCTGATTTTTCACCGGCGTCACCGGAATTTCTTTCAGGGTTTTGAACGCGAATGTGTCAACCGGCGTTACCTTTGGTTTTGCCCCAACCGAAAAACACAGGCAGAGAACTGCTATTGCAATAAAAAACTGTTTCATAATCTTGTCAAATTTATTTATGCGACAAAGATAATAATTAATTACGAATTACGAATTACGATTTTTTTTTGTAATTTGTCCCGTGAGGCACAAATCATTGTTCTAATTCCCGGACTTTTCGGAAGAGGTCGGACGCGAATAAGAAATCGTTGAGTTTTTTGTTTTCAGAACTCATAATTTCATCTTTGGTGCCTTCCCACTCTTTTTTGCCCTCGTAGATAAAGATGATTTTATCACCGATATTCATGACCGAATTCATATCGTGGGTGTTAATCACCGTCGTCATATTATATTCCTGCGTGATGTCGTGAATCAAATCATCAATCAACAGGGATGTTTTGGGGTCTAAACCGGAGTTCGGCTCATCACAAAACAGGTATTGCGGATTCAGCGCAATCGCCCGTGCAATGGCCGTGCGTTTCATCATGCCACCACTGATTTCGCCGGGGTAGAGGTCGGCGGCATCCTTCAATTGCACCCGTTCGAGGCAAAATTTGGCGCGTTTTTCTTGCTTTTGGCGTGTTTCTCGCGTGAACATGGTGAGCGGAAACATCACATTTTCCATCACGGTCATCGAATCAAACAGGGCTGAACCTTGAAACAGCATGCCCATTTCCTGCCGCAGGGCATTCAATTCGTTTTTATTCATGGAAGGCAAATTGCGTCCGTCGTAGAGGATTTCTCCAGAATCGGGAGCCAGCAAGCCAATCAACAATTTCATAAAAACCGTTTTGCCGGAGCCACTGCGCCCGATGACGAGGTTTGTTTTTCCTTTTTCAAAGGTGGCGGAAACGTCTTTGATGATTTTTTTGCCATCAAACGATTTTATAAGATGTTTTGCTTCAATCATTTAGACTAATAATAAGGTGATTAATACGTCGGCAGCCAAAATCAGTACGCTGCTGTTTACAACCGATTTCGTGCTCGCTTTGCCCACTTGCAAGGCACCTCCCCTCACATTGTATCCAAAAAAAGATGCGATCGAGGTGATGATGTAGGCAAAAACCATGGATTTCAAAATCGAATAGCCAATATATTTTGCACTAAACCAATATTGGAGACCATATTCATAGGTTTCCGCTGAAATAATGCTGGTGAACCAGCCAATGAAATAACCTCCCAATATGCCAAAAAACATACTGAAAAAGACTAATACCGGCACAAAAAGTACAAAAGCAACTATCTTGGGAAGTATCAGGTAGTTAGCCGAATTGACACCCATAATTTCCAATGCATCAATTTGTTCGGTCACGCGCATGGTTCCCAATTCCGAAGCGATATTTGACCCTACTTTCCCCGCCAAAATCAGACACATGATACTCGACGAAAATTCCAGCAAAATCACTTCGCGCGTGATGAAACCCACTGTGAATGAGGGAATTAAGGGCGAGTTAATATTCAACGATACCTGCATCGTGATTACCGCTCCAATAAAAACGGAGATGAAAATCACAATGCCAACCGAATCGACGCCTAATTTATAAATTTCTTGGACGACTTGCTTGAAAAACATGCTCCACCGTTGCGGCACGGCAAAAACCCGTTGCATCAACAGCACATATCTCCCAAATTGCATCAACCACTTAATAACCCACATACAAATCTCAAATAGGCTACAAATGTACTGCTTTTATTTGAATAAACGTTCAAAAAAGAGAAATTTATTTACGCCCGGATCCGAATTTGAATCGCATTGGAGATGGGCTGTTCGCTCACAAAAACTAAGTAACCACCGCCGCCTGCGCCACTTAGTTTCCATCCGAGTGCCTGCGATTTGTGTTTGTTCAGCACTTCCAAAATGTCGGGAGACACCATATTCGGATACATCGCAACTTGTGCTTCAAAACTGCGTGTGCAGGCTGCGCCGAATTTGTGTACATCTTTTGCGAGGATGGCATCCCAACAGTCAGTCGCCGCTTCGCTCAAGCGTTTGGCTTCGGTTGCCGTGATATGTGTGCCGGCAAGCACGTCGTATTCTGACGGACGAGGATAGAGCGGAACTAACCACAGGCGTTGTTCGAGCCATTCCAGGATAGTTTTGTCAAGCACGCTGTCGATGTTGCCCGGCCAAAATTCGCCGTCATAGTACAAGCGATTCAGTCCCGGCATCACGATGCCCAATGCGTCTTGTGAACCACTGACGTAATCTATATCCGTTCCCGGCGGATTTTCAAAGCAAAACAGCATTTTTGCCTGTTTTTCTTTATCGCCCACGGGAATATCCACCGTCCAGAGTTCAATCGCTTTTTTACGCGAACTGGTGGACATGCCGCTTCGGTCGTTGAAATCATAATCCGGCTCAATAGAGATAGTGAGCACTGGACCGGGATACAAACTGCTGACATTCGGCTGGTCGAGCCAACCGCCGGCGATGTCCAAGCGATACGGAATCCGGCACTCCGAACGCAACGACGTAGTGGAGCGGGTGGGCAGATTGCCGTGCGGCACCCGCCGGCTGATAACATAGTGAATGCCCTGCTCTTTGCAAAACTGCTCTTTCAGGTTGCTATGTCCATCGCTGTTGACAAAGAAAATGTCCGGTTTCAGGGCGATAACCTCGTCACGGAAGTCCAACAAGCCATTGCCGCGATTGATCCACGCCTCTTTCACCGCGCGCAGTGACTTCACCATATACAATCGTTCCTGCTCGTTGTTGAACGGCACGCGCGCTTTCAGTTCGTGTAACGTCTTATCCGAGCCAATTCCGACATACACATCGCCGTGCTGAGCCGCCTCTTCAAAAAAGGCAACGTGACCGCTGTGCAGCATATCGTAACATCCGCTGACAAACACCTTCATTTTACACGGTTATCGGCTTATATTTAGGAACCAACGTTTTCATCACTGTCCAGCCAATGAGATAAGCAACGGCACACACAATGAATATGATAAAATAGCCTGCCGGTTCGCCTTTAAATCCCAGAAATTCCATTTGAGTGGCACCGCTATAGTCAAACAATTTGCCCGAACCTTTGTTGATGATATACGAACCTACACCACCGGCCATACCGCCGATACCGGTAACAGTGGCAATAGCCGCTTTGGGGAACATATCGCCAACGGTAGAGAAAATATTTGCCGACCATGCTTGATGCGCCGCACCGGCAATACCGATAATAATCACCGGCAACCAATAAGAGTAACCACCCAAAGGCTGCGCAAACAGTGCCAACAACGGGAAGAATGCAAAAATCAACATGGCTTTCATGCGTCCAGCATACGGATTCATTCCTTTTTTCTCTACGTAATAAGTTGGTAACCAACCACCTACGATAGATATCATCACAATGGTATACAGAACGGTCAACGGTAAAATCTGTTGAGAACCGGTTATCCCGAACACCGATTGTAGATATTTCGGCATCCAAAACAAGTAAAACCACCACACGCCATCGGTCATAAATTTACCGAAAGCGAACGCCCATGTTTGTTTGTATTTGAAACAATCAAGGTATGACAGTTTTTTTGCCGGCGTACCGTCCGAATTGGCAACTTGAGCATCCGTTTGGCTATCTTGTTGAATATAAGCCAATTCAGCCTTGTTCACTTTCGGATGTACTTCCGGTTTTTTATATATAAACACCCAAAATCCCATCCAGATAAAGCCAAACGCACCGATAATGAGGAAAGAAGATTCCCAACCATAAGCCTCTGCCAATTTGAGGATACAGAAAGGCGCAATCATGGCGCCGATAGTAGCACCGGAATTGAAAATACTGGTGGAAAATCCTCTGTCTTTTTTCGGAAAATATTCCGCAGTCGCTTTAATGGCTGCCGGGAAGTTTCCGGCTTCTCCGAGAGCAAGTACGCACCGGCACATAACAAATATCATCACGCTGATATTGACCACTTTGCCGGTATCTCCCACATGTTGAATTAATTCTTTAGCACCTTCAAAACTGAACACCCAAGTTCCGGAGGTGATTCCGGCAGTTACTATTCCGCTGAAAGCGTGCATACAAGCACCGACCGACCAGATTCCGATAGCCCAAAGGAACCCTTTTTTTGTATCTAATTTATCTACAAGACCTCCTGCAAACAACATACAAGCGGCATAAATAATAGAAAACAACGAGGTAATATTACCATAATCGTCATTTGTCCATCCAAATTCGGGACCAATAAAACCGGGGAACGTCAAGGACAATACTTGCCGGTCCAAATAGTTGATAGTCGTCGCAAAAAACAGCATGGCGCATATCATCCACCTGTAATTTGTCATTTTTTGTGTTTGTGTATTCATGGTATTTTTTTATTTTTTTATCGTTTTAATAATGCCTAACGCATTGTTACATAAACCGGTGATTGTTGTCCACTCTTTGGCGGCAATGACTTCTTTTGGAAATAGGTTTGAACCCATGCCAACGCACGTCACACCGGCATCAAACCACGATTTAAGGTTGGCTTCTTCGGGTTTCACGCCACCTGTCACCATCAGTAGTGACCATGGCATCGGCGCCTTCAGACCTTTCACAAAGTTTGGTCCAAGCACGTCGCCCGGGAACACCTTACACAAGTCGCAACCTGACTCCTGCGCAAATCCCACTTCCGACACCGAACCGCATCCGGGCGTGTAAGGCACCAAACGGCGATTGGCCACTTTCGCCACATCGGGATTGAACAGTGGACCCACCAAGAAATTCGCACCCAACTGAATGTAGAGCGATGCCGTCGGCGCATCCACAATCGACCCAACGCCCAAAATCAAATCCGGACATTCCTTAGCCACGAATTTACTCAATTCGCCAAACACTTCGTGCGCAAATTCGCCCCGGTTGGTAAATTCAAATGCACGCACACCGCCTGCATAGCACGCTTTGACCACCAGCTTAGCGGTTTCTACGTCTGCATGGTAAAACACCGGCACCATTCCGGTTGCCGACATTGTGCTTATTACTTGTACTTTATTAAATCTTGCCATATTCATGAAATTATTAATGGTTAATTGTTAATTGTTAATTGTTAATTGTTAATTGGTTTTTCATTAACCATTAACCATTTATCATTGTTATCTGCTTACTCGTCCGGAACCATCACCACCCATCAATTGCTCTACTTCTTTGGCTGTTACCAAATTGAAATCGCCATACACAGTGTGTTTCAGCGCTGAGGCTGCCACTGCAAAATCCAATGCGCGCTGGTCGTCGGCAGGGTAGGAGATAAGCCCGTAAACTAATCCGCCCATGAAAGAGTCGCCGCCGCCTACACGATCTACGATGTGCGTGAGGTCGTAACGTTTGGATTGATACAGCTTGCCGTTGGCGTACAAACAGCCGCCCCAGGTGTTGTGATTGGCATTGATGGAGCCGCGCAACGTGATAATTACTTTTTTGGCGCGTGGAAACTTTTGCATCATTTGTGTGCAAACGGATTCAAATTCGGCAGCGTTGACTTCGCCTTTCGTACCGGCAGCGTCGAAATTCGCCGGTTTGATTCCGAATACTTTTTCGGCGTCTTCTTCGTTGCCGAGGATGATGTCGCAACCTTCGACCAAGGCAGGCATCACTTCGGAGGCTGTTTTGCCGTATTTCCACAAATTTTTGCGGTAGTTTAAGTCGGTTGAAACGGTAATGCCCAATTCGTTGGCGACTTTAATCGCTTCCAAGCAAGCATCGGCAGCCCCTTGCGAGAGTGCCGGCGTGATGCCCGTCCAGTGAAACCATTGGGCGTCTTTGAACACTTCTTTCCAGTTTACCATGCCGGGTTTGATGTCGGCAATCGCTGAATTGGCGCGGTCATAAACCACTTTGGAAGCACGTGCAATCGCCCCTGTTTCAAGAAAGTAGATGCCTACACGATCGCCGCCACGCACGATATTCGACGTGCCAACATTGTATTTGCGCAAATCTGAAATACACCAATTCGCAATGTCATTTTCCGGCAAACGCGTCACAAAATCCGTCGGAATACCATAGTTAGACAGCGACACAGCGACATTCGCTTCCCCACCGCCAAACGTGGCATTCAGATTCGTGGATTGAATAAACCGTTGATAATCAGGCGTTGCCAAGCGCAACATGATCTCACCAAAAGTAACTACCTTTTTCATTATTATTTAGAAGTTAAAGAATTTTTTTGCATTATAATAACTCACATTTTCGACCAACTGACCCAAGAAAGGCAATTCGGAAGACGGCAACAAGCCGTTTTCGACATCATTGCCAATCAAATTACAGAGTATCCGGCGGAAATATTCGTGGCGCGGATAAGAAATAAAACTGCGCGAATCCGTCAGCATGCCCACAAACCGGCTCAGCAATCCAAGTGTTGATAGTGAATTCATTTGTGCCTGCATGCCCGGCATCTGGTCTAAAAACCACCAGCCGGAACCAAACTGGATCTTTCCGGCAACCGAACCGTCCTGAAAATTCCCAATCATCGTCGCGATCATATCATTGTCGCTCGGATTAATATTGTATAAAATCGTCTTTGCCAACTTTCCTTCCGCATCCAAACGACCCAAGAAAGCAGCTAACGCTTTGGCCACCTGAAAATCGCCAATGGAATCGAAGCCGGTGTCCGGACCTAATTTTTTGAACATCCGTTCGTTATTGTTGCGAATCACGCCATAGTGAAATTGCTGCGTCCAGTCTTTGGCAGCATCCATTTTGGCAAATTCGTACATCATTGCCGACTTGAATTTGCTGATTTCCAAATCCGTCAATTCCGATTCCCCTGTCATTGCGGGCTTGACTCGCAATCCCCACACCTTATTAAATATAGCATCAATTTCAGATTGAGTATACTTTTCAGCATAAAATGCCTCAATACCATGGTCAGACAATTTACAGCCCACAGACGCAAAAAAATCGTGACGCACCTGCAATGCCTGCAACAAATCGGCAAACCGGCTGATTGAAACACCCGAAACGTCCGATAATTTTTCGACGTAAGTGCGGAATACTGCCGGATTCTCCACCGCCATCGCTTTGTCGGGACGCCAAGTAGGCAACACCTTGACGGAAAAATTGTCATTCCCGCTCAGGCGGGAATCCCGCAATGCAATATGATACTCCAACGAGTCAATCGGGTCGTCGGTTGTGCAAACCACCTCTACATTATAATGTTGCATCAAGCCGCGGGCACGGAAATCCTCCCGCTGCAATTTTGCTGAACAGTCGTCATAAATCGCCTGTGCAGTGGATGGTTTGAGGAGTTTATTCACGCCAAAACCTGTTTTCAATTCCAGATGCGTCCAATGATACAATGGGTTGCGCATCGTGTAAGGCACAGTTTCCGCCCATTTTTCAAACTTTTCCCAATCGGAAGTTTCTTTACCTGTAATGAAACGTTCGTCGATGCCATTGGTGCGCATCGCGCGCCATTTGTAGTGGTCGCCTTCGAGCCAAAGTTGTCCGAGGTTGTCAAAACGTCGATTTTCAGCAATCTGACGCGGGTCAAGATGGCAATGATAATCGATGATGGGAAGTTTTTTCGCGTGTCCATGATAAAGTTGTTGCGCCGTATCCGTCTGCAACACAAAATTATCGTCCATAAATGCTTTCATATATTCAAATTTAGAGCCACTGACCAGATTCGAACTGGTGACCTACGCGTTACGAATGCGTTGCTCTACCGACTGAGCTACAGTGGCGTATTTTTCAAATACGGCGCAAAGGTAAAAAGATTTTTTGAATTAGGAGTGATAATTTTGATTTTTTTTTACAGAAATGCTTGGAAAATCAAAAAAATGTCGTACCTTTGTCGCGTTTTACGGATAAAAAATCCGTTTACACAATAAATAATTAAAAGAAATTTAGTAAAAAATGCCTACAATTCAACAATTAGTAAGAAAAGGAAGGGCAACTTTGGTCGACAAAAGTAAATCGCCTGCATTGGATACCTGTCCGCAAAGACGTGGTGTTTGTGTGCGCGTTTACACGACTACGCCAAAGAAACCTAACTCTGCTATGCGTAAAGTGGCTCGTGTGCGTTTGACCAGCGGAAAAGAAGTGAATGCTTACATTCCGGGAGAAGGTCACAACTTGCAAGAACACAGTATCGTGATGGTGAGAGGCGGTCGTGTAAAAGACCTTCCGGGTGTTCGTTACCACATCGTACGCGGAACATTGGATACCGCAGGAGTTGCCTCCCGCACCCAACGCCGTTCCAAATATGGTGCGAAACGACCCAAAGCAGGTGCAGCAGCTCCCGCAAAGAAAAAATAATTACAAACAGCGTCCCGGAGGGACGAGATTTGCATAACCGTATGCAAGCGAAGCGCAGCTTACGGCAATGAACTATCTCTATCCATCACAACCCCGTAGGGGTTGAACGCAACGTAATTAAAACGGTTGAGTAAATAAGTTCAGTGGAATTTGTTGAAGACCAAATGTAGGGGCTACCCTTGTGGTTGCCCAAGTTAAACAACCCAATTAAAAAATTGTAAAAAAATGAGAAAGTCTAAGCCAAAGAAAAGACAGATCCTGCCGGATCCCGTCTTTGGTGATCAAAAAGTAACGAAATTCGTTAACCATTTGATGTACGACGGTAAAAAATCTACCGCTTTCGACATCTTTTATTCCGCTTTGGATAAGGTAAAAACAAAATTGCCTAACGAAGAAAAATCCCCGCTCGATGTTTGGAAACAAGCATTAGACAACATTACCCCACTCGTGGAAGTAAAATCGCGCCGTATCGGTGGAGCCACTTTTCAGGTGCCAACTGAAATCCGTGCCGACCGTAAAGAATCCGTGTCAATGAAAAATTTGATTCTCTACTCGCGCAAAAGAGGCGGAAAATCAATGTCAGACAAATTGTCTGCCGAAATCGTGGACGCTTTCAACAACCAGGGTGGCGCGTACAAACGAAAAGAAGATATGCACCGCATGGCAGAAGCCAACCGTGCATTCGCTCATTTCAGATTTTAAAGCCCCCTAACCCCCTCAGGGGGAATAGAGAGCAAAAACATTTTAATAACAAATTAAAAACATCAGCAAATCCTTAAGCCCCCTGAGGGGGTTTGGGGGCTGAATAAATATTATGGCAAAAGGTTCAGATAATCAACTGAAATATACTCGCAACCTCGGTATCATGGCTCACATCGATGCCGGGAAAACAACTACGTCGGAACGTATCCTGTTTTATACGGGTTTGACCCATAAAATCGGAGAGGTTCACGACGGTGCTGCAACCATGGACTGGATGGAGCAGGAGCAGGAACGTGGGATTACGATCACGTCTGCTGCCACCACCACGAACTGGAAATACAACAACGAAACATTCAAAATCAACTTGATTGACACTCCGGGACACGTCGATTTTACCGTCGAAGTGGAACGCTCACTCCGTATTTTGGACGGCGCCATCATGACACTTTGTGCCGTAGGTGGTGTAGAGCCGCAATCGGAAACCGTTTGGCGTCAAGCAGATAAATACAATGTGCCACGTATTCTTTACGTGAACAAAATGGACCGTTCAGGCGCTAACTACTTTGATGTGGTTCGCCAAATCAAAGAAGTGTTGGGCGCTAATCCATGTCCGATCCAAATTCCGGTAGGTGCAGAAGAAAAATTTCGCGGTATCGTGGATTTGATCAAGATGAAAGCATTGTTCTGGCACGATGAAACAATGGGTGCCGACTATGTTGAAGAAGAAATTCCGGCAGATGTGTTGGAAGAAGCCAAAGAATGGCGCGACAAAATGCTTGAAACATTAGCAGAATGTGACGACACGTTGATGGAAAAATATTTTGAAGATCCGGCTACCATCACGGAAGATGAAATTCGTGTAGCTATCCGTAAAGGGACGCTTGCGATGCAAATCAACCCGATGTTGCTCGGTTCTTCATTCAAAAACAAAGGGGTACAACCGCTTTTGGATGCTGCTTGCGCCTATTTGCCAAGCCCATTGGATACGCCTGCAACGGAAGGTTACAACCCTGACGATCCTGAAAAAATCGAAATTCGCAAACCAAGTTCTGACGAACCGTTCTGTGCATTGGCATTTAAGATTGCAACCGACCCATTCGTAGGTCGTCTGTGCTTCTTCCGTATCTATTCAGGTGAATTGGAAGCCGGTTCTTACATTTACAATTCGCGTTCAGGTAAAAAAGAACGTATCTCTCGCCTGTTCCAAATGCACTCCAACAAACAAAATCCGAAAGAATTTATCGGTTGTGGTGACATCGGTGCAGGGGTAGGTTTCAAAGATATTCGTACAGGTGACACGTTGTGTGATGAAAATCACCCCATCGTGTTGGAGTCTATGGATTTCCCGGCTCCTGTGATCGGGATCGCGATTGAGCCTAAAACGCAAAAAGACTTGGATAAATTGGGTATCGGACTTGGCAAATTGGCTGAGGAAGATCCGACGTTCACGGTGAAAACCGACGAAGAAACAGGTCAGACTGTGATTTCCGGTATGGGTGAGTTGCACTTGGAAATCATTATCGACCGTTTGAAACGTGAGTTCAAGGTAGAATGTAACCAGGGTCGTCCGCAAGTATCTTACAAAGAAGCAATCACCGATACGGTTGAATTGCGTGAAGTGTATAAGAAACAAACGGGTGGTCGCGGTAAGTTTGCCGACATGATTGTTCGCGTCGGACCGGCTGATGCCGACTTTGAAGGCGATTTGCAATTTGTGGACGAAGTAAAAGGTGGTAACATCCCGAAAGAATACATCCCATCTATCCAAAAAGGATTCCAACGCGCCATGAAAAATGGTGTATTGGCGGGCTACAATGTGGATAAATTGAAAGTAGTGGTATTGGATGGTTCCTATCACCCGGTCGATTCGGATCAATTATCGTTTGAGATTGCAGCTATTTCAGCCTTCAAGAGCGCGTCTGAAAAAGCGCGTCCGGTATTGAAAGAGCCAATCATGAAAATCGAAGTCATCACTCCGGAAGAATCTATGGGTGATGTAATCGGTGACTTGAACAAACGTCGCGGACAAATCGAAGGCATGGACGACAGCCGTACGGGTGCTAAAATCGTGAAAGCGATGGTGCCTCTGTCAGAAATGTTCGGTTACGTAACCGCTTTACGTACAATCACTTCCGGTCGTGCCACCAGCACAATGTCGTTCGATCACTATGAAGAAGTTTCGCCGTCAGTAGCAAGAAGCGTCCTCGAAGAAGTGAAAGGTCGCGTAGATTTGATAAAATAATTCCGGGTGGTATACCCGTCATCGTAAAGGGCGTGTACAATACGCCCCTACAAATAAACCCTGCATCTTGAAATGATGCAGGGTTTTTAACTTACAAGGCTTTCAGCGGTTAAATTTTTTTTGCATTTTTTGTCAAATTATTTGGTAGTTTGAAAAAAAATGCTTTCCTTTGCACCAACTTCTAAACCACAAAATGTTGACAAAGCGTTGTTAGTAGTGTTTAGAAAGACTTTTTGGATTAAACGAAAGCGTTTAAAATATTATCCTAATTATCAAATCTCGCAAAGTTTTGAAAGGAAACAGGGTAGTTAACAAAATGCTTGCGTTCTATTTGTGTATAATTTGTTATATACAATAGAGCGTAGGTCTGTTGCTTATCTGTTTCTGGGGTTTTGCGAGAACCTGATAATTGGATAAGTTTAACAGTTCCTGCGCTTTTTTTATGTTTAAATTTGCCGAACGGAGGGGACAGGGAGGCGAAAAATTATATTCAAATGAAAAAAACATTTTTATTTTTGCTGGTTACCACTCTTTTAGTAACCGGTAATTGGTTGCCAATCACTGCTCAAGTTTCCATTGGTGATGGTGATGCCCCGAGTGCCAATACTGGTATCATCCTTCAGTTGGATGGCACAAAAGGCGGCTTGCTCCTGCCGCAAGTAGAAATCACCCAACTCACGGCTTTGCCTGTTGATTTTCCCAGTGAAACCGATCCCCACGCCGTTGTTGGTCTCTTGGTTTATAATAAAACAGCAGCAGTTGATGAAACTACTTCTACCGATATTCTTATCGGGGTTTATTATTGGTCATCGGCCGGGTGGAAATTGTTGGCTGAAGTGTCTTAAATTATGATTTATGATGATTTTAGTGATAGACATGATTAAAAAAAATTACAAATTTAAAAAATTAGCAAGATGAAACAAACAAAATTATTCGTTCTGTTGGTTGCCACATTGTTGGTAAGTTCACAAACAAAGGCACAAGTCAAAATCGGCGGCAATGCCGATGATCCAATCACGCCGGGCGCTGTGCTTGACTTAAGTTCTTCCACATCCGGTGGCCTTCTTCTACCTCAAGTCACTTTGACAGTGGCGGACGCACTTCCTAATGAATGGATTGATATTGTAGAAAATACTGACTTATTGGAATCGGGTTTGATGGTCTACAACCTCGGTGGTGCCGGTTTGGAATCCGGTGTTTATATTTGGCAAGGCACTAATGGTTGGGCATTGGCTAATGCAGGAGGTGGTAGCGGTCCGGTTCCTGAAAGTATCACTATTTCTGCCGATCCTGCGGGGCATGTCGTTGTTGATGGCACACAGACCCTAACAGCGACCGTCCTTCCTGTCAACGCCGGTTGGACCACAGTCAACTGGGGAGGAAACAATCCTTCGGTAGCCATAGTTGATCAACTCGAAGGTAGTGTCAATACCGCCACAGTCACCGGTATCCATAACGGTATTACGACTGTCACTGCTTCTTTGGATGGTGTTTCAAGCGATCCCTTTACTATTCAAGTAGGGATTCCGGTTCAGACAATTACCATCGCTGGTCCTTCAAATGCTGCCTCTCCTGCTAACTTGTCTTTGGGCGATACGTATCAACTAACGCCAACGGTTCTTCCGGATGGTGCCAGTATTAAAACGGTTGATTGGTTTAGTAGCGATGAAAGTGTGGCTACTGTTAATTCTTCCGGTTTGGTTACAACTACAAGTCTTGTAGATAATATAGGTAGTACGACTATCACAGCTAAATCAACGGATGGCAATCATGTTACGTCTAATATTTTCGTTGTTAATGTTAGCGACAATACCCTGTACGACTCGCGTGATGGTCAGGTATATAAAACCATAGAGATTGATGGCGTGAAATGGATGGCTGAGAATTTGGCTTACAAACCGCAAGCTACGGAAAGTGGTATCGCTTACACACAAAGTGAAACAGCAGCGACTACTCCGGCATATTGCCGGCCGGGTGGTCTTACAGATGACCAGGTTAAAAATCCGATATATGCCGGCGGCCGGATAGGCTATCTATACAACTGGGCTGCTGCGATGAAGGTAACCGATGGAGCGTCATACGCTAATGTAGATCTTGTGAATCAACAAGGTATATGTCCCGATGGCTGGCATATACCTACAAGAACTGAGTGGAAGACGATGATCACTTATCTCAATGAACATGCTAACCAATTTAGTACTGCTAACCCCGGCAATAATACTTGGGGGAGTAAAGACCAAAATGCCGCCAACGCCCTGATTTCTACAGTGACGTCCGTTGGTTTTGGAACTTATGGGCTACCTGGTGTCTCATTTGCCGCGGGCCATGGAATGAATATGCTTTTAGTGGGGCAAAGTTCATCACCGGAAACTATTGATAAAGCGATGGTCGCCCAAAGTGCAGTTTATATAACAGCGAGTAGCTCTAATGGAACATATATGTATCCCGCATATATTTATGGCAATGGCCAGCACGCTGTTCAAGTTGACACCACAGGCTGCTGCTGGAATTATAAATATTTTCGTCGAAGCGTTCGCTGTGCGAAATAATAAACCATGCAAACTCAATTTGACTTTGATTATGTTTGCAATTATATCAAACGGCAACTGATGTGACGTCGACAACCATAATACATCCTAATAAGAAAGAGAGCCCGCAGGGTTTTTGTACATAGTTTCGTTTCGTTTTTCCTGAGCGGGTCTCTTTCTTTTTAATAAACAATCCCGGTGCGGGAGTTTTGAATTATTTGTAATTTTGTCGTGAGTTATTTGAAATACAGGTAAAACGCAGCAGAGCAAAGTAGTTCGCTCGTTTCTATATCGTTACCCATTGTGGAAACTTTTGTAGATAAAATTTTGTTTTTCAGAGGTTTGAAAAAAAAAATTAGTATCTTTGCAAAAATTAAAATAAGCGAGATGAAACAGCTAACCCTTTTTGTTGTGTGTTTGTGCATGAGTTTGAATGGCTTTGCTCAAACGGCTATTCCTGTGTTGAAAGTCAAGGCATCGCCGGCGATTTCGGTGCATAAGCCGATTTTGCTGGACAGTACGGATGTGAATAAAAAAGCATTTGAGGACAAGAAATTGCTTCAGACGATTGTGAGTGCCGGTGAAGTGCGCGAAAGTCAGACGATTTTGACTGCGGCGGCAGATAGTGTTTTGACGCTAAGCAATGGTACAAATACTACTTCAAATCATATTTTAAACAATACGTCTACCGGCGACTATACGGTGCAACTGCTGGCGTTTAATATGGATGCCGACCGCTATTGTGAGGCAAAACTTGACATTTCTGCGACCGATATGTTGGAAGTGTATATTAATGGTAAGCGCGAAAAAGCAAAAGAAACGGTGGAAGACAGTCTGCAAAAAGCAAAAAAACTTTCGATTGATTTGACGCTGGAGCCGCATCGCTACGAGGTGATTATCAAACGATTGGCAACATCGGATCAACCTTCCGAACTTAAAGCAGCGATTACTCCCGATAAAAAGGATAGTCTGGCACAAATAGTCCTTTCTACAGACTCCAAACGACGCATTTTTATCAATGATATTTTGGAAGGCAACCGTCTGACAGGTGCTTCATTGTCGCCTACCGGACAATATTATGTGGTTAATACAAAAAATCTTTACCCGGGCGGAAAAAATACGGTATTGGCTCAAGAAGTGCGCGAACTGAAAACCAACAAGCTGATTACGCGCCTGCCGTCAGACGTAAATCCGCGCTGGATGAAAGGGAAAAATCAGCTGATTTATTCACGTAAAGGCAAGACTGATAAGGATTTAGTGTTAATCGATATTCCAAGTTTGAAAGAAACGGTTTGGGTGGAAGACATTCCGTTTGATTCGTATCAGGTGACGCCGGATGCGCAATCGATTCTCATTTCGCGGCGGGAGGAAATTCCGGAAGATACAGGCGATTTGAAACGTGTATTGTCGCCCAGCGACCGTTCCGGGGCGTTTCGCGGACGCAATGCGCTGTATGTTTATTCACTTGTCGACCGTACGATGCAGCAAATTTTGTTTGGGCGCAGCAGCATTTACATTGTCGACATCAGTCGCGACAGTCAAAAAGCGTTGCTGTTGCAGCGAGAGGAAGATTACACCAAGCGTCCATTTTCAGTCGAAACAATTTATGAACTGGATTTAAAAACATTGCAACTCGACAGTTTGTTGACAGACGCGTTTATCAAGGGCGCGAATTATTCGCCCGGCCGAAACGAAATTTTGATTACAGGCGCGGCTGCAGCATTTAATAAATTAGGTGAAAATTTGCCGGACGAACAAATTTCCAACGATTACGACGCGCAGGCGTATATTTACAACTTGCAAACGAAACATATTGAGCCGGTTACGAAGGATTTTAATCCAAGCATCGAGGACGCGGAATGGTCGGCTTACGACAATAAAATTTATTTCAAAGCGGAGGACAAGGATTGTATGCGGATTTATCAATACAATCCGAAAACAGCAGTCTACACGCTGTTGGACTTACCGGAAGATTTAATTAAAACATTTCAAGTGGCTGATACGCAGCCGGTTGCACTGTTTCAAGGCGAAAAAGCAACGAATGCTTACCGCTTGTATTCTTATGATTTGAATACAAAAAAATCAACGTTGCTGGACGACCCGTTTGCCGGTCAGTTGGACGAATTGGCTTTGTCGCCTGTGGAATCGTGGAATTTCACGGCACAAGACGGCTCTACGATTGAAGGACGCTACTTGTTACCCCCCAATTTTGATCCGGCGAAAAAATACCCGATGATTGTTTACTATTATGGTGGCACATCGCCTACGGCACGCACATTTGAGGCATCGTATCCGTTGCAATGTTATGCTGCACAAGGCTATGTCGTTTATACGCTAAATCCTTCCGGCACAACAGGTTACGGACAAGAATTTGCCGCCCGTCACGTCAATGCGTGGGGCAAGCGAACAGCCGGCGAAATCATCGAAGGCACGCGGAAATTTGCAAGCGAACACCCGTTTGTAGACACACTCAAAATCGGTTGTATCGGTGCTTCATACGGTGGATTTATGACGCAATATTTGCAAACACAAACCCAACTTTTTGCGGCCGCTGTTTCGCATGCCGGCATCAGTGCCATCTCCAGTTATTGGGGTGAGGGCTACTGGGGCGTGGGTTACAGTGGAGTGGCGAGTGCGGACAGTTATCCGTGGAACAATCCCGGTTTGTATGTCAAACAAAGTCCGCTGTTTCAAGCCGACAAAATCAATACGCCGTTGCTGTTATTGCACGGAACGGTCGATACCAACGTCCCCATCGGCGAAAGTATTCAGATGTACAATGCCCTGAAAGTGCTCGGGAAAAACGTTGAATTTGTCACAGTGAAAGACGAAAATCACGGCATCACGGGCTACGAACACCGTATTGAGTGGAACAAAACCATCTACGCGTGGTTTGCCAAATGGCTCAAAGAGCAACCTCAATGGTGGGAAGCACTGTATCCCGAACGCTAATGAATTTAATATCAGGGGCTTACGGGTGAGATCGCGGGTCGTAGCCCACAACGCAATGACAACGAAATTGGTAATATAAATTTTAAATAAAAAAGTATGAAAAAAGTAATGAGTTTATTCGTTGCAGCAATCGCAGTATTGGCTGTAAGTAGTTGTGGCGGCGGTAAAAGTCCTGCCGACATCGAAAAAAGTATCTACACTCAGTTTCAAAAAGGAAACTACGAAAGGGGTCTGGATATTTATTTTGCCAACATTGACACCGGTGAAGGTGAAACAGACAAAGAACAAGTGAAAGCCGTTGCCGAAAAAATAAAGGCAAGTGCAACGCAAGGTTTTGAAAAGAAAGAGGGCATTAAAAGCTTTGAAATTCTGGAAGAAACGATTGCCGAAGATGGTGAAACAGCAACGGTGAAGACCAAAATCATCGCCGGTGACGGTTCTGAGGACACACAAACCACCAAGTATGTGAAACGGGACGGTAAGTGGAAAATTGTGTTCGGGAAATAAGATTTTTCTAGTTATAAATCGCCTTTTTGCCTGCCAGCAACGTGTTGCGCATCAATGAAATAATCGTCATTGGTCCCACGCCACCGGGCACAGGGGTAATATAACTGCATCTGGGGGCGACTTCGTCAAAAGCGACGTCGCCCTTGAGTTTAAATCCCGATTTGGTTTCTGTGGACGGCACACGCGTGGTGCCCACGTCAATGACTACCACGCCGTCTTTGACCATGTCGCCTTTCAAAAATTCAGGCGATCCGAGTGCGGCGATGATAATGTCGGCTTCACGGCAATAGTCGCCGATATTTTTTGTGCGACTGTGGCACACGGTCACGGTGCAATCGCCCGGATAGGCTTTTTGCATCATCAGCGCGGCAACCGGTTTGCCCACAATATTGCTGCGACCCAACACGACGCAATGTTTCCCGGCGGTAGGGATCTCGTAACGTTTGAGAAGTTCTAAAATGCCGGCAGGCGTTGCCGAAACAAAGCACGGCAACCCAATGGACATGCGTCCGACATTGACCGGATGAAAGCCGTCAACATCTTTGCGATAGTCGATGGTTTCAATGACTTTTTGTTCGGAAATATGCTTCGGAAGCGGCAGTTGGACGATAAATCCGTCTACGTCGGGATCGTTGTTGAGGGCAACGACTTTAGCGAGGAGTTCGTCTTCGGTCACGTCGCTTTCGTAGCGAATGAGTGACGATTTGAAGCCTACTTCTTCGCAGGTGCGCACTTTGTTGGCAACATACGTTTCGCTTCCGCCGTCGTGTCCCACCAGAATGGCGGCGAGGTGCGGACGTTTGCCGCCCGTAGCGATGATTGCCGCTACTTCCGCAGCGATTTCCAATTTTATTTGAGCACTAACTGCTTTTCCGTCGATTATTTGCATTGTTTTTAATATTAATTGTCATTGAAGGTCCTGAATCAAGTTCAGGATACCCGCAATCCCCTCATCGTAAGTCTGCTCTCCGGTTCATGGGATTGCGGGTCAAGCCCGCAATGACACTCTTCTTATTTATCGTTTCCCTTTCATTCCGGGTAATTTTTTTGAACCCATGAGTTTCATCATTTTTCGGGTTTCTTCAAACTGTTTGATGAGTTTGTTGACTTCCGCGAGGTTGGTGCCGCTTCCTTTGGCGATGCGCGCTTTACGGTTTCCGTTCAGAATTTCGGGATGCGCACGTTCTTCCGGCGTCATGGAGTGGATGATGGCTTCGACGGGTTTGAACGCGTCGTCTTTGATGTCCACGTCTTTCATGGCTTTACCAAGTCCGGGAATCATGGAAACGAGGTCTTTCATGTTCCCCATTTTCTTGATTTGGTTGATTTGACCGAGAAAATCGTTAAAATCGAACTGATTTTTCGCGATTTTCCGTTGCAGGCGTTTTGCTTCTTCTTCGTCAAACTGTTCTTGTGCCTTTTCAACCAATGAAACGATGTCGCCCATTCCGAGAATACGGTCGGCCATACGTGCCGGGTGAAAGGGGTCAATGGCATCCATTTTTTCGCCTGTTCCGACGAATTTAATAGGCTTATCAACCACTGTACGGATAGACAAGGCTGCCCCACCGCGGGTGTCGCCGTCCAATTTAGTGAGCACCACGCCCGTGAAATCGAGGCGGTTGTTAAATTCTTTGGCGGTGTTCACAGCATCCTGACCGGTCATCGAATCCACCACAAAGAGGATTTCGTTGGGGTTGACGGCTTTTTTGATGGCTGCAATTTCGGTCATCATCTGTTCGTCGACGGCTAAGCGTCCGGCGGTATCAATGATAATCACGTCGTTGCCGTTTTGTTTGGCTTGTTTGATGGCGTTTTGCGCGATTTCGACCGGATTTTTATTCCCTTCTTCGGAATAAACAGGTACGCCGATTTGTTCGCCAAGCACCTTTAACTGGTCAATAGCAGCCGGACGATAGATGTCGTCAGCCACGAGCAACGGCTTTTTGCTTTTCTTGTCCTTGAGCATTTTGGCGAGTTTGCCGGAGAAAGTCGTCTTTCCCGAACCTTGCAAACCGGACATCAAAATGATGGCCGGACTATTTTTGAGATTGAGTTCGGCTGTTTCGCCGCCCATCAACGCCACGAGTTCGTCATGGACAATTTTGACCATGAGTTCGCTCGGTTTGACGGCGGTCAACACGTTTTGCCCGAGGGCTTTTTCTTTGACGGTGTCGGTAAACGTCTTCGCTACTTTATAGTTCACGTCGGCATCCAAAAGAGCCTTACGCACGTCTTTCAGGGTCTCTGCTACGTTAATTTCGGTAATCCGACCTTCGCCTTTCAGCAACTTAAACGAGCGTTCTAATCTATCACTTAAATTTTCAAACATGATTTATCAATATACGAATTACGAATTACACACAAATACTGTAATTTGTAATTATTTTATGGGCACAAAGGTATAAAAAAGCAGAGAAATACGCAAATTTTAGCGCATCAAATCCGTCATAAGGGTGTCGGAAATAAAAATACCGGCGCGTGTGAGGCGTAAATGGTTGTCGGAGATGGTCAAAAGCCCGCGATCTAAAGAGCGTTGAGCCTGTAGAAGGCAGTTGGTTTTCTGCTTTTCGCCAAAAAGAGCAACGAGTTCATCCAAATTAATCCCTTTCATCGTACGCAGACGCGTAATAATAAAATCGTTATAAGCCGTTTTCTCATCAATCATTTCAATTTCAGGAGCATAATGAAGGGGATTGGCTACTGCCGAACGTTGTTTCCCGCCTGCGTGGGAATGACATTTGGTAACTGGTAACTGGTAACTGGTAACTGGTAACTGGTAACTGGTAACTGGTAACTGATAACTGTTCCACTGCCGACTGACGCCGTTGTAGGAGTGGGCGGAAGCACCGATGCCGAGGTAATGTTTGCCCGACCAATAGGCGGAATTGTGTCGCGATTCGTAACCCGGTTGTGCAAAATTAGAAATCTCATACTGTTGAAAGCCGGCTGCTGCGAGCGTATCAATCAGCATTTCAAATAGTTCGATGCTGGTGTCTTCATCTACCGGTGCGATTTTTCCTTGTTCTAATAATTGATGCAATGCCGTTCCTTCCTCATAGATTAAATGATAGGCGGAAATGTGTTGCACACCCAATTTAATCGCTTGATTAAGAGTCGCTTGCCACGTTTCGAGTGTCTGATTGGGCAAACCGTACATCAGATCAATGCTAATGTTGTCAAAACCGTATTTTTGTGCGCGTTCGACGGCTTGTATGGCTTCTTGAGCAGTGTGCCGGCGGTTAAGAAAGCGTAATTCTTTGTCGTCAAAACTTTGAATGCCGATGCTCAAACGGTTGAAAGGCAAATGACTGATGCTTTCGAGGTAGGCGTCGGTGAGGTCATCGGGATTGGCTTCGAGAGTGATTTCGATGGTGCTTGTTGGCATGAGGTGTCTCCACTTCGCAGAGCGCGCTAAAGCCCATTCTGCTCCGGTCGACATGACGGGTGCGTGATTGTTTAACATGACGGAAGAGAGCGCAATAAATATTTTTTCAAAGGCGGCAGGAGGGAGTTGTGAGGGAGTGCCGCCACCAAAATAAATCGTTTCGATGGGCTGATTTTGCAGATAATCTTTGCGCTGTTGTAATTCCTGACAGAGCGCATTAACGTAGTTGGTCATTGCTAATTGATCATTGGTAATTGTTGAAAAAAAGTCGCAATACATGCAGCGCGTTTTGCAAAACGGAATATGAAAATAGATGCCTGCCATAATGTGTCAATTAAGCCAATTAAAAGCCCCGTTGGCGCATGGCTTCAAAGGTTAAAATTGCTGTGGAGACGGACACATTGAGCGAGTCGATGACGCCTCGCATGGGAATTTTGATGCGGGCATCGGCGTTTTTGAGCCAAAAATCAGTTAATCCGTCGGCTTCCGTGCCCATAATCACGGCTGACGGTGTCGTGAAATCCGTGTCCTGATACCACTGTGCGGCGGTTAGTTCGGCAGCAAAAGTGCGAATGTGTTTGTTTTTGAGAAATGTCAGTGCACCGGCATTGCTGCACACGGCGACAGGCACTGTAAACAGGCAGCCTACACTCGAACGCACCACGTTGGGATTGTAAATATCCGTTGTGGGGTCGCAAACGATGACGGCATCGGCTTTGGCAGCGTCGGCTGTGCGCAAAATGGCACCCAGATTGCCGGGCTTTTCGACGGCTTCCAGCACGATAACGAATGGATTGTCAGGCAGTTGCAAATCCGACAAGTTGTGCGATTTTGGACGAGCCACAGCTAAAATTCCGTCGGAACCCTCGCGGTAGGCGATTTTTTGAAAAACGGCTTCGCTAACTTCAAAAATGCTTCCTTTATTATTCCCGCACAGGCTGTCCGCACTGTCATTCCCGCGAAGGCGGGAATCCCGAGAAACAATTCCTATCAGGGGATTCCCACCTTCGCGGGAATGACAATCAAACAATTCCGGACAAATAAAAACCGATTCAAATTGATAGTTTCCAGCGATTGCGAGGCTAATTTCGCGTGCCCCTTCGAGCACAAAAAGTTGCTGCTGCTTGCGTTCGGAGGCTTTTGAACTAAGTAGACAAACGTTTTTGATGCGGCTATTTTGCAGACTGGTAATCAGT
This sequence comes from Candidatus Symbiothrix sp., assembly GCA_031261285.1. Classification (GTDB taxonomy): domain Bacteria; phylum Bacteroidota; class Bacteroidia; order Bacteroidales; family Azobacteroidaceae; genus Azobacteroides. Next base: position 5,264 of record JAISKM010000088.1, on the reverse strand, counting down.
TCCATAAGGCGGTCGCTTATTCATTGATAATGAACAACTCTTCGTCCGGCTTCACCATTTTGTACTGTTCGCGAGCAATCTTTTCCAACGTTTCTTTGTCGGAATTGAGTACCTTCAATTTTGTCTGATTAGCTTTCTTTTCGGCAGTATAAAAGGTTATTTCACTTTCTAACTGCTTGATTTGCCGGTCATAAGCAATACGTTTGAATAAGGTGTTTTCATTAAAAAATAAAAACAACAGCAAGAATACCCCTACTGCGACCCAATATTTATTGAGCCGGCTTTTTGCCACTTGTGCAACGCCTTTGGCATGCTTCCAAATGCCTTGCGCCTTTTTTGTTAGTTGCTCTACCTGTTTCATAAAAATATTTTCGACAAAGGTACAAAATAAATAGCGCATTTTTATCCTATTCGGTTGCAAATATAGATATTTTTTTTTAACTTTGCGCCAAAATAAAAATTTATGGAAGCACTATCGCCACTTATTATTGATTTAGCACTGATACTCGTGTTGGCGGGTAGCTTTTCGGTGCTTTTTAAGTGGCTCAAACAGCCTGTGGTGCTGGCTTACATCGTTGCAGGAATTGTGATGACATTTTTTATTGTGAAGGAATCGCCTCAGTATGAACACATTGAGACTTGGGCAGACATCGGGATTATTTTTCTTTTGTTTGGACTGGGACTTGAATTTAGTTTCAAAAAATTGATGCAGGTAGGTCCTACAGCGTTTGTATCGACGATTTTTATTGTGATTTCGATGATTGGCTTGGGCTATATGACGGGGCTGAGTTTTGGTTGGTCGCACATGACAAGCCTGTTTCTGGGTGCCATGATTTGTATGTCGTCCACGATGATTATTCTCAAGGTGTTTGAAGAACTTAATTTAACGAATAAAAGTTTTGCGTCGATTGTCCTTGGAATCCTGATTATAGAGGATTTGGTGGCGGTATTGCTGATGGTTTTGCTCTCGACAGTGGCTGTCAGTAAAAACGTTGGGGTGGGTCAGGACTTGCTGTTTAGCCTGTTCAAATTGCTGGCTTTCTTGCTGTTTTGGTTTTTATTGGGGACGTATCTGCTGCCGACTTTTTTACGCAAAATGAAACGTTTTCTCAACGATGAAACGCTGTTGATTGTGTCGATAGGAATGTGTTTGGGTATGGTTTATTTGGCTACTCAAGCAGGCTTTTCGGATGCTTTGGGAGCGTTTATCATGGGTTCGATTTTGGCGGAAACGCTGGATGCCGAACGGATTGAAAAACTGATTTTGCCCATCAAAAACTTTTTTGGAGCGATATTTTTTGTGTCGGTAGGGATGATGGTGTCGTTGCCGGCGCTTGGTGTGAATATTGTGCCGATTTTGGTGATTAGCGTGGTTGTGATTTTTGGTCAGATGCTGTTTGCCACCGGTGGCGTGCTGTTGTCGGGTCAAAATTTGAAAACGGCGGTTTCGGCAGGGTTTTCGTTGACGCAAATCGGTGAATTTTCCTTTATCATTGGTAATCTCGGACTGGGTTTGGGCGTGATAGAAGGTGCTCTGTATCAGACGATTGTGGGCGCTTCGATTGTTACGATTTTTGTGACGCCTTATGTGATGAAGTCGGCCGATCCTGCTTATGTGGTATTGGCACGTAAACTGCCGAAAAAATGGCTCAATTGGCTCAATCGAAATTCTTCAGGGGCAACCGGTGCGCCGGTTATGAACGAGGAAAATCTCTGGAAACGCTTTTTGAAGAGCATGATTACCTCCGTTGTGATGTACTATTTTATCTGTATCGTGATTGTGTATTTCTCGTTTGCACTTGGTATTCCGCTGCTACAGAAATACTTATCTGCCATGCAGGCCGATATAGTGGGTGCGGTGGTCACTATTTTGCTGATTTCGCCGTTTTTGCTCGTTATTGTCATCAATAAAGACCACTCCAAGGAATTTTTGCAACTCTGGGAGCACAATAAAGCGAACCGCGGACCGCTTATTTTTACGATTGTAGTGCGTATTCTGATGTGCGTCGTGCTGATTATGTATATTTTGCATCGCCTGTTTGAGGTGGGTTTATTGCTCGGATTTTCTGTGGGCATGGTGCTGGTTATCCTGTTTATGACTTCGCGCCGGTTGAAAAAATCAAGTCAACATCTCCACGAACGCTTCCATGAAAATTTCAACGAAAAAGAAAAATATGAAGAGTCGCAAGCCCTTATCCCTAAGGGATTTGTGAAACACGTGTTGCAACGCGATATGCACTTGTCGGACTTTTTAATTCAGCCGCATTATTCCATTGTGGGACAAAGTTTGAAGCAGTTGAAATTCCGTCAATATTTTGGTGTAAATGTAGTCACGATTATGCGTAACGGTATTCGAATCAATATCCCGAACGGTGATGAACGCATTTATCCGAACGACCACCTGATTGTGTTGGGAACCGACAAACAAATGGAGCAATTTCAGGCGCGCATCGAGGATAAACAGGCGAAATATGCCGACCACGAACAACATTATTATCCGGCTGTGCAAATTCGGCAAATAGAATTGGAGACCGATTCGGCTTTGATTGGACAAACTGCCTTGACTTCGCGCATGCAGGACGACCACGATTGTCTGTTGGTCGGTGTTGAGCGCGAAGGCTGGTCAATCATGAATCCCGGCCTGGATTTGGTATTTGAAGCGGGCGATATTCTTTGGTTAGTGGGCGAAAAAGAAAAAATCAAACAACTGCACGCTCTTAAAACAATTACGAATTAAAAATTACGAAACAGCGTTTGGCGTTAGCCAATTCACGTTGATAGTTACTAATTATGATGACTTTTGTTGGAATTATTCCTGCGCGCTATGCGTCGACCCGTTTCCCCGGCAAACCGTTGGCAGATATTGGCGGAAAACCCATGATACAGCGGGTTTATGAACAAGTGGTGGACGTTTTGGACGATGCCGTAGTGGCGACGGACGACGACCGCATTTTTCAAGCCGTTGAAGCGTTCGGCGGTAAGGTCGTAATGACTTCATCTGACCATCGTAGCGGCACTGACCGCTGTTTTGAAGCCTACACCAACTTAGGAAAATCGTACGATGTGGTCGTGAACATTCAGGGTGATGAACCGTTTATCAAACCCACCCAGATACAGCTGATTAAGGACTGTTTTCAAACCTCCGGCACGCAAATCGCCACCTTAGTCAAACCGTTTTTACCAACGGATACGTTTGAGCAACTTGCCAATGTTAATTCACCAAAGGTCGTGTTGAATGCGAAACAGCAAGCAATGTACTTCAGCCGCTCAATTATTCCTTTTTTCAGAGGAATTGATCCGTCGGAATGGTGTAAGGGTGTTGCGCGCAACGCTCCCACGTATTACAAACACATCGGGCTATACGCCTACCGTCCGAACATCCTGAAAGCCATCACAGCCCTGCCACAGTCGCCATTGGAACTGGCAGAATCGCTCGAACAACTGCGCTGGCTCGAAAACGGCTACACCATCCAAGTAGGCATCACCCACGAAGAAACCATCGGCATCGACACCCCGGAAGATCTGGAACGAATCAAAACCAATCTATAATTAATATATTTTCAAAAAAACGTTTGGTAAATCAAAAAAATATTTATATCTTTGCATAATATTTGCGATATATTAACAACTAAAACGCAAATAAATAACATAAATACTTGATTATGAACGCGAAAAACGAAATCGTATGGTATCAGCCGGATAATGTGCTGCAATTAGAAGTGAAAGTGGAAAATGAAACTGTTTGGCTGAACAGACAACAAATGTCTATGCTTTTTGATAGAGATGTCAAAACCATTGGTAAACATATCAATAATGCGTTAAAAGAAGAATTGGCAGGGATTCCAACTGTCGCAAATTTTGCGACAGTTCAATATGAAGGCAATAGAAGAGTCGAACGCAACATTGAGTATTATAGTCTTGATGTGATACTTTCTGTCGGTTATCGTGTTAAATCTCAGCGTGGTATTTTATTTCGTCAATGGGCAAATAACGTTCTAAAAGATTACTTTCTAAAAGGATACGCCGCTAACCAGCGATTTGAACGACTGGAATATCGTGTAACAGAAACCGAAAAGAAAATTGATTTTTTTGTTCAAAAATCTTTGCCGGCATTAGAAGGGATCTTTTACGACGGACAAGTGTTCGACGCTTACGCGTTTGTTGCTGATTTGATAAAATCTGCCAAACAATCGATTGTTTTAATTGATAACTACATTGATGAAAGCGTGTTGCTGTTACTGTCTAAACGTGTTGAAGACGTATCTGCAACTATTTATACGAAACAACTGTCTTCTCAATTTCAACTGGATTTGACTAAGCATCACGAGCAATATCCACCAATTACCGTCGAAATATTCACGCACTCACACGATCGTTTTCTGATTATTGATGACGAAGTCTATCATATCGGTGCCTCACTGAAAGATTTAGGCAAAAAATGGTTCGCTTTTTCAAAAATCAGGCTGAACTCCAAAGAGATGTTGCGATATATTATCTAATAGCCAATCTTAAATATTTATTTTTCTTATTTTAGTTTATGTCAACCGCATCAAAATGTTAATAAATTAACTTTTTATCGGCTCTCCGCTCCCTATATGGGAACGATGTGGCTAAACCAAAAATCACTTAGTGGCGACATCTGACTTTCACAAATTAATCAAAAAAAATTCATGATTCATAACCCATAACTCATAACTATTTTGTATCTTTGCACTCGCAAAAGGAAATTAAAAATATGAGTGCTGAACTTTTAGATATAAAAAATTTATATGCGTCTGTCAACGGCAAAGAAATTCTGAAAGGAATCAATTTGCAGGTCAAGGCAGGCGAAACACATGCGATTATGGGTCCCAATGGGTCGGGAAAAAGTACATTGTCGTCCGTATTGGTGGGCAATCCGGCTTTTGAGGTGACACAAGGTACGGTCTCGTTTTTGGGCAAAAATCTCTTGGAACTATTGCCTGAGGAACGCTCTTGGGCAGGTCTTTTTTTGAGTTTTCAATATCCGGTGGAAATTCCGGGCGTGAGCATGGTCAATTTCATGCGGGCGGCGGTCAATGAACGCCGTAAGCACAACGGCGAACAGGCTTTGACGGCAGGCGAATTTCTGAAACTGATGCGCGGAAAACAGGCATTGGTCGAGTTGGATACGAATTTGGTCAACCGGTCGGTAAACGAAGGCTTTTCCGGCGGCGAAAAAAAGCGCAACGAGATATTCCAAATGGCGATGCTCGAGCCGAAATTAGCTATTTTGGATGAGACAG
>JAISKM010000065.1 GCA_031261285.1 Candidatus Symbiothrix sp. | reverse complement strand
TTGCCGTCCGTTTTGTTGTAAACCAGCATGCCCGGCTTTTTTAACTCATCAGAGAGTGTATCGGCACTCTCAATTTGTGGCAGCAACAAGCCGCCGGCATCAACGGCTTGTGATAAATCTAACAACGCACCCGGTGTCACAGTGCCGTCGCCACCAATAGCCACTTGGGCAGTTACCGGTGACCACTTACCGGCTACCAACAACGTAGCAGCCAATAACAATAATACATTTCTTTTCATTTACTATAATATTAAAATTAATAATTTATATTCATTTACAATTAACCATTAACCATTAACCATTAAAAAAAACTCCCCCTGCACGATCTGAACGAACGAAAAAATGAAACGAAAACAAAACGAACTGCAAACCCTGCAAGGGGGAATATCTCACATACAGACATAAAAAAGCGCCAACCGGATTCAAATTTATTTGCTTTGATGAGGTCCTGAGAAACCCGAACAGCCAAATAAACAGAATCCGATTCGCGCCGAAACGTGACCGTCTTCATTTACTCTTTGCTGTTCTTGAAATTTCTCAGGTTTCATCAAACAAAGATGTAAGCGAAAAACGCCTTTTCTACTATGTCTTACAATGTGCGTATCAACACATTATTTTATGTCATAAGCCTATTTTTACTTTTTTATTATTAAACTTGGTGGCAAAGATAAACACAATTTTTGAATTATCAAAATAATTTGCAAAAAATATTTTTTGCCTCCAAGATTTTGAATGCCGCCTGCGATCTTATGCCAACAAATCTTTCGCGGGATTGACCAAATACAATCGCTCTGTGGGGCGTGTAAAGGCGGTGTAGAGCCAACGGTAGAAGTCGGCACCGAGGTAGTCTTCGGGGACGTAGGAGATGTCGAGAAACACGTTTTTCCATTGTCCGCCTTGCGCTTTGTGGCAGGTGACGGCGTAGGCGTATTTCACTTGCACCACATTGAAAAACGGATCGGCTTTCAAGGCTTGCATCCGCTCTTTTTTGGTGGTGAGGTGCGCATAATCAGCCAAAATCGCCTGAAACAGTTGGTCGTTTTGCTCTTTGGGCAGCGACGGCGAATCGGAATGTAGCGATTCCAGCAGTATTTTGACGTCCATCTCTACATTGTAGTCGGGAAAATAAACGGTGACGTCGCAAAATCGAAAACCATAGAGTTCCTGTGTCCGGTGGATGCGTTTGACTTCCATGATGTCGCCATTGGCAATAAAATCCATTTCTTTCGTGTCTTTTGCCCAAAAGTAGTTGTTTTTGGCAACGAGCAGCAAATCGCCGGAAGTCAGTTCGTCCTCACGCCACAGAATGCGGTTGCGAACGCCGGTATTAAAGAGATTGGCACGTTTGTTGGAGCGCGAAATGATGATGGTTTCGTCCAACCCATCGCGCTGATAGGCGTTCTCGATGGTTTCAATCAATGTATCGCCTTGAATGATTTGGACGTCAGGGAATTTTTTTGTTTGAATCTTTGGGAACACATTAACCGCCTCTTTTTCAATGGCTTGACGCAGCAATGTCGCATTGTATAAGATGCCCGACATTTCGGCTTGGCGCACCACTTGCGTCAACGTCAGCGTGCGCACGTCCAAGTTATAGCCTGCCAAAACCTCCGGATCCAATGCCGGACTTTCGACTTGCGAAACCGGTGGCAACTGAGCCGAATCGCCTAACAAAATCAGCCGACAACCCTGTCCGCTGTAGACATAATGAATCAAATCGTCCAACAGCCGTCCGCTTCCGAAACTGAACGAATCCAATCCGTCGTTGGAAATCATCGACGCCTCATCAACGATAAACAGCGTGTGGGCATGTTTATTGATGTCAGGCATGAACCCTGTCGGCTCGTTGGAAAATTCGCGTTGCCGGTATATTTTTTTGTGAATGGTGTAGGCTTTATGACACGCATATCCGGCAAACACTTTGGCTGCACGTCCGGTTGGTGCCAAAAGGACGGATTTCTGTTCCAGTGCCGTCATCGTTTTGACTAAGGCGCCCACCAGCGACGATTTTCCGGTGCCGGCATAGCCTTTCAGCAAAAAAATGGAATCCGGATTTTTGTCCAACAAAAATGTGTTGAGTGCTTCGAGTGCCTGCTGCTGTTCAGGAGTTGGTTCGAATGGAAAATGCTCTTTTATAAGCTCTAAAAAGGTTGCCATCTGCAGAGATAATTAGTGTTTATCATTCACAAAATGGTGATAATCGTAATAAATATCCAGTGATTCATAAAACAGCTCAGCAATGCGTTCGGCACCTTTGGCATTGAAATGAATGTAGTCGGTGGCTGCCAATGACGGCGAATTTTTCACCCATTTAATCATTGAATTATGACCGCCCATCACGTCATACATATTCCAAAAGGCAACTCCATTACTCAAAGCGGCCTCACGCAACGCAGCAATCGTTTTTTCGAGATAGGGATAAGTCTGTAGTGCACCGTGTATTTTAGTGGACATATCCGCCGGACCAATCAAAATGATTTTCGCTTGCGGACAGAGTGTTTTGAGCAAGGCGATTTGCTTCGACATTGTTTGCTGATAAGCCTCCACCGCCTTGTTATTTTTAATGGATGGGGTCATATTGCCGCCAAATTCCAGCAAAATCAGCCGGGCATTCAGTTCGTTAAACATAGAGGCCAGCACGGTCGAGTCCATTTTTGTGAAAAAATCACCCGAACTGCCCCTGAAAGGAATATTATCCACAGCGATGCCACTCCTGCCGTCGGCAGCAATGCCGTAGATTTCGCCACGTCCATAGAGATTGAGCGTAAATTTCGAAATAGAATCCGGAAGATTCCATTGCAGCACGCTGACAGGCAAATTAGGGTCTGAAATCGTTTCTTTGAAAGAACCTTTCTTGGGAATCGTCAAATCTGCCCGAAAATAGGGACTGGTGTGTCCCACAAACAGGCGAATTTTCTGAAATTTCTTTCCATTTTCAAAGCTCTGTTTCCAATCGCGCGCCTTGATTGTGATGCGACTTTCATTGCTCGTTGCCACGCCCAACTGTCCAAGAACGCCAAACCGGCGATGCCCCGCCCGGTTGGCAAAATTGCCTGAAATAATGTAACGCGCAATATTGTCGGAAGCCGTTTGCCCCACCGAAGTACTTGGCACAACCTGCACAGCAGGCAACAGTCCCGGACCAATGCCGCCAAATTTCTCTTGCAATCGTTGACGGAGATAGCCCGTGATGCGATCGCCCTCAATCTGTGAATCGCCATAGTGCAACACGCGAACCACTTTTTGTTGTTCCTGACAATGATCGAACGCGTCGAACAACGCATCAAAATAGCTCCAATTATCATTGGGGAGGTGCATCCGCGACGGATGATTGGCAAAAAAGTCGAGATAAAATTTCAAGGAATCATTGTAAGCCGCTTCCGCCAACGAATCCTGCTGCATCTTCAAGCTCAGTTCCATCGCATCCATCTGCTCCGTCACCGCCGTAGATTGACCCTCCTGTGGTGCAAAAACATCCTCCAGCGTCGGAAAATACAACTGCAACTCCCACAAAGCAAGACCTTGCTTCGGGAAAATTGCACTGATAATTCCTAACGACACCAGTACTCCAGCTAAAAACAGCAGTGTTTTAGAGGGCTTCATCTTGTTTTTTTAACTCATCTTGAATGGTCAATATAAATTCCGTTGCTTTTATCCGATAAGCGGTTACAGTTTCAAGATCGAAATAGACGAAATCATCATAATCACCTTCGTGTCGACTGTTAAATAGTTGACTAAAAAAGACAGAGTGCTTTATTTCTATTTTTTTGGTTGCAATAAAGTGTTGATGAAAAAGCGTCTTCGCTCCATGATGCTTTTTGTATTCAAATGAATGTTTTAAGAGTAATGCACTAACAGCATAGTAACAAGCATAATAGATACGATTGACTGCTGCATTATAGGCATTTTCGGCAATTAGGATGTCTGCGTCATGCAAAGTATCTTTTGCACGTTGCATTCGATAAGCAATTATATCTCTCCTCTCTGCGTCTGTTAATCGTGCATTCATAATCTTATTCCCTCATTTATAACATTTATCATGAATGGCGTTCTAAAAGGAACATTTTGCCATTCTGTCCGTGTACGAATTACCGGACTGATAGCAACTCCTGTCTTAGCTTCTAAATTATCCAAATTTTGTATAATCTTTCCTTTGTCATCATACGTTAATTTGTCCTCATCAACCAAAATGAGGAGATCAATATCTGACTCCTCTGTTTCTTCACCTCGAGCTACAGAACCATAGAGTATTACTTCAGCATTAGGAATAACCTTCTTTAATACTGTCCTTATCTTAGGAATAATATCTCTCTGTTTCATCTTGCTCTTGTATTAAAACCGTGGGCTTTTTATACACCCACGGCTACAAATAATATCCCAAATCTTGGAATTTTCTTCAATTCACATTTATTTCTTTAATGCGGCTTTTCGGATTTTGCTCTCTTGCAAATTGTAAGCAACCGGAGCTGCGATAAACAATGACGAGAACGTTCCGATAATAATTCCTAATATCATGGCGAAAGAGAAGCTGCGGATAGAGGATTCGCCACCAAAGAAGAAAATGATAAACAACACTAATAAAGAAGCCATACCGGTATTAAACGTTCGACCCAAAGTCGTATTCAGCGCACTGTTGAACAAGTCATATTTCCCTCGTTTCGGATACAGCTGGGCATATTCACGCACACGGTCGAAGATGACCACCTTATCGTTCACAGAATAACCAATGACTGTCAGCACCGCCCCGATAAACGTCTGATCCACCTCCAGAGAGAAAGGAACACGTCCCCACAAGATGCTATAAGCACCAATGACAAATATGGTGTCAAACGACAAAGCAGCAATCGTACCAATTGAATACGAAATATCACGGAACCGGAATAAAATATATAATCCAATACCCAACACAGATAACAGAACCGCCCAAATGGCTTTTTGTGTCAGATCATCAGCGATACTCGGACCCACTTTCGATTGCGTTTGAATATAATCGCCCTGTATAAACTGGTCGTAACTCGTTCCTTTCGGCAAATAATCATTTTTCAAACCATCGTACAGTTTTACCTGGATAGCACTGTCTGCTGAAAGCGATTGAGAGTCAATCAGGTAGTTGGTTGAAACACGTATCTGATTATCGTTTCCAATGGTGATCACACTTGGCGTATTATCTTCAAATTCTTGAGACAACTTTTCCTCTACTTCCACCGTATTAACCGGATGATCGAACTTGATAACGTAATTACGTCCACCGGTGTAGTCAATACCTTGCTGTAACCCTCTACCGCCCAATGCCGGGAAGAAAGAAATGATACAAATCAAAGCAATGGCTCCGGAAATACTATATTGCCATTTGATTGTCTTCAAGAAATTGAAGTTCGGATTCAACAATAAATTTTCGGACAGTTTCGTTTCAAATTTAATATTCTTCAATTTGTTTTTTGCCAACAACTTGTCATAAGTCAAGTGCGTCAAATAAAGAGCCGTAAAGAATGACACCACAATACCAATAATAAAGGTAAATGCGAAACCACGAATAGGACCGGTGCCAAATATCAACAAGATAATCCCGGTAATCAAAGACGTTAAGTTAGAGTCGAAGATAGCCGAAAATGCTTTGGCATAACCTTCTTCTACTGCGGGTTTTAATGCTTTACCTCCACGCATTTCTTCCCGAATACGTTCGTAAACCAACACGTTCGCATCCACCGCCAAAGCCAGCGACAACACGATACCGGCAATACCGGACAGTGTCAACACCACGCCAAACGATGCCATGACACCCAACGAGAAAAACAAGTTAAGCAACAAGGCGCCATCGGCAATCGCACCCGGTTTCAAGCCATACATGGCGATTAGATAAAGCAACAAGACAAGTAAGGCGATGATAAAGGAAATAAATCCTTGTGTAATCGCTTGTTGCCCCAGTGAAGGGCCAACAACATCTTCCTGAACTATGATAGCACGAGCTGCCATGCGTCCTGATTTCAAGACATTTGCCAAGTCATTTGCTTCTTCAATGGAGAAATTACCTGTGATGTTTGAACTGCCACCCGTGATTGCAGTTTGAACTGTTGGATACGAATAAACGGCATCGTCCAGGACAATCGCGATTGAGCGTCCCGGTAAATTACCGTGAGGTGCATTTTCTTCGGTCACACGTGCCCAAATTTTAGCAGCATCCGTTGTCATCGTCATGCTCACAGAAGCTTCAGATTGTCTACCAATCGAATTTTGACTTCCCAATTGAACCTCTGCACTTTCGATCACATCACCACTCAAAATAGGTTTTTGCCTGCCATCTACATAGTTGATTTTCAGTGCTATTAATTGATAGATGTCGTTTTCTTCGTTTTGTGGTTTTACCGTCCATTTCAAGCTGATGAGGCTGGATTCCAGCAATTGTTTCACTGCCGGATTGTTCAAATAGGAATCCACTTTCGCCATCTGGCTTTTCGGAACATTTGCTACGATACAATAGCCGTAAGGTTGACTTGGGTCGATGCCCAAAGCGGCAAACAAAGGCATTTGTGAATTTTCAGCCATGTCATTGCGGGCTTGACCCGCAATCCCCTCATCAGTGTCAATATTAGCACCGAAATCCTTCAACGCAGCCGTCGCCAAAGTGTCTGCCTCTGCCGGTAACTGATTATCGGTAACCGGTAACTGATGCGAAGCTGCAATCGAATCGCGTATAATATTGTTAGCCGCAATCAACGTTGAATGAATTTCGGCTTCCGTCCATGTTTCCCAAAATTCCAGGTTGGCGGTACCTTGTAATAAGGTACGCACGCGATCGGGATCTTTCACACCCGGCAACTCGATCGAAATTTGCCCCTCTTTATCCATGTTTTGGATGTTGGGAGCTACCACGCCAAACTTGTCAATACGGTTGCGCAAGACAAGAAATGAATGGTCGTAAGCACTTTTCAGTTCTGTTTTCAGGACTGCGCTCACTTCTTTATTCGACATTTCCGGACGAATTTTGTCACGCAATTCATACGTGCCGAAAATCGCAGCCAGTTTGCCGTTCGGATCTAATTTTTGATATTCGTTGACAAAAGATGCCACAAAATCGTTCTGACCTTTACTTTGTAAAGCGGTTGCATTGACCAATGCCTGATTGAAATTTGCATCCGGATTGTTGTCCGCAAGGGATTTCAACACGTCTTGACCGGCGATTTCCATGATCACACTCATCCCGCCTTTCAAGTCGAGACCGAGATTGATTTCCATTGCGCGGCATTTTTCAAGGGTATAACCCAGCCACACTTTCTTTTTACTCAGCGAGTCCAAATACTGATTTTCCAATTGCGGATCACCACCGGAATACGCTTTCGCGTCCTTATAATATTTATTGGTTACTACCGTAAACGATAAATAAAACACACTCACCAACGTCAGTGCGACTGCCAGAAACTTGATAAAACCTTTGTTTTGCATCTGTATTATTCTTTTTTTATTGTTAGTATGTCAAGTATGACACTTTGTCTTTTCAAATTTTTATATCTAACCTTGTTCTCCACAAAAGGATGAGAGATAAAATCAATAAGGCAACTCCAGCCGGAGTATCTGTAAATTTTAATGAGGTATTACCAAATTGTACCTCCATTGAGTATGCTGAAGCCACGACCCCTCTATATGAAAGATATGATCCAATGCACACACATATCAATGCTACAACAATTTTAAAAATAGTAACAATTCCCTCATAATTAATAGCCAACTTACCTGATCCAGGGCATGGATTGTCTGGGGATATCACAACTTTACCTCTTTTAATAGGGTGTTTATGCTGAATAGAGGACATAATACATCAGATTAAAATCGAAGATTTTGTGGATAGTTTAGACATCCTTTCTCGTGCCAAATGCTCCTCTTTGATTTTTATAAACTTTTCTTCAAGATTATTGTCAATCTGATACGATTCTTTTTTAGATAAAACTGTTATCTTGTTATTGTTGTTTAAATCAGATAAAATCCGAAAACTCCGACATTTGGGAGACATTTTTCTCATTAACTGTACCATGTTGTGTGACTTCCTTTTAAATTATTATCAAATGTGTATAAATCTCCAATATTTATTTCCGTAACAGAATATCTTTCGTTGGAGGCATAAAAATTATTCCTTTCCACATGTAAGTTCTTCCAAATAATATTATGCGCATTAAATGCAATAATCAAATTACCAGAAAGACTAGATTCTGTTGCATCAAGAATGACAACCGTATTGACGATTTGATTTTGTGAAACGATAGCATTCCCATATATAATTTCAGCAACCCAAATAAATTTAGGCATGGATTGATCATTAAACACTGTCTTAAAGTCAAGTGAAAGACCTTTTGACTTTAAAATATAATTTTTATACGAACGACTTGTTGTTAAAAAATAACGGACCATGTATTTTTCTCCAACCCTTGACAATATCGTTCTCGTGCTATCTTTTTTAGAAAATTCCTCTATAATTGCGTCAAAATGATTCAAAAACAAAGATGCATCGGAATGAAGTTTATTATGTAAAGGAACTATAAACGAGGAGATTGTATATGAAAGATCAGACAGAACAGGTTTTTCATAATCAACGAGTTCGTATGGTGTACAATTATCGTTCATTAAAAGAATCTTATCAAATAAATCAGAAAAATTTGCCTTGTTTTCAATAAAATTTTTTTTCGGCATTTTCTTATTTTTTACAGATTCTCGTCCAATAGCTATTACAGCGTGACCCGCATGCTCTTTGTTTTCTAAGGTAAGAATAACAGGTATTCCAGATTCAATATAAATGTATAATAATCTCTTGAATAATTTTTTTTCAGCAGACGAAGAACCTTTAGTGTAAATTTTTGAGCCAAACCCAAGTTCTTTCAATACAAATGCAATATCATTATCAGTTAAGCCTGTTGATGGCAATTGTCTTTCATAACTACGAATTTTCAATATTTCATTAATTTTTGAAGGTAGCGGTCTTTGGTAATCAGAAAATTTATTGCTAAAATAATCTGTTACCACAAGTAAAGCACATTCTGCACAAGTAATGAATTCGTTGTCTTGAGAACAAAAAGGAAAGCCATAAACAGATAATTCTACTCCTCCAATAGAAACCCTTTCTTTGCAAAGACAGCATACAAAGTCTTTCTCAACCAAAATTTTTGGAGAGATGAAAGAGTGTCCAATAATTCTAACAGAGGTAGGTCTTATTGTTATAAAACCAAGAAAGGCATCTTGGACTTCTTGAATTTTTTCCTCATCGACAAAATTGTCTAAATTTACACTATTGGAAAAGAAAGAAACCCTGATAGAATCTCGTTGATGAGAAATGTGCTTTTTTGAAAAGAAATTATAGTATGTATCTCTATAATATTTATCTATATAAGGATATTCCACAATAGCAATTATGTCTTCAATGAACCTATCTACAATTGCTTTTAATTGTCTTTTTGCCTTAGATTCATCTATATCAAAAACGTCCTGAATCATCTTAGGAAGATAATTCAAAACTTCTTCTTTGCTATTATATTCTTGAATTTCAATCATTTATAAATTCGCTGTATTAATTTTGATTCCGCAAAGGTACAAATTTTTTCGAACATACAACATTATTATGACATTTTTTATCAAACTATTTTTCCCCCAATTATTTCACCGCCACCGGATTTTTGCGCGGATAATCAATCGTGTAGTGCAATCCGCGACTTTCTTTGCGCTCCATCGCCTGCTTGATGACGAGGTAGCCCACGTTGATGATGTTGCGGAGTTCACAAATGTCTTTCGACACGATGGAACGGGCAAACAGGCTTTCTGTTTCCCGGTAAAGGAGCTCCAGGCGTTCAAAAGCACGTTCTAAACGTAAATTTGAGCGTACAATGCCCACGTAATTACTCATGTAGGTGCCCACTTCCTTCGCTTCCTGCGTGATGAGGATCATTTCTTCCGTCAAAGACGTTCCTTTATCGTCCCATTCGGGAATGGTGTCCTTGAAAGTGTAGTCGCTCAGATGCTCCAGCGTATGTTTGGACGCCGCATCGGCATAGACGATTGCCTCGATTAACGAATTGGATGCCAGGCGATTAGCGCCGTGCAGACCGGTACGCGAACATTCGCCTGCCGCATACAGCCGTGAGATAGTTGTGCGTGCATTCATGTCCACCACAATGCCGCCACAGAGGTAATGCGCCGCCGGAGCCACCGGGATGTATTGTTTCGTGATGTCGATGCCTTCGGACAGGCATTTTTCGTAAATCGTGGGGTATTCGCGCTTAGTTTCTTCGGCGTCTTTGTGCGTTACATCGAGATAGACACAATCGGCACCGCTGTTTTTCATTTCGTTGTCGATGGCGCGTGCCACGATGTCGCGTGGTGCCAGATTGCCCCGTTCGTCGTATTTGTGCATAAATTCTTTACCGTCCTGAGTGCGTAAAACGGCCCCATAGCCACGCATCGCCTCAGTAATCAGAAACGACGGACGTTCCATCGGATTGTACAACGCCGTGGGGTGAAATTGCACAAATTCCATGTCTTTGACCAAGCCTTTGGCGCGATAAACCATCGCAATGCCGTCGCCGGTTGCTACCAGCGGATTGGTCGTGGTCTGATAAATACAGCCGATACCACCCGTGCAAATCATAGTAACTTTTGACAAAAACGTGTGAATTTCATTCGTGCCTTCGTCCAACACGTATGCACCATAGCACTCAATATCGGGCGTGTCTTTCGTCACTTTCTGCCCCAGGTGGTGCTGTGTGAGTATTTCAATCGCAAAATGGTGGTCAAACACCTTGATGTTCGGATGCCGTTTGATAGCATTAATCAGACTTTCCTGAATCTCCTGACCGGTGTTATCTTTGTGGTGCAGGATGCGAAATTCGGAATGTCCGCCCTCCTTGTGCAAGTCAAATTCGCCTTTGGCATCTTTGTCGAAATCCACGCCCCAACGGACAAGTTCCTTGATTTGCTGCGGTGCTTCGCGGACGACTTTTTCAACCACAGCCTTGTCACAAATGCCATCGCCGGCAACCAGCGTATCTTGCACATGCTTTTCAAAATCGTCGTAAGGCAATGTCACAGAGGCAATTCCGCCTTGCGCATAAAACGTGTTGGCTTCTTCCAACGTCGTTTTACACAACAACGCCACGCTCGCCTTATCCGCCACTTTCAAGGCATAACTCATCCCGGCAATGCCGGAACCAATGACCAAACAATCAAATTTATCTACCATACTATTAACCTTATTTTATTGTTACACACCGAAGGTGTAAATATGAATAACCCCCAGTGAAGCGAAGCGACTGGGGGTGTCAGTAAAATGATTTTATTACTCTGCCGGATTCATAATCACTTCAATGAAATTGCCTTGTGAAATCAATTCTTTCGTAAGTTGTTGAATATCAGCAGGCGTCAGGGCATCCAAAAGGGCACGGTAGTTAGAATAGGTGTCGTCGTTGTAGAAATACTTATTCCTCAACACAGCACCTCCCCAATAGCCGTTATCTTTTTCATCTTCCTGGAATTGTTTGAGCATATATTCTTTAACCTTTTGGAAATCAGCTGCTGCAGGTCCTTGTTCAGCTATTTTTTTGATTTCTTTATCAATGATTGGAGTGATAGTGGCAGCACGATCCGGATTGGTATCGAAATTTATCTGTAACGTTGTTCGACCGGCTGGGGTGCGTTCTAAATTTCCACGGGTACCTACACCGTATGCTCCACCGGCTTCATCACGGACAGCCCGCTGAAATACGATGTCAAGAACTTGTTTTAACGCACTGATTGTCAATACATTTTTCTGATTATACTCCAACTGACCGCTATACAATTCAAAGGCCGTCGTTTTAGGTGCTTGCATTTCCTGTGAGAACATATCAGAAATCGTACCTTTGTTAATTTCCGGATTGGACAATTTGTAGGTCGCTTTTTTGTTGCCGGCCGGCAAAGATGCCAAATATTGTTCTACCAAAGGTTTCAACGCTTGTTCGTCAATTGTGCCGACAAACGTGAAGACAAACGCCCCCGGATTGGCATACATTTGTTTATATATTTCAATGATGCGATCGTAATTCAATGTTTCGGCATCTTCAAACGTCATCTGTTTCATGCGCGGATTATCGCCATACATCGCTTTTATACGGTGCTGACCCATAATGAACGAAGGAGTTGTAGCCTGATTTTTCAGTTGATTTTTGACCAGCGTCCAGATGCTATTGAACGCAGCTTCGTCTTTGCGTGGTGCGGTGAAATATAAATAAGTCAATTGCAGCAACGTTTCGGCATCTTTAACCGTGGATGAACCGGTTATAGCTTGTGTATAGGTAATGATTGATGCATTCACATTGACGGATTTGCCGGCTAAGGCTTTTTTCAAGTCGGTAGCGCTGAAATTACCTACACCACCAATTTCGGGCACATTATCTGCCAAATTCGCATTGAAAATATCGGCATCCGAAATGTTGGACGTACCACCGTAAGCCTGTCCGTTCATCAGAATTTGGTCGTCTTTGAAGTCTGTTTTCTTCAAAACGACTTTCATGCCATTGGAAAGCGTCCAAACGGTTGCGTCGAGTGTCGCATCTTTCTCTGTTTTAACCACTTTACCTGCTTTAGGTAAGTGCGCGATGAGCGGTTCGTTGGAAACCGTTTCTACGTAACCTTCCACTTTTTCGGCAACGGTAGCCGTGTAAATGGCGCGTAATTCGTCGGGCGTAGGATAGACTAAGCCTTCTTTTTCCGGTCCGGACACAGCAATGACACTGTTTTTATCGTCAATTAATTGTTTTGCTACATCACTGAGTGCTTGTGCACTGACTTGTGGAAGCAAACCTTTTACAAAATCGTATTCAAATTCGATGCCCGGAATAGACTCCTCTTGGGTAAACGAACGCACATATTCTTGTGTGTAAACTTCGTTTTGCGTTTTGTTGCGGTTGTTGTATTGTGTTTCGTAGCGTTGCAGCACGTTTGCTTTGGCGCGTTCGACTTCGGCATCGGTGAAACCGTATTGTTTGACGCGTTCATTTTCGCGCACCAAAACGGCTAATGATTCACCCACTTTATTTTCTTTGCTCAACGCGATTGTTGTCCAGGCATCTTTCGTTTGTGCCACGCTGCCATAGTTGCCGTCAAATGCGGTAGAGGCACTAAATGGAGCATCGGCCGTCTGTGAAATTTCTTCGAGACGATCGGCAAGTATGCGCGTTGCCAAACCTTTTAATATGTTAAACGACATTTCCGCCGCTGTTTTTTTGTATTGTTTGGGAAACAAATCGTGTTTCAAATAAAGATTGACCTGCGTGCGTGTGGCTTCCGGGTCAAGGGCAATCGACACGATGGTTTCATTCGCATCAGGTACAGGAAAATAGACTCGCTCGGCAGGGTCAACCGGCTTAGGAACGTCTGCAAACAGTGTTTTCAACTTGGCTTCTACGGCTTTAGCGTCTACATCGCCGACAATAATAACCGCCTGCAAATCAGGGCGATACCATTTTTTGTAATAGTCTTTCAACGCTTGATACGGAAAATTTTCCACAATATCCATGCTGCCGATAGGCATTCGGTTGGCATATTTACTGCCTGTGAAAATATCTTCAAACTGTTTATTGGCAGTACGCCAACTCGGTGTATTGCGCGTGCGCCATTCTTCTTTGATAATCAGGCGTTCTTCGTCAATTTGTTCGTTGGTGAGCGACGCAAATCCCGACCAGTCGTGCAACACCAATAAGCACGAATCAATAATGCCTTCACGCGTCACAGGCACGCTCGACAGGTTGTAAACCGTTTCATCAAACGACGTGTAGGCATTAGCATTGGTGCCGAATTTCACGCCGACGGTTTCGAGCCAGTTCAGCATCGTCTTTTTGCCCGGATAATTTTTCGTCCCATTAAACATCATGTGTTCCAAAAAGTGCGCCAGACCAGCCTGGTCGTCCTCTTCCAGCATCGAACCCACGCGTTGAGCGATATAAAAATCCGCCCGTTTTTCGGGATATTCGTTGTGCCTGATATAATAGGTCAAACCGTTGTCGAGTTTTCCATAAATCACAGCCGAATCTACCGGCAACACTTGTGCATACCCCAACGTGGTCAGGGCAACGAAGACTAAGAACAAAGCTATTTTTTTCATTTTGTGTATATTTATTTAGGACACAAATGTAAGCATAATATTTTAATTACAAATTAAAAATGAAAAAATATTTAAGTATTTTGTGAAAAAAGCGTACATTTGCATCCAAAATTGCAGAACAATGATCAATTTTATTCTGATATTCTTTTGTGTGGCGACGGGAATGGCGATGTCGCGCTTGCAACTATTGCCTGAAGGTGCCCACAAGAGCGTTAATGCGTGGGTACTGTATGCGGCGTTGCCGGCATTTTCGTTGCGATTTGTTCCTGAAATTGAATGGAGTGCGAACGTGCTGCTACCCATTTTTGGATCGTTGCTGGTGTGGGGAGGTGCGTGGCTGTTTGTGCAGATTTATGACCGCAAAAAACGGCTGTCCATGGCATCACGCACGGCTTTGCTCGTCACTTGTGGATTGGGGAATACCGCTTTTCTTGGTTTTCCGATGATTTCGGCATTTTACGGTGAATCGGAAATTCATCATGCAGTGATTTTCGACCAAGTCACATTTATTTTGTTTGCGACCATTGGCGTAATCACGGTGCTAAGAAGTTCTGCCGAAAAATCGAAAGAACTGAATTTTATGTTTGTGGTGAAAAAAGTGTTTCGCTTTCCGCCGTTTATCGGTTGTTTGTGTGCCCTGATTCTGCCGCTATTTTTGGATATTTCCGTCGCCAATCCCCTGTTTGATAAATTGATTGCTACGATGTCGCCGATGGCACTTTTTTCCATTGGTTTACAGTTGAAATTCGGTGAAATGAAACACGAGTGGCGACTTTTATCGGCAGGCTTGCTCTACAAATTGATTTTAGCCCCTTGCTTGGTGCTGGCATTGGCAATCGTGATGCAATCCGGTGGTAATTTCGCGAAAATCAGCGTTTTTGAAGCGGGCATGTCGTCGCACATCACCGTCAGCCTGTTGGCGAGTCAATACAACCTCAATCCGCGCTATTGCTCGTTGGTGGTAGGTTTGGGCATCGTCTTCGGATTTATCACGTCCACCGTCTGGTATTTTGTATCGCAGTGGGCGCTGTAATAATTTCTTGGTAGCTACTGTTTCAAAACAATAGGAGGTAAAATTACCTCCTTGTTAATAATATTTCTGCACCTTTCTATTGTTATTAATATTTTTTGTATCTTTACGCCCGGTATTAATACGAAATAATTTTTGCTTATGATATAAAACACATAATGTGCTGATATGCACATTGAGACATTGTTGGAAAAGCGTTTAGCTTACATCTTGTTTTTATGAAATCTTGACAATTTCAATTGACAATCAAGAGTAAAGTGATGACGCTCACGCCGTTTGGCGTGGGCTTTACTCATTATTTGATTGTCAAGGTAGTCAAGAACCTCATAAAAACAAATGATTTGAGTTTTGTCCGCGCTTTTTTATGTCCAAAAATGAAAGTTAGATAAATACTAATATAAATTAAAAAATAAAAGACAAATGAAGAAAATTTTGGTTCTCACTGCAATAGCAGTATGTGCAGGTGTCATGGTGACGGGTTGCAAAAGTAAAAAAGTAGCGGTTGAACAGGGCGCAACGGAAGTTGTGGTACCATTTGCGGACAAGGAGTATCGCTCGACTAAAGATTTTTTCCGGGCTACACAATCCGGCATCAGCCCCAATTTGGCGACGGCAAAGAAAATTGCGTTGACCAATGCCAAAACGGAGTTGGCAAGTAATGTTCAAACCACGGTGAAGACTGTTACGGAAGCGTACACCAACCAACGGTCGGTGGCAGACAAACAGGAGTTTGAAAATAAATTTGAAGAAAATGCGATTTTGGTTGTCAATCAATCATTAAACGATGTGAAAATTATCGGTGACAAAGTTTTTCAAAATAAAAATAACTATACCTACTACATTGCCATCGAAATGAGTAAGGAAATTATTGCAAACAAAATTGCCGACCGTATTTCAAAAGATTCCAAATTGCAGTTGGATTTCGACAAACAGCAATTTAAGAAAGTGTTTGACGAAGAAATGAAAAAATTAGATAATCAATAATGTAGGGGCAACCCTTGTGGTTGCCCTAAATACAAGATTTATGACAAATTGGATGTCTGTTTTGCAACGCCGGAGGCGTGAGATTTGCATAACCGCAGGTGGAGCGAAGCGAAACCTGCGGACATTAATGCTGATTGGATGCTTGTGCGTCCAACCGGCTTTTTCACAATCGGTAGACGAAATTAAGAAAAACCCTCATTACTATTGGGGCGAAGGCGTTGGCAAAACGACTGCATTGGCGGATAAAGAGGCGCTGTCGATGCTAATTGGCAGTATTTCCGTCAATGTTGCGAGTAAATTTAGTGTTTATTCCGAACAAAAAACGAACGGTAAGAAGACTGATTTTAAAGAATATGTCAATAATTTGGTGCAAACCCATTCCAACGCCACCATCAAAAACACCGAGATTTTGAGTTGGGGCGAAGAGCCGGAAGTGCATGTGTTCCGCTTTGTCAAAAAAAGCGAAGTCGGGAAAATATTTAACGAGCGCGAACACAAAGTGAAAGAGTTTGTGAAAGAAGCCCTGGTGGCGGAATCAAAATATCAGATAGCAGATGCGTTGCGGGATTATTATTGGGCATTGATGTTGCTACAAAGTCTTCCAAATTCAGAAAGTATTACGATGTCGATTGCAGATAAAACGCAGAAATTGGATGTTTTTTTGCCTCGACAAATCAATGAACTCATTGAAAATCTTGATTTTGAAGTCACGGAAAAACAGCCGGATGAAAATCTGACACGCTATCTATTAAAAATTACCTACAAAAACCATCCGGTAGTGAATTGCGACTATTCGTTTTTCGACGGACGAAATTGGTCGTTGGTCACCGGCGCAAAAGACGGCAAAGGCATGGCAGAATTGGTTGGCGACACCACACAGCACAAGGATGTGCGGCTGAAAATCGAATACGCCTTCGAGAACGAATGGAAAATTGACAACGAAGTCAATGATGTGTTAAATAAGGTAGAACCAATTATTTTCAAAAAAAGTTATGCCAATGTGTCGTTAACAAACCCCGTAGGGGCGACCCTTGCGGTCGCCCTGAATGCGGTTGTTCAAAATACGGTCGCCCTGAATACGGTTGTTCAAAATGCGGTCGCCCCAAATGTGGTTGTTCAAAATGCAATTACCAAAAATACGGTTGTCCCAAATACGGTTGCCCAAAACATTGCGGATGGGACGACCGTTGGGGTAAGGGCGACCGCAAGGGTCGCCCCTACGGACGGTTCGGATTATTTGCCGTTATTGGAACGTGTCGAAACGGCCATCCGCACCAAAAATTATGAATCGGTGCGCGATTGTTTCACGGCAGAGGGTTACGATATTTTTACAAAATTGGTGCGCTATGGACGTGCGGTCATTCTTTCCAAACCGACGTATTCGTTTGTGAAATTTGAGGATGGCATATTGGCGCGGTCGCTGCCGATGCGGTTTAGTTTCAGCAACAACCGGCGTGCATTTGTCGAAGATGTGGTGTTTAACATCTCGGAAAGTGAGGGCAAAATTCGGTCGCTGTCGTTTGCGTTGTCGGCGAATACGAGCGATGATATTATGAAATACGACCAATGGGGCGAATATTCACGTTTGGCAATCATCAATTTTATTGAGAATTACAAAACGGCGTATGCTTTGAAGCGCTTGGATTATATCGAGTCGATATTTTCGGATAATGCCTTGATAATCGTGGGCAAAACAGTGAAAAATCACGTGGGCGCGGACAATGCGAAATATGCTTTGCCGTCCAACCAAACAAAATTGACACAATACACGAAAGAAGAATACCTGAAAAAACTCAACACGGTGTTCAAAAGCAACGAATACGTCAATCTGAAATTTACAGACACGGGCGTAAAGAAAGCCGGCACAGGTAGTGAAATCTACGGCATTCAGTTGAAACAGGACTATTTCTCAACGACTTACGGCGACACGGGCTATCTGTTTCTGATGGTGGATTTGAACAAAACGGAAGAGCCGGTCATCCATATTCGCACATGGCAGCCGGAGAAAGACCCCGATTTTGGCTTATATGACATTTCAAATTTTTAATAATAAAATAGTGATGCAAAAAGGGTTGATTATAGCAAACAGTAAGGCTGAAAGCCTTATAAGCAACCTCAGAAGTTACACACAAGTGTTGCAGAAGGGTTTTCTCACAATCATCATGCTGTTATTCAGCACAATAGCGTTTTCGCAAAACATCGCAGTAGAAAGTTTTGCGATAGATGAAACCGACCAATCGGCACGCATTACCGACCCGCGCACCGACCAAAATAACAAGGTATGTGCAATTGTGAAGATAGAAACGCCTTTGAAATTGCAAGATATGACTTTTGATGCAGGCTCTATCGGCATAGTCAACTCCAAGCAAGGCACAGGCGAAATTTGGGTGTGGTTGCCACCGGGCACGCAACGCCTTACCATTCAGCACAAAGACCTGGGCGTGGTGCGCAATTACAATTTTGGCGAACCGTTGCGTGAAGCCACCGTCTATATTATGAAACTGAAATCCGGCACCACCACTACCGTTATCAACGAAAATGTGGCGTTGCAATACCTTGTTGTCAATTGCCCCATTGAAGGCGCTACGATAAAAATAGACGGCAATCCGTCTGAACCATTTACCGGCGGTGCGTTCCAAAAGTTGCTTTCTTACGGCAAGCATCAATACACGATTGAAGCCCCGATGTATCATCCGCTGAGCGGGCAAGTTGAGATAAAAGCATCCGAAAAATTCTATCTAACGCCTGAATTACAACCCGCTTTTGCCGTAATTACCTTGAGCGGCGGCGGTGCTATTTATGTCAATGACGAACGCAAAGCGGCAAGCACGTGGAGCGGTCGCCTGATGCCGGGTCTGTATAAAGTGGAAGTCAAAAAACCGGCGCACCGTCCCTCGATTACCTCCATTGAAGTGAAAGCAGGCGAAAACCAAACAATCCCTCTGCAAGCACCTACGCCTATCTATGGCTCGTTGAATATCAGTTCAAACGTAGTGGATGCTGTCCTTATGATAGATGGTGTCAAACAAAAAGAAACGACGCCGGCTATCATTCAAAATGTACTAATGGGGCGGCATACGATAGAATTGCAAGCGGGCGGTTATCAATCCTACCGGCAAGAAATAGAAGTGGAAGAAGGGAAAATCGTGGAACTGAAAGCAGAATTGCAACGCACGGCTACCGAAAATGCCAAAGCATGGAATCGGCAAGGCATCCAATACGAACAGCAAAAAAACTACGCAGAAGCCGCACGACTGTATCAGAACGCCGCCAATCAAGGTTATGCGCCCGCGCAATACAATTTGGGGCTGCTCTATGAATTTGGCTATGGCGTGAAGCAAAGTAAGTCGAATGCCAGGAAGTGGTATCAGAAGGCTGCGGGGCAGGGGGTGAGAGAGGCGAGAGATAGATTAAAAATTCTTTAAAAGTAAAAGTATTAATTTAAAATATAGGTATTATGGTAGAAAATAAGTTTATTAATGGAATTCTTCAAGAATTTAAATCTGATTTTAAATTGTCAGATTTAGCAGAAACAAAAGTTTTTGAATATTTAGTCAATTATGTGATTGTATCCAAACTGCATCCGGAAGCATTTGGTGACACCACAAGTATAAAAGAACTTGATGTTGATAATGGTAGTAATTTCGGCATAGACGGTATTGCTCTAATTGTCAATAATAATCTGGTTTTAGCAAAAGAAGAATTGGAAATTTTAAGGAAATCAAAAAATCTGGATGTGAAAATTATTTTCACACAATCTAAAACATCGTCAAACTACGATAGTGGAGATTTGTACAAATTTATAGGTGCGGTCAAAAATTTCTTTTCTAAACAACCGTCAATTCCTCTATCCGATGAAATTAAATATTTTAAGGATATTTATGATGAATTATTTGAACATGAAAACTCAAGATATTTGAGTAAACAAAGCCCCTCAATTTATTTGTATTATGCAACAACAGGAAAAGATTCCACAAGCGATACTATCGCAGGAATTGTAAAACAAGAAGAAAAAACCCTACAAGATGTTGTTCCTGAATTGAAAGAAGTTAAAATCTATCCTATTGGCGCAGACTTTATAATAGATGCTTACAACGAAATTGAAAATAGGTTTGACGTTGTTATAAACTTTAAGAATAATTTATCATTGGATAAAATAGAACATGTAGAACAGTCTTATATTGGCTATTTGTCAGTACCTGAATTTATGAAATTGATTAGTGATAATGAGCAAAATTTGCGAAGAAATTTATTTTATGAAAATGTTCGGGATTTTCAAGGTTTTGATAATGCTGTAAATTCAGAAATGGGAGAAACAATAAATTCAAAAGAATTGCAGGATAAGTTTATTTTGCTAAATAATGGAATAACAATTGTAGCTAAGCATTTTAAAAATTTAGGCTCTAATGATTATGAAATGCGGGAATTTCAAATTGTAAATGGGTGTCAAACAAGTAATATGATTTTTCAATGTAGAAATGCAATTTTATCATCGCCAAATTTTCTCATTCCAGTTAAAATAATTCACACAAATGATAATGATGTTATTACTCGTATAATTCGCGCAACTAATAGACAAACTCCTGTTCCGGAAGAAGCCTTTATTACTCTTGAAAAATTTCATAAAAGATTGCAAGAATTTTACAGCCACATTTCAGTAGAACTTCCCGAAAAATTGTATTACGAAAGACGTTCAAAAGAATACGCCAATTCAGAACAACGAATTGAAAAAGCAAGGATTGTCAATTTACATAGTCAAATCAGGGCTTTTACTGCGGTCTTTTTATCTGCACCACATCTTGTTTATAATAATAATCCAACTGAAATATTAAGGCGGCGAGAATTTCAGATATTTCAAGAGGATCATACCTTTTATCCATATTTTTTGAGTAACTATCTTTTATTTAATTTTCAAAAATTGATTGATATAGGAAAGTTAAATTCGGATTATGCACTTTTTCGATATTATGCAATTATGATATATCGAATATTAGCATCAAAAAGCATGAAAATACCATGGCTTAATTCACGAGATGCTGAGAGATATTGTTCAAATATAGTAGCAAGTCTAGACGATGAGAATAAAAAAATAGGGCTATTCAATCGCTCTATTGATATAATTAAAAAAGCTATCAAAGAAGAACGCGCAATCAAAAATGGTCCAGTGAGAAATATTATTAGAACACTTCAATTTAAAGATAGAATTTTTGAGGTTTTAAAAAGCACGAAGTTTTAATACTATCAATGATTAAAAACATAATATTTGGAAAGATATGGAAAATAATTCAATAAATTATGATGATCATGAAACGGTTATGAAGATGATCATAGAGAGCGGTGAACTCCCTCCTGTATTATATAAATACACTACATTTGATACAGGATTAAAAATTATAGAATCAGGGAAAATAAGATTTTCTGTGCCTACTGATTTCAATGACCCTTTTGATTGTCAACTGACCATAGATACAGATAATTCAGATGATGAATTAGATTTGTATGTTGAATTATTAGCTAAAGAGAGAGGGCTTACAGAAAAGCAAAAAACAGAATTTCGTACTAAAATACAAGATTCAGACTATAGATTTAAGCTGACAAATAAAGCAGTGAAAGAGGCTACGCAAGAATTAGGAATATCCTGCTTCTCACTGCAACAAGACAATTTGTTGCTGTGGGCACATTATGCAGAAAAACATAATGGAATTGTACTGAAATTGGATATACTTAAAGATACGAGTTTTTTTATGACACCGTATCCTATCAATTATATTATTCAATACCCTATATTCAATGATGTTAGAGACGATTATTTCAAAGGAGGTGGATACTTGACGAAAATTTTAGTCGAAACAAAATCTTTGGATTGGCAATATGAAAATGAGGTGCGAATTATGAAACAAGGACGTGGCGATTACCATATAAATAAAGAAGCAATAACTGACGTAATTTTTGGTTGTCAAGTCTTTGATTCAGAGAAAAGTAAGTTTGTAAAGATTGCGCAAGACAATGGTTGGAATCATCTGAAATTTACTTCTGCCAAAAAAAAAGATTGGCAATTTGGCTTGGATTTTTCAGAATATAAAACAACATAAATCATGAAGAAAATATTAATTACTTTATTTATTTGCTTCTTTTCAACAATAAGCACATTTGCTCAAATCGTAGACACCGGCTCTTGCGGGGCTAACCTCATATGGACGCTTAGCGGTACTTCCTCAAACTATACCCTTACCATTAGCGGTACAGGCACAATGACAAATTATTATTTTCAGAATACTTTACCTTGGTATTCTTCCCTCTCTGCTATTAATACAGTGGTCATCAACACGGGTGCTACAAGTATTGGGGCTTCTGCTTTTTTAGGATGCAGCGGTCTTACCACTATTTCCATTCCTAACAGTGTTACAGAAATTGGGGAGACTGTTTTTCGGTCTTGCAGTGGTCTCACCTCTGTTACCATTGGCAACAGCGTTACACGCATTGGACCTGGTGCTTTTCAATATTGCAGTTCTCTTACCTCCATATATGTTCATAATGCCACTCCTGCACTTTTAGGTGAAGGTGTCTTTTCCTCTGTTAATAAAAATACCTGCACTTTGTATGTGCCAACAGGTTCAGTATCGACCTACAGAGTAGCGACACAATGGAAAGACTTCTCAAATATTATGGAGTTTGTACCATCAAGTCAATACACTATGACAGCATCCGCAGGAAGCAACGGCAATATTTCGCCAAGTGGCAGTGTGTCCATTAATCATGGCGGTAGTCAAATATTTACTTTTACGCCAAATACAGGCTACGAAATTGACCAAGTGCTAATAGACGGCGTAAATAATCCCAATGCCGTTTCAAATGGCAGTTATACTTTTACTAATATCACGGCTAATCATACGATTTCTGTGACATTCAAAATAAACACACTCCCTGCATACAGTGGTGGCTCGGGTACACAAACATCGCCTTATCTGATTTCCAGCAAAGCAGATATGGAAACTTTGGCTACTTCGGTAAATAGTGGCACGACCTATTCCGGCAAGTATTTTTTGCTTACTAATGACTTAACAGGTTCAAATGCATTAACTACATTTATCAGCAATTCCGACACTAAACCATTTAGCGGAATTTTTGATGGTGGAAAACATGAAATTGAACTAAACAATACGCGCGGTGTATTTGGATATTTATCTAATGCTACCGTCCAAAATTTAGCGGTAAAAGGAACTCTATCTGCTTCATCTGGATCAATAGGTGGCATTTGCGGAGCAGCCAAGAATTCAACAATAAGTTATTGTTCTAATACGGCAACAATTACAACTTCAGTTAATTATGCTGGTGGTATTTGTGGAGATGCTAATCAATGCTCAATTTCAAATTGTTATAATTTAGGGAGTATTTCAACATCAACCCCATCAAATTACCATGATTTTGGAGGTATTTGCGGACAATCTATATCAAGTGCAATTTCTAAGTGCTATAACTTAGGAACTATTTCCGCATCATCCTTAATACAATCCAATATTGGGGGAATTTGTGGGTATGCAGTTTATACCTATTCAGATTCAAAATCAATTTTAGATTGCTACAATTTAGGAAATATTACAGCGTTATCATCGGGAAAACCATTAGACTCAGGGACGGCGTATGCAGGAGGTATTTGTGGTTCTGCCTATTGTGATAATTCAGTCGTTATTAGTAGTTCAATTTTAAATTGTTATAATGAGGGCAATATTTCAGCTTCGACTACTTCTACAATAATCACATCAGTTGCTTCTGCAGGGGGCATCTGTGGCGATACTTATTATTTGCCAATTTCTAATTGCTATAATATCGGTACTATTTCTGCGGATGCTTCTAAATCTGCTGCTAATGCAGGTGGAATTTCTGGTGCGTCTTTCTATGGTCAAATTTCAAATTGCTATAATTTTGGTAATATTTCCTCTTCAACTTCGTATTATCCTTATGCAGGAGGTATTTGCGGATCTAGGCCCTCTAATGGATCTTCTAAAAACTCTATCAAAAATTGTTTTGTTGCAAATGCAAGTATAACTGCAACCGTAAATAGTGGTGATTATATTTCTTATGTAGGGAGAATAACAGCAAGTGATGTTTTACAACTTTCTATATCCGATTGTTATGCACTATCAACAATAATTTTAAATGGTGCAACAGTAAGCAGTACAGATGTTACTGGAAAAGATGGAAAGGACATGGAATTATCTTCTTTTCAATCACAACCATGGATTGAATCTAATTTAGGCTGGGACTTTAGTACTATTTGGGCTATGTCAAACAGTGGTTCTGCAAATCAGGGATTACCTGTTTTTAAATACCAACAGCAAAACATTCAAACATATACCATTACAGCATCCTCAGGAAGTAATGGTGCTATCTCCCCAAGTGGTAACGTAACAGTTAATCAAGGCGATAGCCAAACTTTTACTTTTACACCTAATAGTGGTTATGCCACAAATCAAGTGTTAATTGACGGCGTGAATAATACCACAGCGGTTGCAAATGGCAGTTATATGTTTTCAAACGTAACTGCAAATCACACCATTTCTGTAACTTTTAAATTAAAACAATATACCATTACCGTTTCCGCAGGAAGTGGCGGCAATATTTCACCATCCTCTAATCAAATCGTGATACACGGAAATAGTCAAACGTTTACTTTTGCGCCTAATAGTAGTTATGAAATCAATCAAGTGTTAATTGACGGCGTGAATAATACCACAGCGGTTGCAAATGGCAGTTATACGTTTTCAAACGTAACTGCAAATCACACCATTTCTGTAACTTTTAAATTAAAACAATATACAATCACTGCCCAATCCGGCACAGGAATTTCATCTACAACAGGTTCCGGCACTTACAATTCTGGTACGACTGCAATCGTTGGCTGCACTGTGCAAAGCGGCTACACTTTTGACGGTTGGTATGAAGGCTCTACAAAAGTATCAAGCAATCAATCTTACGGTTTCACTGTGACCGCAGCAAGAACATTGCAGGCAAGAGCGATACAAAATCCGCCAACACAATACATTATCACAACTCAATCCGGCACTGGCATTTCTGCCACAACAGGTAGCGGCACTTACAATTCAGGTGCTACCGCAACCGTTGGTTGCACCGTGCAAAGCGGTTACACTTTTGACGGGTGGTATGAAAGTTCTACAAAAGTATCAAGCAATCAATCTTACAGTTTTGCTGTGACTGAAGCGAGAACATTGCAAGCCAAAGCAACACAAAAGACTTATATTATCACGACGTCGGCAGGAGCTAATGGCACTATTTCACCACCTAATCCAACTGTGACACATGGTGACAATCAAGTTTTTACCTTTACGCCTAATACAAGTTACGAAATCGACCAAGTTTTAATAGACGGAGTGAATAATACCGATGCCGTTTCAACCGGCAGTTATACCTTTGCGAATGTAACGGCTTCTCATACGATTGCCGTATCGTTCAAACTAAACCAATACACTATCATAACCCAATCCGGTACAGGAATCTCCACCACAACAGGTTCCGGCACTTACAATTCAGGTGCTACCGCAACCGTTGATTGTACAGTCCAAAATGGTTACACTTTTGACGGTTGGTATGAGGGTGCTACAAAAGTTTCTAATCTTCAATCTTACAGTTTCAGCGTAACCGCAGCAAGAACCTTGCAAGCAAGAGCAATACAAAATACTTACACGATTAGCGTGTTGGCGGGAAGTGGGGGCGCGATTTCGCCGGCTTCTAATCAAATTGTTGCGCACGGAAACAGTCAGACGTTTACTTTTACGCCAAATGTGGGTTATGAAATCAGTCAAGTGTTAATTGACGGCGTGAATAATGTGGGGGCGGTTTCGGCGGGTAGTTATACGTTTACGAATGTCACTGCCAATCATACCATTTCGGTATCGTTCAAGCAAAAGCAATACACCATCAGTGTTTCGGCCGGTGCTAACGGCAGTATTTCGCCGGCAACCGACCAAACCGTTAATCACGGGAACAGTCAACCGTTCACGTTCACACCAACTACCTATTACGAAATCAATCAGGTGCTGATAGACGGCGTGAATAATGCGGGTGCCGTTTCAAGCGGCAGTTACATCTTTACGAATGTGACCGCCAATCACACGATTGCCGTCAGTTTCAAACAATCGTGCCTGCCCAATCTGGTGGTGCAGGTTTGGGACGATGTGCTGTCGGTGATCAACGACCCTGCGCGCAATGGCGGACACACCTTTGTGGCGTATCAATGGCAGCGGAATGGCGTCGATATGGCGGGCGAAACATCCGGAAATTTGTATTTTGCAACCGGCAAGGATTATGATGCAGACTATTCCGTTCGCCTGACCACACAAAATGGGCAACAATTCCAATCCTGCCCCGTCAAACTGGGTAATGGCACACTCAAAAGTTACCCCAATCCAACCTCCGGCACCGTCACGGTTGAAAACGCAAGCATCCAAGCCGGCGATAAAATTGAAATTTACAACATAAACGGACAATTAGTGCAGCAATTTTCAGCAGCCGAAAAGCAAACGACGCTCGACTTATCTACCTTGAAACGAGGCACATACATCCTGAAAGTTAATGGAAAACAAGTGAAAGTAATTAAAAATTAAAAATTACGAATTACGATGAAAAATATAATTACACTAATAGGTTTACTCATTTGCACCCACGCAGCGGTTGCACAAAAGCAATATGGCAGCGAATGGCGCATCCACGCCGGTGGTGGAAACTCCATGTTCAAATTTGAAAAAGAAACAGTCAAATCAAGCATCGGTGGCAATCTGGGCGTGGATTACACCTACTTCTTCTCATCCAATGCCGGACTTTCCACAGGCTTAGAGATGGCTCTCTACAACGGTTCGCTGACTTTAAACGACCAAAATACCGAACAACTGATAGAAACGCCTCCGGGATTGCAAGGCAATTTCTACCTGCGCACCCATTATGCCGGCGTGGAAGAAAAACAAACCGCTATGCTGTTGCAACTCCCTTTGATGTTGCAAGTTCAAGTACCCATCAGCAGTAAATCGGCTTTTTACTTGGGCGCAGGCGGCAAAGTAGGCATCCCGCTCTCTGCCACCTACAAGCAAACCGTTGCCACAATGACAACCACCGGCTATTCGGATTACACCAAACAAACCTATCCCAATATGCCCAACCACGGTTTTGAAACGCTAAACGATGTCTCTTTATCAGACAAATTAGACATTAAAACAGTTTTTATGTTGTCTGCAGAAGCCGGTGCCAAATGGCAACTTTCAGAGAAAAACGCGCTTTACACAGGCATCTATATGGATGTGGGCTATGCAATTGGCATCAAACTCGGCATCGCTTTCGGTGGCGGTAGTCCGAAACATTCGCCTGTGCCGAAAGCACAACAGGTGAAGCCACAGCCGCTGTTGGGGGATTGATTTTGTATGATGAATGTTTGAAACTAATTGCCAAAAGTTTGAAAATTCAAAAATTTGTATTACCTTTGCGATGTAAAAAACATACTAAGAATAGTTAAAATATATACAATATGACACAGGATATGTTATCAGTGAAGAATATTCAAGCGATATACAGTTTCGCCCGGAATAGATAAGTGATTAAAATGAAAATAAATATTTTATTTCTACTCTTTATTTGCTCGTTTACAAGTGTTTATGCTCAAGATGATTTTGAGCAATACAGAAAACAGGCACAACAAGAATATACAGGTTTTCGTGACCAATCTGTCAAGGAATTTAACGACTACCGTGACAAAGCGAATGCCGAATTTGCAGACTATGTGCGTCAATCTTGGGAGAGTTTTCAGGCGTTTCAAGGCATTCCTATCCCGAAAGAGCCGAAGCCTGTGATTCCACCCAAAGTGGAGCCAACACCTGATAGAAAGCCAACGATTGACCCGGTTCCGTTCAAGGAAATCAAACCGTTGCCCACTGTGCCGGTTGTACAACCGCAGCCCATAGCTCCGATT
Organism: Candidatus Symbiothrix sp.; assembly: GCA_031261285.1. Lineage (GTDB taxonomy): Bacteria > Bacteroidota > Bacteroidia > Bacteroidales > Azobacteroidaceae > Azobacteroides. The sequence continues at coordinate 7,278 of JAISKM010000065.1, read as the reverse complement.
CCACCCACACCACGTCCTGTCGACCAACCGCAGGGAGCGAAGACATCTCCTGTGAAGCCCCGGTTCACGTTTTCATATTACGGCTCTGAAGGTAAAGTGAGTTTGGATGCTTCACACCGCTTTTTGTTGCGTGATGCTTCGGAAAATAGCGTAGCAGATGCGTGGGAAACATTATCGGATAGTCGCTACAACGACCTGCTAAACGATTGCTTAACCTTGCGCAAAGAACTCAATCTCAGCGACTGGGGCTATATGGAACTGTTGAAAACGATGTCGGAAAAACAGTTTGGAAAACCGTGCAATGAAGCCGTTTTGATGCAGATGTTTATTCTCTCACAATCGGGCTACAAAGTACGCATCGCACGCATTGAAAATAAATTAGTGCTGCTCGTGCCGTTTCAGGAAACGATGTATCAATACGTTTACATCCCAATCAATGGATTGAACTATTACGTGCTGGACAAATCGTTCAAAGGCGGACAATTTAATGTACTTAATCACGAGTTTCCAAAAGAGCAACCGGCTTCGCTGAAAATCACGCAACCTAATTTTCCGGTTGTTGCTACGCCAACAAAAACATTCACGTCCAAATACAATCGCGACCTTCGCGTAACTGTTTCAACCAACAAAAATCTCATTGATTTTTACAAGAATTATCCGTTGAGTAATGAGTGGAACCTCTATGCCCAGGCTTCCCTGAGCGAACAACTCAAACAGGATTTATATCCGGCACTACAGCAACAGATAGCCGGTAAAAGCGAACGCGATGCCGCCAATATATTGCTACAGTTCGTGCAAACGGCTTTCAACTATCAAACCGACGAACAACAATTCGGTTATGAACGTCCGCTATTTGCCGATGAAAGTTTCTTTTACCCTGCCAACGATTGTGAAGATCGCTCCATTCTGTTTGCCAATTTGGTGAAAGATTTGCTGCATTTGGACGTCGTTTTGCTGCACTATCCGGGACATTTGGCGACGGCAGTGCACTTTAACGAAACGATACAAGGCGATTATTTGACGATCAAGGGCAACAAATTTATTGTCTGCGACCCCACTTACACCGGCGCAAGTATCGGAATGGCAATGCCGCAACTTAAAACTACGAGTGCCGAAGTTGTGAAAGTGTGACACTGCCGGTAAACGTTTTTATTCAAAATAATTCAGGATGCGATAGCCGCCTTCTTTCAAATAGGCTTCTTTTTTCATTTCCTTGACATCACTTTGCATCATATCTTTGATGAGCGTTTCCAAGGTGTATTGCGGTTCCCATGACAGTTTGGTGCGTGCTTTAGTCGCATCGCCTATCAACAATTCCACTTCTGTCGGTCTGAAGTATTTGGGATCTACTTTAATGATTTTTTCGCCAAGCCGTTTTTTCAGGGGAGCCAGATATGTTTCGCCTATTTTTGTGCCGAACACAGCCTCGTCAATGCTTACAATCTCGCCTGTTTCGTTTGCCCCGTCGCCTTTGAAAGCTACAGTGACGCCGATTTCTTTGAACGCCATCGTAATAAAATCACGAATCGTGGTGGTGACACCGGTCGCAATGACATAATCGTCCGGAGCGTCCTGTTGCAAAATCAGATACATCGCTTTGATGTAATCTTTGGCGTGTCCCCAATCGCGTTTGCTCGACAGATTGCCCATGTAAATGTCATTCTGAATGCCTAAGGCAATGCGCGAAAGTGCTCGCGTCACTTTTCTGGTGACAAATGTTTCACCCCGCAACGGCGATTCATGGTTGAATAAAATGCCATTGCAAGCAAACATATTGTAGGCTTCCCGGTAGTTGACGGTGATCCAATAGGCATACATTTTAGCTACGGCATAAGGACTGCGCGGATAAAAAGGAGTCGTTTCTTTTTGGGGAATTTCTTGCACCAAGCCATACAATTCGGAGGTTGACGCCTGATAGATACGGCTTTTCTCCGTCAAACCGAGCAAACGAACGGCTTCCAGGATACGGAGCGTACCCAAACCGTCGACGTTGGCGGTATATTCGGGCGTGTCAAAACTGACTTTCACATGACTTTGTGCTGCCAGATTATAGATTTCATCGGGTTTTACATCGCCAATGATGTTGGTGATATTGAGCGAATCGGTCATGTCGCCATAATGGAGAATCAAATTGCGATTATCCAATTGCGGATCTTGATATAAATGGTCGATCCGATCGGTATTAAACAAAGATGCCCGCCGCTTGATGCCGTGCACCGTATAGCCTTTTTTAATCAAATATTCAGCCAAATAGGCGCCGTCTTGTCCGGTAATTCCGGTAATCAATGCTGTTTTTCCCATGAAAATGTTTTTATTGCTGTCATTGGAGGTCCTGAATCAAGTCCAGGATGATCCGCAATCCCCCGCGTTTATTCAGGGGATTCCGTGTCAAGCACGGAATGACAATGTGTACCATTTATATAATTTTTCAACTCCCTCTTCTATCTCAATTTGATGATGCCAGCCCAAGTTGTGCAACTTGGTGACGTCGGTCAATTTACGCATGGTGCCGTCCGGCTTATCGGCGTTAAAATTGAATTTCCCTGTGTATCCGACGGTTTTCGCGATTATTTTCGCTAAGCCGGCGATGGAAATTTCTTTCCCCGTACCGATGTTGATGTGGGTATTCCGGATTTCTTTGCCTGCCGGTTTCAAATCGTTAAAATCGACATGTTCCATGATATACACGCAGGCATCTGCCATTTCTTCGCTCCAAAGAAATTCGCGCAACGGTTTGCCTGTTCCCCAAATTTCCACGCTCTCTTTTTTAATGCCGTATTTATCCAATTTTTCGGTGATGGCTGCTTCGGAGTCTTTTCCCGACACGCCTTCGACCGGCAGCTTGTTAAAATCGTGACGAATAGCCTCCCAATCATCATTCATCAGGCTTTTTGCCAAATGCACTTTCCGTACTAAAGCGGGCAGCACGTGCGATTTTTCCAAATCAAAATTATCATTCGGTCCATATAAATTGGTCGGCATCACAGCGATATAGTTTGTGCCGTATTGAATATTGTAGCTTTCGCACAGCTTGATGCCGGCAATTTTCGCGATGGCATAAGGCTCGTTCGTGTACTCCAAAGGTGACGTCAACAAGCAATTTTCGGGCATCGGTTGCGGTGCTTCGCCGGGGTAGATGCAAGTGGAACCGAGAAACAACAATTTTTTTACACCGTTCAAATAGGATGCGTGAATGACATTAGTTTGTATTTGCAGATTTTCATAAATGAATTGTCCGCGATACGTGCTGTTGGCGATAATCCCGCCCACCTTGGCTGCAGCCAGGAAAACGTAATCCGGTTTTTCTTTTTGAAAAAAATCAAAAACGGCTTTTTGATCCAATAAATTCAACTCTTTCGATGAGCGGGTAATGAAATTAGTGTATCCCTTTTCCTGCAAATTACGGAGTATGGCAGAACCCACCAAGCCCAAATGTCCGGCAACAACTATTTTTGCATCTTTTTCCATCACGCACGTTTGACTTTTTAAATAGTCCACAAAAGTAGTCTTTTTTCTTGAAATCGGCAAATTTTCACTCTTGAGGTCTATTATTTTCGCATTTATTTTTTTCAATATTCCATTTTTTCATTAAAACATTTTGTAGATTAAAAAAATACTTCTACCTTTGTTGCAATTCCGAACGTTCAAAGCGTTGGACTTCGGAAGGACATTTTAGATTAGAAGTATTTATAATATTATCCTCGGTTAGAAATCTGACAGTTTCAAAATGACGATGAGGGTGATAGGCAAATATTCCATGTCTTTGTAAACAAGAGGCATGGGACCGTTTGCTTATTCCATCGTCAGGCTTTGTCAGAGCCTCTAACCGGAATAAGATATAACAGATCCCATGCTTCTTTTTTATTTAAAAATTGCCGAACGAGGGGACAGGACGGTGGAAAAACTATAGATATGTATAAGACATCTGAATTTGTCAAGTCTGCAAAGAATTTCACAAGGAATCCTTTAGGAATAATTGCATTGTTTATATCCCTTTTGTACGGTTTAGGGTCAATTACTTTAAGTTCAAATATTTCTTATTTAACCACAAACAGTGAGAGGCTTCCTGTTATTTGGTTTATAATTGCATTTCCTCTATTGCTTCTTGGTGTTTTTGCTTATCTCGTTGTTTGTCATCATGCAAAATTATACTCTCCTTCAGAATATTCACCTGAAATGCAAAAATTATTGTTTAATAAAAACCCATTCATTAACTTTAAATTGGATAGCGAATCCAAAACATCCGAAAACTTAGAAAAAGTGTTTGAAAAAAATCTTGATGCTTTTGAGAATGAGAATAATCTAAAAACTAAATATAATTCTAAAAATCCTAATGATAGAAAATATGCAGAATTAGCGGGTCGTATTTGGTCAAAAATAGCAGGTGATATTGATAATAATATGTCAATAGAAATACACTCTACAGAATATTACTTATTTTCTATTGAATACAAGCAAGAAGATAGGAGCAAATACATTCATATAATCATACACATCTCACAATTATCAAATGGTATTTTTAATTTTACAGCGATAGGAAAAGATATATCATCCGAATCCATAGAAGACTTTTCTCAACAAGTAATTGGATACTTAAATCTTGAACTTTCAAAATTAAGCAGATAAAATAAATTTAATAAAAAAGTTTCTTATGAAAACAAAAACAACATTCAAATCATTATTGGCAATAATCGGTTTATTGCTATCATTCAATTTACAGGCACAAGATGTCCCATCTATTACTATTCATGTAGAAAATGCAGGGTCATTATCTTCTTTCATTGCAGAAAGCAAAAAATATCAAATTATCAATTTAACGCTAACTGGCAATTTGAATGGAATAGACATACGGTATATTCGTGAAATGGCTGGGCGTGATTATATAGGAAATGCAACAAATGGGAAATTGACAATTCTTAATTTAGCAGACGCAAATATTATTAGCGGAGGAGGAGCTTATTATCATTCCGGCAATAATTTTTCTTCTACTTCTAATAATTCCTTTGGAGAATTTGCTTTTTATAATTGTACAAGATTAACTTCTGTGATTTTGCCAAATAGTCTGATTTTGATTGAAACAGCTGCTTTTCAGGGTTGTACAGGGTTAACATCAGTTATTATTCCAGATAGCGTGACCTCGATTGGAAGTAGTGCTTTTCAGGGGTGTACGGGTTTAACATCAGTTATTATTCCAAATAGCGTAACTTCGATTGGAAGTAGTGCTTTTCAAAGTTGTACGAAATTAACTGCAATTAAAATTCCTAAGAATATAACTTCGATTGAAGCTACTGCTTTTCGGGGTTGTACAGGGTTGAAAGAATTTATTGTTTTAGGAGAAAATGCAAATTATTCTACAATAGATGGCGTATTGTTCAATAAAGACAGAACCACTTTAATCGCTTATCCTAATGCAAAAGCAACTACTTATACGATTCCAAATAGCGTGACTTCAATTGGAGCTGCTGCATTTCAAAGGTGTACAGGTTTAATTTCTATTATTATTCCTGTTAGCGTAACTTCGATTGGAGCTTTTTCGTTTCCTAGTGCTTTTCAGGACTGTACAGGATTAACAGAAATACACTGCAAAAATCCAACTCCACCAAAAATAGCTAGTTATGAATTTTCTGTGACAATAAAACAACTTGCAAATTTATATGTTCCAAAAGGCTCTTATAGTACTTATTGGCTTGCCGTCGGTTGGGGCGATTTTGTCAATATTATTGAGGAGGATGCCACCGCAATCAACACAATAAGTAAAGACAAAATCGCAATCAATACGATTGCAAACGGTATAGCGATTGCAACAAAAGAGACAACGCTTATTTCGATAGTCAACATTTCAGGGCAAAAAGTCTATCAATCAACTATTAACGGAAATGCTGAGATTCTTTTGAATAAGGGTGTTTATATTGTGAAAGTGAATAATGAAAGTCAAAAAATTATTATACAATGAGGTCGTTACTGATCTAAATCAAACGGCAAATGACATTTGCAATAAATATGATGAGTTGGCTAAGATAGGAAGACGCATCTTAAAATATACTGACAGTTACTAAAAAAAACAACAATTTAAAAACAAATAAAATGAAAAATATTGTATGGCAAATAGTGATGTGCTTATTGATGACATCTTGTGCAACGATTGATGAGGGCAATGAGGGTAACGGCAGTGCCAAAATTGGCATACTTAAAGATACTCGTGATGGTCAGGTGTATCATACAGCTACTTTTGGTGATGCGGGCGAATGGATGACTGAAAATTTATCTTATGAGCCACCAATGGCTAAATATGCTTTGCCTACTCCATATGGTCCTCCTTTTTATGATTATGCTCCGTATTATTACTCACCTAATGGCTTAGATCAAGCCGCCGGAAAAAAACAAAATTACAATGGTGGTCGTTTAGGTTTTTTGTATACTTGGGCTGCTGCGATGAATTTCAAAAATGGTAATGTATTAGAAGATTTTTCAAATCAAAGTATGTCCAATCAAGGCATTTGTCCATCTAATTGGCACTTACCAACTGATGATGAGTGGGATATTTTAGAGGTCGAAATTGCTGCAAATCCGGTTAAATATAGCACATTGACGGAACCGTTCGAATATTATTTTAGTAGTGGGCAAGCATTTAAATCAACAATCAGCTTGGACGAAAAAAATGCTACAGATGGTTTTTCGAAAGCTGCGGATGATGGAGGATTCAATGTTTTGCTGGTCGGTGAGGCAGATTATTATTACAAAAACCGTTTCTGGGGTACTAAAGCGTATTTTTGGACTAGCGTTACACGCTACGAGTATCCGAATGACGTTAATACGACAAAGGCATTTTGCCGGAGTTTCAATGCTCCTGGAGATTTTTTTAGCGGGTGGGGCATTGACGATTACTCTGAGTGGAAACATTACTTATTTAGTGTTCGTTGCGTCAAAAACAAGACTGCATTTGCAAAATAAGGCATGAATATAGATGAGGAGAAACGGATATGAATTCAAAAACAACAAGGTGTGCATTATTTCAAGAGATTGCATCCGAAATATGGTATGAAATAATTTATCATCACCAAGTTGGAGTCAATGTGCCTGAAATTGGGATTACAAATCGTATTATTGCAAAATTGCTACACAATAAAAATTGTGGAGTTTGGGCTAATCCCGGATATAAGGAGGATGAATTTGGTAGTGATTTAGACATTTTTGTTGAAACAACTACAGGTAGTTTTGTTTGGTATGCATTACAGGCAAAAGTATTAAAGAAAGATGGTTGTTATCATGGTGTTAAAG
>JAISKM010000036.1 GCA_031261285.1 Candidatus Symbiothrix sp. | reverse complement strand
TTGCCGTCGGTTTTGTTGTAAACCAGCATGCCGGGCTTTTTCAACTCCTCAATGAGCGTGTCGGCACTCTCAATTTGTGGTAACAACAGACCGCCGGCATCAACGGCTTGTGATAAATCCAACAACGCACCCGGTGTAATTGAATCATTTACACTTCCGATAGCCACTTGGGCAGTGGCTGTGTAGGGGCAAAACATGTTTTGCCCTGTTACCAATAATGTGGCAACTAATAACAATACTATCTTTTTCATTATTTTCAACTTTATTTAATTAACTAATTTACGGTTTTGTCCTGTCGAAAAAAATTTCGCATACACACATAAAGGAGGCGCGGACAAACTCATTTATCGGTACTAGAGGTTCTGAACTACCCACACAACCAAATAAACAGAATTTGCCCGCGCTTTATAACACGAGGTCTCCCTTTTATTCGTGGTTGTGTTGAAACTGTTCAGATTTCTAGTACCAGAATATTTTCCTTTTTTTTAAAATGTATGTATTAACATTTTATCTATATCATAAGCCTATATTTTTACTTTTTTATTCATATTATAGTATGGGATTCCCGCCTACGCGGGAATGACAGTGCAAAGGAAAGCATTTTTTTTGAAACTGCCAAATATTTTTGAAAATAATTCTAAAAATGGTTGGATAATTGAGTCCGCCCTCTATTTTTGAAAATTGATAGTCTTTGTGATAGACATTAAATCCACCTGAAAACAGATCGAAATACGCTTTTGTTCAACAACTGGGGTCGTAGGAATCGTATGTTGCACGCGCTTGGAGTTTGTTATAACACTCGCGTCACAATATCTTCTGCCACTTCTTTTTTTGATTTGAGCGGAAATGTTTCGGAGGTGCCGTTGGCAGCAATAATGCTCACTTTGTTGGTGTCGCCTTGGAAACCGGCACCTTCATCGTTGAGGGAGTTGAGGACGATGAAATCGAGGTTTTTTCGCGTTAATTTTTCGCGGGCATTGGTCCATTCTTTGTCTGTTTCGAGGGCAAAGCCAATCAGCGTTTGTTTGTTTGTCTTCATCTGTCCGAGCGCGGCGGCAATGTCCGGATTGGGTTTTAATTCCACTGTTAAGGATTTGCCGGGTTGGCGTTTGAGTTTGCCGGCGGCATAGTGCGCCGGTTGATAGTCGGCCACTGCGGCACAGAGAATCGCTGCGTCCATTTTCGGAAAGTATTTCACGGCCTCGTGATACATTTCTTCGGCAGAAGTGACGTCAATCCGCCGGATGTTTGGGTGAATTGCTTGCAAATGCACAGGACCCGCTATGAGCACAACTTCCGCTCCACGTTCTGCACAGGTTTCTGCCAAGGCAAAGCCCATTTTGCCGGAAGAAAAATTGCCGATAAAACGCACCGGGTCAATTTTTTCGTAGGTCGGACCGGCGGTTAGGAGGATTTTTTTTTTGGCCAGCGTTTTGTCATTGTGGGCAACGTTGTCATCGTGGGCAACGTGGTCATTGTGGGCAACGTTGTCATTGTGGGCAACCGCAAGGGTTGCCCCTACGATGGTTACAATCGTGTCGGGTTCTTCCATTCGTCCTTTGCCTTCGAGGTTGCTGGCAAGATGACCGGTCGCCGGTTCGATGATGTGGTTGCCGTAAGCGCGCAATTTTTCCAAATTGTGTTGCGTACTGGGGTGTGCCAACATATCCAAATCCATCGCAGGGGCTACAAAAACGGGTGCTTTCATCGACAAATAGGTGGTAATCAGCATATTATCGGCAATACCGTTTGCCATTTTACCAATCGTGGCAGCGGTGGCAGGAGCAATCAGCATCAGATCTGCCCACAATCCCAAATCTACGTGACTGTGCCACGTGCCGTCGTTTGCCGTAAAAAATTCACTGACAACAGGCTTTTGAGTCAATGCAGACAGGGTAACGGGCGTGATAAATTCTTTCGCAGCGGGCGTCATCACCACCTGCACCTCCGCCCCTTTTTTGATCAAGGCGCGACACAAATAGGCCGCTTTATAAGCAGCAATACTTCCCGTGATTCCCAAAACAATCTTTTTCCCTTTCAGCATAACTTCTTTGCCGGTAAGACGACTTCGGTGCAAAGTTACAACATTTTTTTGAATTGGCAAATGAAAATAACCTCTTCCATATCCTTGATTTAAGTATGTTTTTTCACATCCGGCGATATCCGGACACAAAGTAGACGGGGCGAGAGAGTTCGCTCTCGTTGTGATAGCGGTCGTAAGCTGTGACAGCATAATAATAGCCACGTTCCACGTTGTGATTGACTGATACTAAGACAGCGGTTTCGGCGAGGCGAGTGGCGATCAAATTAGCCGGATTGTGCGTGTCGACCGGAGCTGTTTGCGAGCGATAGATGTTGTAAAAGACTGTCTTTTTACCGGGTTGGCGCACCGGCTCCCAACTCAATTCCACGTAATCGCCCTCGCCTATGGCTTCCACTTCTTGTGGCGGCAACGGACGCACGGCATTGAGCCATGTCATCGGCGTCAGCAGCGCAGGATAACGGTAATAATCGTTTGCCAACTTATCCATGATGCCTTTGGTATTGTCTGTCAAAAATTGCAAGCGATAAAATGCGTGTCCGCCCATTTGGTGTTCGCGAGTGGCATCGACTTGTGCGGTCAAGTCTTTGAGCGTCCAATCGCCTTCTTTTTTATCCATGCGGTAAACGCCCAGTCCCGGGATAATCAATCGACCGTGACTTCTTGATTTCCAATCGGTTACGAACGGGAAAAACAGATTGTCTTTGTGATACATCATGGGCACAACAAAATCGTGCTTGCCTTTTGCCAACCAATTTTCAGGGTCTTGGCTCACATCGGCAGCATTCATATAGCCTCGCCCCACCTTGATATGTCCGTCATACATGCCAATCACCGAACTGCTAACCTGTACCCACGGTTTGTGCGCTTTGACTTGGTCATAAAGTTGGTACACAAACTTATTGATATTTTCTTTCCGCCAAGTCGCCTTATTTTTGCCTTTCCCATACTGCTTAAAGGTTGTATTATCGGGAAACTTGCTGTCAGGGTAGCGAATATAATCCATGTGAATGCCGTCGATGTCGTATTTATCCACAATTTCATTCACAAGCGACAACAGGTATTTTGCCGTTTTGGGATTTCCCGGATCCAGATAAATTTCGTTTTGATGCTTTTTGACTAAGTCTTTATTCTTTTGATGGGTCGCAGATCCCTCTTTTCCAAGCGGATAAGTCACAAACCACGCGTGACATTCGAGACCACGTTTGTGACATTCGTCAATCGCAAAAGCCAGCGGATCGTAGCGACCGGTGATACTTTTCGCCCCAATATGAGAGGTCTGCGGCTCAATTTTTGACGGATAAATCACGTCGCCACGCAAGCGGGTTTGCACAAACACCGTATTGAAATTTGCCGCTTTCAATTGATCTAAAATTTTCAGTAAATCCGCTTTTTGGCGTTCAATATCTGACGCATTTTTGGTTGGACTTTTGGGCCAATCCAATGCATAGATGCTCGTAATCCATACGGCACGCATCTCTTCCTTGGGTGACGACCATCCGGACGACTGCGCGTGCAGCGTCCAGCTGCCCAACAGTATAAAAATCAGCAACCAAAAATGTTTCATAACTGCCACAAAAGTAGTCATTATTTTTGAAGAATAAAAATCCTCCTCGTTCAACGAGGGTTAGCAGTTACCAACAAAGTGGCAACTACCAATATATAACGGCTGCTATGGTCATGATAATAATGTCCTTCAATAAATGTACTATTGCAGAATACTCTCGTTCTATGGCTTTATTTTTTTGCTATTAGTTTTTCAGCCGTGTTTCGATTTCCAGGACGGTGGCTTTGAAGCCTTTGTCTGTTGAGAGGTCGTTTTGTACGGTTTTGCACGCGTGGGTTACGGTGGCGTGGTCGCGTTTGCCGATAATGAGACCAATGTGAGAGAAGGAATGCTTGGTATGCTTTTTAGCGAGGAACATGGCGACTTGACGCGCTTGAACGATTTCTCGTTTGCGCGATTTGGAATGGATGTCGTTGATGTTTACCTTAAAATAGGAGCTAACTATGTCTTGAATTTTATCTAATGTGATTTCTTTCTTTTTCACATTAGTCGTTTGCAACACCACGCGTTTGGTTAAATCCAAGTCTATTTTAGAAAATAAAGATTGCGCTACGAGAGAGGTGATAATGCCTTTCAGGTTGCGGACGTGATCGGTCACATTTTCGGCAATATAATTGATGATGTCGTCGGCAATCGTCAATCCGTCCTGTTTGATTTTATTGTACAAAATCTTTTTACGCAGTTCCAAATCGGGTTTTTGGAGTTCGAGCGTCAAGCCGGAAATCAACCGGCTGAGCAATCGGTCTTCCAAACCTTCAATTTGAGCGGGTGCTTTGTCTGCGGTGAAAATAATTTGTTTCCCATTCAAGGTTAGGTGGTTGAAAATATGGAAAAAGGCATCTTGCGTCTTTGTTTTGCCTGCTAATTCGTGAATATCGTCTAAAATCAGGACATCAACGCCTTGATAGAAATGCACAAAGTCGTTGCTTGTGTTTTTAAGCCGCGCGTCGGAAAATTGCACCTGAAACAGGTGTGCTGAAATGTAGAGCACTTTCTTATCGGGATGCAGTTCCACAATTTGATTGCCAATCGCGTGACACAAGTGTGTTTTGCCCACGCCACAAGCACCATATATAAAGTAGGGATTGAAATCTTTTCCCGGCTCCTGAGCCACTTTGAGTGCAATTGCCCGGGCAGCTTTGTTGCTCGTGCCCTCAAAATAGTTTTTGAAATTCAAATGGGCATTCAAATGGGCATCCCAAGCGACAAGGTTGGAGTCCGTCAATTCGTTGGGCGACTTATTGAGATTTTTTGCCGTGTACAGGTTATCGTTTACCGTTAGATGCTCACTGGGAAGCAGCACACGACCTTTGTTGGGGCTGGTGCTGTCCACAACCGGACGATAAATCAAATGAATATCCGGATTGCCCGACACGCGTGCCAATGCTTGATAAATCAAGTCGGCATAGTGTTCTTCCAAAAATTCGTAGAAAAATTGAGTGGGCACCTGAATAATGAAATCGTTTCCCTCATATTTATAGGGAATCACGGGCGTAAACCATGTGCCGAAGACATTCTCAGAGACATTATCTCTGACAATTTCCAAGCATTGATTCCATATATTTCCGTGAGATTTCATCGTGTTCTATTATCCAATAATTTGTCCTCCTAACAGGGTTGCAAAGTTCGTAATAAAATTTGAAATAAAAAAATATAATTTTACTCGTTTTCTAATGAAAAACAGTTAGTGACTGTCATTCAGCAAGTTAGTGAAAATAACTGATTTTAACATCTTAACTATTTGAAAATCAATAGTTTAAATTTTTTTAAGCTGCCTTTATCGGAGTGATATTCCCGCTACACCCCATTTTCACGCTTCCGTTATTTAGACAAAATCTAATTAAAAGACCGGGAAGTGAACGTACCACCAAACACTCATGTTTTACCACCTTGATTGCTCTGTTGTTGTCATGTGCTTAACAAAATCTTAAACGGAACTCAGGTTAATAATGTAATATACTCTGATTCATCCAAATGACCCATTTCTATATCCTTTATTATCTGTTTACAGATATCGGCTAATTTACCAATATATCCTTGAGGCGCATGGACAGTCAATGTCCACACTTCATCTTCAACCACACAACGAAAGGTTACCTCATAGCCATCTGTTATAAATGGTGGTATCCCTTTTCCGACAAAACCGTCTATAGCTGTAGTAACAGTATGATACAATTTTTCTGCAAACTTATCCCCTATAGGTACAGATTGAGTTGCTACCACATACCTTTTAAGAGCTTCTTCTTTCTGTTTTTGCCACATTTCTTGATTGTATTTTGCATTTTGGGCACTTTCTTCCTTTGTTATTGTTGCTATTCTGCCTGCCGGAATGCCTTTTGTCGGGAATTCTGCCGACAATTCTTTGTTGATCTTCTCCCAGTTGGAGATGCGCTTTTTTTCAAGGGAATAATTGTCTAAAGAATCTTTTACAATACGGAAACCGTATGAGCCTTCAAAAGAAGGTTCAATAAAAAATTCTATCATGGCATTATAATCTCCAAAAAAGAGTTTTTCTACATCGGTTTTGCTATTAAAATTATATATGCCCGGAGCCAGAATATTATATTCTACTCTTTTTAAGAATCTTCCACCCTTGGCAGTTTCTCCGGATGACTGAGCAATAGCAATTTGTCCCGTTAATATAAAAAGGGATAAAATGATTAATAGAATCGGAAGTAACTTTTTCATCTGACATTACAATATAATTTCTATTTAGATCTTGTCCGTCTTTCCAATTCAGCTTTAATATGGTGTTGCCAAATAGGAATATAACAATACATGAATGGCAACTCTTGCAGGTCAGGGAATGAAGATTTCTTGACATTGTTCATAAATCGGTAAACTTCAGTAGATGTTAAAAATTCACTCTTTGTTATTGGAGCGAAAGCGCAGATATCTACGCTAAGCACTGTACCATCACCTTGCAAGAAAACGCCCATCCTCAAACGGGATTTTTCACTCATTTTCTTGAATAATTTAGATAAGTCATCCTCAGAAAAACAACCCAACAAAATAGATTCCATACGCTGTGTTCCCTCTCTGTTAAAATAGCGCGCTTCTATCACTTCTGTAATTTCCTTAGCTAAAGTATTTGGATGATTTCGCTTATATTCAATAGCCCTGTTTCTGTCCTTTTCAATATAAATATCCCATATTGTCAAATTTTCTCTCAATACCCAGGTGATTGTATCACGACCCACTACTTCTTGTGTAACACTATTTTGTTTACTTAACTGAGAGTAGGCGATAACATTAAAAAAAATAATTAATAGAATCGAAAGTAACTTCTTCATTTGTAGTATTCTAAAGAAAATATTAAAAACATTTTTCAATTCGATAAATTGCTACATTAATCTAATTAAAAGACCGAGAAGTGAACGTACCGTTTGGGGTTGGCTTTGATGTCGAACATGAGGGCTGATGCATTGGCCGCAGTTGAATCCAAATGGTTGTACAAAGCCTTGTCGTGCAACAACAGTCCGAGCGAATTGTCGCGACTGTTGAGTTGCGTGGTCATCGCGTCGATATTCCCTGCTGCAACGTCCAATTTTTTCAATGTCGGTTGCAGGTCGATGCCTTTCAAATTATTGCTTACAACGGCAAAATCGGTCGATACCTGTTTAAGATTCGACAAGATGGGCGGCACTTGTTGCGCGAGCAGCGTGTTCAGTTGTGCGGACGAGTGTTGCAAATTGGCTGTCGTCGCTTCCACGTGGTCTAACGACTGTGTCAAGGCAGGATGATTCACCAATGTTTGGATGCCCAACAGAATAGAATCCAAGCGCGGCAAGATTTTTTCCACTTGCGGAATCAGGTCGGCTTGCAGTTTGTCCATCAACCCCACGTCCGAAACGCCATCGAAGGTGTCGCCGATTTGGTAATAGTCGTTCGTGTATTTGTTGAGAATCAAATTCAGGTAGGCGCCGGAGGTCAGACTGGCTTTCAGTTCGGCATACGTCCCTTCTTGCAACTTCACTTGCTTATTCAGATTGATTTGCACGCGGATGTCTTTGGGGGAGTTGCTGCCATACAGAAATTCGATGTGGTTGACCACGCCCACTTTGTAGCCGTCGATGTAGACGGGACTGGAGGGTTGCAATTCCGCCACGTTAGACATCGCCACATAATAGTGGTTGGTGGGTTTGAAAATATTGATTCCCTTCAAGTATTTGATGCCGAAATAGAGCACAAACAGACTGACGAGGGTAATTAGTCCTATGACAAATTCTTTTCTGATTCCTTTTTTCATATTTTTTATTATTTGGAGCGACCGCAAGGGTCGCCCTTACCATGTATTATTTGACGCGTTTGCCTTCCTCAAAGGGGACGATAAAGGCGTCCTTAAAATCTTTTCTTGCCGCTTTGTGAATTTCAGAAATTTCGTCCATACTTTCACTTTCGCCCACCGTGTATTTGTACGTCCCTTTATCTACATAAAAATCTGCTTTGTAGCCTTTTAATTGCGGTGATTTGGGTGATAATTTCTTTGGGGACGAGAGGATTTGTACTTTGTATACACGCGAGCGGGTTGGCGCCGGGCGTTGTTCTACGCTCGTTTCCCCAGGACGGGCAGATCCCGCCCCTACGGGTGCGGATTCGGTGGCATTCATTTCGTCTTTTTGTTCGGCGGGAAGGGATTTGACGATGCGGGGTTTTTTGCCGTTTTTGCGGTCGTATTCTGCTTTGTATTGCGTGAAAGCTTCGCCTATTGCTTTGGCGTATTCGTGGCGACCATGGTCGCTCAGCAAGATTTCTTCTTCTTGTGGATTAGAAATGAAGCCCAGTTCGACTAATACGCGGGGCATGCTGGATTTGCGGAGCACCAAAAATTGGGCTTGTTTCACGCCACGATCGTTCCAGGGGACGCATTTTTTGAGTCTATTTTCGACTTGTGTGGCAAATTGGATGCTTTGCTCCACAAATTTGTTTTGCATAAACTCGAAAATAATGTAGGATTCAGCCGAATTGGGGTCAAAACCTTCGTATTTTTCTTGATAATTGTCCTCCAATTGGATAACACTATTTTCACGTTTAGCCACTGCCAAGTTTTCTGCTGTGCGGGATACCCCAAACGAGTAAACTTCCGGACCGCGAGCCGAGGCTCCTGTTGCTGAGTTGGTGTGAACGGATATGAAAAGGTCGGCTTTGTTGCGATTGGCAATGTTGGCACGTTCGTTTAGTTCGATGAAAACGTCTGTTGTGCGCGTGTAAATCAACTTTACATCGGGATGATGTTCTTTGATGTATTTGCCGGTGTAGAGCGCGACTGCCAGATTGATGTCTTTTTCTCTGCCTCTGCGACCGGTTGCGCCGGCATCGTGCCCACCGTGTCCGGCGTCGATTACGACCACAAATTGATCGTCCGCAGGCTTTGCAAACGCCGCCGGAATCGCTAATAACACGCTGACACCTATCAAAAGAAATACTCTCTTCATACCGCCTGCAAAGTTAAGCAAAATTTTTTACTTAGGAAATAGGAATCGGATATTCGCCGGTAAATTGCGCCTCATTTCCCGCATCGTCCGTCACAATCAGATTTAAAACAGGGGATTTGCCGTCGTGTACGGACAAAGCGCGTAACGCCCCTGCGTCGTGATTGTAATAGAGGTAATTGTTTTTAGCATCGTATTCAAAAAGGACCCAATGGCCATCGACCGTGCCTCGATAGGAGGCTATTCCACTCAAATCGTCGGAGATTTTGAAGGCGACGCGACGATTGGCGACCCATTTTGCCTGTCCCAATGGCGCAATCACAGGCGGAGTCACGTCTGTCAACACGGTGTACGAACCCAATTCGCGGATGCGTGCCGTGATCGTGCCCAAAATATATTTGCCACCCACCCAATTTTTTTTGCCGTTGGGTAGTAGTTGCACGATGCCATATTTCGCTTTGTCGGGATAGGTATTGTCCGTAATAGTCAGTGTCAGAGGACAATAGGAATGTAATGGTACACGTTCTTCGAGCTTGTAAAGCGGCGCATAAGGCGATGACCCATCAGCCACTTCGGTCACATTAAAATAAATGTCGGTATATAAATTGCCTTTCGGAATGTTTAACGAAATACCGTTTCCGTTATAGGAATTATCTTTGTTGTAAGCAAACAATTGGCCGTTAGGTTTGACTGCCGGAATCGCTGTTTTTTGACCCACAATTGTGAAGTTAAGCCGCGAGGTATTGCCGTAAGCGTCTTTCAGGACGTATTCCAAGTTGTATGTCTTTTCTTGATTGATGTCGAGCAGTCCGTTGCTTGCCGATTGATTGAAACCCAGTTTGTTGCCCGGTTCGACGTAGGCTTTCATAAAAAATTGACGGTGGTCGGTCCATTCTTTCCAATCGACATAACTGTTCAGGGCACGGTCATTGTCGAACGAAAACCGGTCTACCACCGCGTGATACACCTCTTGATTGTCCACTTTTAGAATCACTTCTTTCACGCCGTAGACATTGCTCGTGTTGGTCATATAGTCGTATGCCTTCACGCCTACGCCCACTTGTCCCCATGCCGTGATGGCTCCCACGGTTTGTTTGCCCGCTTTGGTGGTGGTCAGCGTGATGGTTTGGGCACGCGTACTGCCGTTGGCGATGCCTTTCCCCGGTTGCGGAAACACGCGAATGCCTCGAATTTCCGGTGCCCGTGTGTCGGCGATGCGACCTTTGAAATAGGGGAGGGCATCAAACGTTTCTTCTGTCTGCGTGTCACGCAGTTCAAAATGGAGGTGTGGACCACCGGAACCGCCTGTATTGCCACTCAGTGCGATGCGTTCGCCTTTTTTGACGGGCAGGTCGCCGGGAGAAAGAGTCAGGTTGACTGCAAAACTTTCACGTTGGTATTGACTGTCGCGTACGAGAGCTTCGATGCGGGAAACAAATTTGTCCAAGTGTCCGTAAACGGAGGTCGTGCCGTCGGGATGTGCGATGTACAGCACATTGCCGTAGCCATAAGGACTCACACCGATGCGCGCCACATAGCCGTCTTTGACCGCTTTGACGGAATGTCCAATCCGTTCCTGTGTCTTAATATCCGTTCCCGCGTGGAAATGATTGGTACGCAATTCACCGAAATTGCCGCTGAGCAACAAGGGAATGTCAAGTGGCGACGCAATCTCTTGAGCAGTTACCAATGAGCAGTTACCGGTTACCAGCAAAGCAAACAATAAGGTCATTCCGAGGCATCGCACTCCTCTCAATACATGTTTCATTGTATGAAAATTAAATTGTTTGCAAAGGTACTAATTTTTTATTAATCAAAAAATTAGTATCTTTGCAAACATAATCAGAAAGATGTAGGATCATGGAAAAAGAAAATTTTGTTAAACTGTTTGAAACAGCCTTCAAAAACAATTTTGACAACAAGGCATTGACCGAGTATGGAACACCTAATACGGTTACTTTTGGCGAACTTGCGAAAGAAATTACCAAATTGCATCTCCTTTTTGAAGAGTGTCAAGTGAAAAAAGGCGATAAAATCGCACTGATTGGAAAAAGTTCCAACAAGTGGTGCATCACCTACCTTGCCACAACCACTTATGGTGCAGTGGTTGTGCCGGTATTGCAAGATTTCAGTGCCAACGATGTGCAACATATTGTGAATCATTCGGACGCCGTGTTGCTTTTTTCCGACAATTCGATTTGGGAACAGTTGGAAGAAGAAAAATTGCCCGATTTGAAAGGAACGGTATCGCTCTCCGATTTCAGTTTTCTCTACCAAAAAGAAAATGAAACTTTCACCACTAAACACATACAAACGCTGTTTGAGAAGAAATATCCCACATTTACGGCTCAAGACATTCACTATGATGACATTTCCGATGACGAGATATTGGTGCTGAACTACACTTCGGGCACCACCGGATTTAGCAAAGGCGTCATGATCACCGGTGGCAATTTGTCGGGCAATCTGACGTTTGCACATAAAATTTTGGGCTTGGAAGCAGGTGGCACAATCCTGTCTTTCCTGCCATTGGCACATGCCTATGGTGCGGCATTTGAATTTTTATACGCACTTTCGGAAGGCTGTCATGTGACGCTGTTGGGCAAAACGCCTGCGCCAAAAATTCTTTTAAAAGCCTTTGCAGAGGTGAAACCGGTGTTGATTTTATCTGTCCCGTTGATATTGGAAAAAATTTACAAAAACATGATACTCCCGATGCTCTCCACGGTGCCGATGAAATTGGCGTTGAGCATACCGGTCTTGGATGCGCAGATTTATGCACAAATCCGTAAGAAATTAATCGCTGCGTTTGGCGGAAATTTCAAACAAATCGTAGTCGGAGGTGCACCTTTAAATGCCGAAGTGGACGAGTTTTTGTCAAAAATCAAACTCCCGCTTTCGGTGGGTTACGGCATGACCGAATGTGCTCCGTTAATCAGCGTGACGTTGTTTCCCGATGCTAAGCCACATTCCTGTGGGCAACCATTGGACAGTATGCAAGTGCGCATCGATTCCGAAGATCCGCATACCATTGCCGGAGAAATTCAAGTGTACGGACAAAATGTGATGCGCGGCTATTACAAAAATGAAGAAGCTACCAAAGCCGTGTTCACCGAAGATGGGTGGTTGCGCACAGGCGATTTGGGAACGCTGGACGAAGCGGATTTTATCTTCATTCGCGGACGTTCCAAAAGTATGATTTTGAGTGCCAGCGGACAAAATATCTACCCCGAAGAAATAGAAGCCAAATTGGACAATCTACCGTTTGTACTCGAAAGTTTGGTAGTAGACCGGGGCGGAAAATTGGTTGCTTTGGTCTATCCCGATTACGATGCCATGGATTCCACCGGCACTAATTCGGGCAATTTGGCAGAAATCATGGCGCACAACAAAGAAACATTGAACAGCATGGTGGCGTCCTACGAACGAATCGCCCACATCGAATTGTATCCCAACGAGTTTGAAAAGACGCCGAAAAAGAGTATTAAACGCTATTTATATGCCGGTAGCGCGGAGCGTTGACTTTACTTGTTGACTACGAAGTTGCAACTGATTGGGCGCAAGCATTTTGTCGGATAGACTGTTTTTTTTGAGAAACAATGCAAAAAAAGCGATTTTTTTTGTATCTTTGCAGCCGAAAGTAATCATAAAAATGATTGGATGAAGAAAACGTTACTCATTGGTTTGTTATTTTTAATGCTCCTCACTGCTCAAGGCACCCTTGTTGCGCAAAACAAGGGTCAAAATGCTGTGCCGGTGGCAGAAGTATACGGTCCTGAGTTAAGTTTGACCGACAAAAATGTATTGATTATTAAAAATGCAACCGTCGGTTCCAAATTGGAAATCATCACCATCGTAGGCAATAAAGTACGCCAAATAGAACTGAAAACCCCCGACAGTTCCTACGAACTCAACCTCCCGAAAGCCATCTACATCTTCAAATTAGAAGGCGTCGTCCGCAGATTTGTCATCAAATAACAATCAAAGAAGTATTCTCTCTCTCTTGAAAAAGTGTCCGTCATGCCGACCGGAGCAGAGCAGGCTTTAACTCGCTCTACGGAGTGGAGACATCTCCTGCCAACAAGCACAACCAAAAAAGAAAGAGACCCGTTTGGGAAAAACGAAACGAAACTATGTACAAAAACCCGTGCGGGTGCTCTTTCTCGATAGTTTAAGTCCTGAAAGGACTTCATATCCCAGCCCCAGGCAACGCCTGGGGAATACTGCCAATACAGTTATGGGCGGGCTGAAAGTCCGGCATATCTTGCCCTTTCAGGGCGCAATAACATGATCCCCATCATTTCCCAGGGCGATGCCCTGGGCTAGGGTATGTCAGGCTTTCAGCCTTTTAAACATTCTGCCTTGAGCCATCTAAAAAGCAACCCACGTCGCAGTAACACCATTGTAGGTGTAGACTTTGTTGTCAGCAGTACTGAACACCATCATGCCGGCTGTGCGCGTGGCTGCAATTGTGTCCGTCACCTGCGGCAAAAGCAATCCGCCGGAGCCTTGGCTTAAATCCAGCACCGAACCAACTGTGACGGAATCATTCACACTACCAATTGAAATCTGTGCGTTTGCTTGATAGGGGCGAAGCGTGCTTTGTCCAATCAGCATCAAAGTAATCACTACAAGTATAAATGTCATCCCGATGTATCGGGGTTTTCTAAAATTATTTTTTTTCATTTGTATCCAATTTTTTTGCCTCCCGTGTTC
>JAISKM010000148.1 GCA_031261285.1 Candidatus Symbiothrix sp. | reverse complement strand
GAATTGAATTTGGCTGTTTTGGGCTTCAAGCATACTGTCAAACGCACAGGCAAAAAGGAGTAATTACTCCATAATATGTCAAGCGAGAGTAAATAATTGTTCGCTTTTATTATTTCGTCCCCATCTACAAAGCGCACAACCAATGATAACAAAACGATAACACAAAAATAACATTCCGATAACACAATGATAACATAAAAAATTTGGCGATTCCAACTCAGACGTCTACCTTTGAGCAATTTTAATTTAAAATGCAAAAAGAATATGAACGAAATTGTAAAGTTTGGACAAGTGGAGGACAAGGTGCTCAACTTGCGTGATCAGAGTGTTATTCTTGACAGTGATGTCGCAGCGTTGTATGGTGTTGAAACGAAACGTGTGAATGAGGCAGTCAAAAATAATCCGGATAAATTTCCGGATGGATATATTTTTGATCTGACAATGGAAGAGGCAATAGCTTCAAGGTCGAAAATTTCGACCTTGAACGATGGCGGTCGGGGACAAAACGTAAAATATGCTCCTAAAGCCTTCACTGAGAAGGGTTTGTACATGTTGGCAACCATCTTAAAAAGCCCAACTGCAACCGCCACAACGTTGGCAATCATTGAAACGTTTGCCAGGCTCAAAGAACTTTCGCGCACTGTTTCCGAATGTATCCAATTGCCTGATGGGCCGGAGCGAAAAGTTCGAATCAATCGTAGCGGCGAGATACTTTCCGACTTAATTGGTAATGAATTGGAAACGACAGCAACGGAAACTTCTTTTGAATTGAATTTGGCTGTTTTGGGCTTCAAACATACCATTAAACGCGAAGGCAAAAAGGAGTGATTGCTCCATAATATGTCAAGCGTGCGTGAATAATCGTTCGCTTTATTATTTCGTCCCCATCTACAAAGCGCACAACCCATAATAACAACATGACGCATAATAGACAATCAAATGCCGAATATAAATAAAAATTATTGAAATTAAAAATAAATTCGTATATTTGCAGCATGTAATAAAAATAAAGATATGAAAAATTTTAAGCGCATTTTATTAGTTGTGATTTTGTGCTTGTGTGTAAGCGCAAATAGTAACGCTGAAGGGCTGAAAGCCTTTAAATTGCCCAACGGACTGAGCGTGTTTGTGTGGGAAGACGAAACCATTCCAAATGTGTTTGGTTCGGTAGTGGTGAACGTGGGATCCAAAGAAGAACCCGCCGAATACACGGGGCTGGCTCACTATCTGGAGCACATGCTTTTTAAGGGTACAGACAAAATCGGTGCCATCGATTGGGCAAAAGAAAAGCCCATTTACGAGCAGATCATTGCCAAATACGATGAACGGGCAGCCACAGCTGACCCAATCTTGAAAGAAGCACTTTCCAAAGAAATCAATGAACTAACGATTGAAGCTGCCAAATACAGTCAATCGAACGAATTTTCAGGCATCGTGCAAGGTATGGCAGGTGAAGTCTTAAATGCCGGCACCTCTTACGATTATACGCTTTATTTTAATCTATTTCCCCCGGGTGAAATTTACAAGTGGTTGCAACTCTATTCCGAACGGTTGATTAATCCCGTCTTTCGCAGTTTTCAACCCGAATTGGAAAACGTGTACGAAGAATACAACCGCGCACAAGACAACCCCAATCATTTGGAACAGAATTTTGTCATGAGCACCCTTTTTGCCGGACATCCCTATTCACGATCCGTTATCGGACTGCCCGAACACTTGAAAAATCCGCAATTAAGCCAACTGGTTGATTTTTATAACACTTGGTATGTGCCCAATAATATGGCTTTGGTGCTGGTGGGCGATATTAAGACCAATGATATTATTCCTTTGGTAAAAGAAACGTTCGGACGTTTGGAAAGCAGGGTGATTCCCGAACGTAAAGTGTATCCCGAAACGCCGCTCAAAGGGCGCAAAGAAGTGAGCGCCAAATTGTCACAATATCCCAACACGATACTTGCTTTCCCCGGCATCACTGCCGCAAGCAAAGATAAAATTGCATTAGACATTTGTACCTCTATCTTGTCCAATTCCGCCAATACCGGTTTGATAGATAAATTGGTGTTGGATGGCGACTTGTCGGGAGCGAATGCTTCAGTGGACGCACTGAAAGAGAGAGGTTGGCTCACAATCACTGCCATACCTTATTACGACATGAATCAGCGCCGTTTTGAATCGCTTAAATCGACCGAAAATGCGCTTTTGAAAGAGATCAAAAAACTGCAAGAAGGTAAATTTGAAGATTGGTTGGTGCAATCCATCAAAAGCGATTTAATTCGTTCGTTTGACCTTAAATTGGAATCAACTCAATATGGCATGTCTAAACTCAATGAAATTGCCGACGCATTTATCACCGGCAAAGATCTGCAAGAATTTTTGCAATATAAAGAACGTGTAGAAGCGATTACAACGGAAGAAATTAAAGCCATTGCAAAAAAATATTTCGGCAAAGACTATTATGCCATTTACCTCAACGAAGGCAAACCGTCGAAAAGCAAGGACTTGGAAAAGCCCGATATTGAGCCGATAAAGCCATTACGTGATGCCGAATCGGAATATGCTAAAGCGTTCCGTCATTTGCCTGTCAAAAATGGCAAACCATCATACGCCGACCTCAATGAAGTAGTCATCCGGCCGATCAACGATCTTTCTAAACTCTATTACACGCAAAATCCTGAAAATGAGGTTTTTTCTTTAATATTGAAATTTGGTATCGGTGAAGAAAAGATGCCTAAATTGGGATTTGCGGCACCGTTGATGAATAATGCCGGCATTATGGGTAGTATGGATGCCCAAGCCGTGAAACAAGAATTTAGTAATCTTGGGGCAACGTGCCGCTATAGAATTGACGACAACTATCTGTCTGTTATATTAACCGGCTTTGAAACCAATCTGGAGGCTGCTTGTAACCTGATGACACGTCAGATTTTGTTGCCACAATTGGATGAAAAACAGTTGAACAGTTTAATAGGTCGTTATTACCAACAACTGAAAATTGAAAAAACATCTTCTGCATCCCTGAGCAATGCTTTGCGCGAATATGTGTTGTACAAAGAGAAATCTGATTACATCGATCGTTTGACATTGGACGAAGTGAAAGATTTGACCGTGAGCAATCTGACCGGCGAATTTCAACGAGCCACCGATTACGCCGCACAAATTCACTATATAGGTACACTTCCAATTGACGATGTACAAGCTATTTTGAGCACAAATTTGCCATTGAAAGAGGGTGAAAAACCCTCCACGTCACCTGAAATACGGGAACGAGTAGACTACAAAGAAAATACCGTTTTCTTCCTGCCCGATCATGACGCGAAACAGAGTACCATCTATTTTTATGTAGACGGTGATAACTACACGAAAGAAAAAGACCCTTATACGAATGCTTTCAATGAGTATTTTAACGGCGGATTTACAGGCTTGGTTTTGTCGGAAATTCGTGAATACCGTTCGTTGGCTTATTCTGCCGGAGGAAGTTACCGACTCCCTGCGCTCGAAAATAACAAGGCCTATTTCTTAGGAGAGGTGGGTACTCAAGCGGATAAAACGTTAGATGCTGTCGGCGTGTTTATGGATTTGTTGACCAATATGCCGCAACATCCGGAACACTTCACCGACATCAAAAATTTCTTAAAAGGGGAAGCCTCCATTGAAAAGCCTCACTACCGCAATGCGAGTCAAATTTATGAAAGTTGGAAGCTACGCGGCTATACACAATCGCCCGCTGAAACCAATCAATCGGCGATTGATAACTTGACTTTCGATCAAATTGTCAAATTCTATAACGACAACATCAAAGGACGTCCGGTTGCAATAGCAATCGTCGGCAACCCAAAAATGATTGACGAAAAAGCCCTTGCCAAATACGGCAAAGTCACGAAATTGTCATCATCAAAAGTGTTTAGTGCAAAATAAAACTAAATACAATATTCGGCTAAATCAATAATTCCTGCACGAAGCGCATATTTAATGGCTTCGTGCAGATTGTTTACTTCCAATTTGTGAAAAATATTTTTGCGGTGAGTGTTGATGGTATGAAAACTCACATTATGGTCGAAGGCAATTTCTTTCGTCGTTTTGCCAAAGGCTATCTCACGCAAAACCATCTGCTCGCTCGCAGTGAGCAATCCGTGCAGCCCTTGTGACGGCACATCCTCCTGCAACACTTGCGCCGCAAAGTCACATAAATAAATGGTGCCCTTAGCTGCCTGTTGCAAAGCCTTGGTGATAGTTGCTTTCGTATCGGTTTTCATCACCACCCCAAATTGCTGTTCGGCCAACAATACTTGCCTCAGAAACTGCTGTGACAGTTCGTCTGAAAACAGGAGCCAAAACGAGGCAGCGTATTTTTGTTTCATATTCATCAGCTGCGTATCCGTCAGATCGAAAAGCGTGTAGTCCAACACCACGACGGCTTCCGGATAAAGCTCCAACTGCTTTATCAGCTCCACACGCGACGAAACTTCGATGATCGCATCCGCCAGCAGCGTGCGCGTCAACAAAGTGCTTACCCCCTCGCGAGTAATGTATTGATTATCAGCTAAAATGAATGTAGTCATAATTGGGTACAAAAGTAATAAAAAAAATCATAGTCCATCACATAAATCATTCTAAAATCACCCTTCAGACAATAAAATTAAAGTGCAAGACTGATTCCGCCAATCACCCAAGTGCCTGGCTGCGGAATGTTGCCTAAATCATAATATTTTTTATCAAATAAATTGTTAATTGTCAAATAGATATGCATATTTCTTAAAGTATAATTTAACTTTACATCCAGTAGCCCGAAAGCGGGATAGGCAGTTTCTACTTCTTGCCAATTAGCATCGGAAGGGTCGTTTTTCCACGTTTTCGTGTAGGTGCCTTCGCGGTCTTGCCAACGAAATTGCCAATCTGCCGTCAGACCTTTATACACAGGATGCGACAGTCCGGCCGTGAATTTATGGTGCAAATAATCCAGGACATAATTGGAAATCAGTTCGCCTGATTGTTTGCTCTGATCGAGGTACATATAACCCAGATCCAAGCGTGTTGCGCCCAATTGAGGGATTAGTTCTTTGAAATAGAAAGAAAAATTAGTCTCAAAACCGTATTTGTCCAAATTAGTCAGGTTGGCGGAATGCCATTTGTCTGCCGGCGTTGCTTTCACCCAGTCGATGAGGTGTTTGCCTTTCATGTAAAAACCATTAGCAGACGCCTTGATGAACGACGACCGGTAGTTTACGCCCAACTCAAACGATTCCGATTTTTCGGGTTGCACGTCCGAATTGCCTTCGTGCGTGGGGCTTGTATAATACAGGTCGGTGAACGTCGGCATACGCACCGCGTTGCTCCAGTTGGCAAACACTTTCCAATGGGTATTGAGCCAATAACCTGCACCAATAGTTGGCAAAAATTGGAACTCATCGTCAAATGCCGTGTTGTAATTTGCTACTAATCCTGCGTTTACAGTCAAGTTTTCGTGCACATAATTGTGCTCCACGAAATAGCTGACATTCGTGCGGTTGGCAGATTTGGTATAAACGCCGTTGGGGTGCGCCAAAACAATACCGAGGTTGTTGCTAAAGATTTGTTCGGAGCGCAATTCGCCACCAAAATTGGTAATTCCTGCCGCCCAGGTGTATTGTGTATTCAGATTTGCGCCGAAAACATCCGTGCGATGGTCATTGGGCTTGAACGTTTCAGGGCGAGATGGGGAACCGGGGCGATACAAATGATAAGTATCATAATGGCGATTCCAATAGAGTTGCGGCTTCCATTTAAGTGTTGTACCGCCTGTTTCGCCACTAAGAGCAGCAAAAATCGCGCTGGTGTTGTCGTATTGGTTGGGATATTTAGGTGAATAAAACGTGTTCGCACCATAGTTTTTAGCGTTGTAGCCCAACTGAAAGTCCAATTTGGAATTTTCGATGTTTAAATGGCTTTGCCAGAGTGCATTTGTCTGTTCATAATCACTGTTGGCAATGTAACCGTCGGAGCGGCTGTAGCCAATGGACAGGCTGTGAAGCCCCAACCCCTTCCCACAAGGGAGGGGAGTCGCTCCCCCTCTTGTGGAGGGGGCCGGGGGGAGGCTGACGCGTGCTTCTGCGCCAAATAAGCCGTAGGAGCCGCCTTCCAATTTGGCATACACACCTGTGTCAGCGTCTTTTTTTGTGACGATGTTTACGCCACCCGAAAATGCGCCTGCGCCATAGATGAGCGAAGTGGGACCTTGAATGATTTCGATGCGTTCGATGTCGGAGAGATTCACGGGGATGTCGAGGTTGTAATGTCCGGTTTGTGGATTGGAGATATTGACGCCGTTGAGAAGGATGGCTGTTTGTTCAAACGTGCCGCCACGCACACTGATGCCTGCTAATACGCCGTTGCTGCCTCGTTGGCGGACATCCAAGCCAACGACATTTTTCAATAAATCTTGAACACTGAGGGCGGGTTGTTGCGCAATGTCCGCACGAGTGATAACTGTTACGATTTTCGCCGTCTGATTCAGCGTCAAATCGGCCTTAGAGGATGTGACGACCACTTCGTCGAGCGGTTTGTCGTCGTCAAACGAATCAGTTGTAAACTGTTCGGACACTTGTGCCGACGTACTCGTTGTGTGTGCAAAAGTCAGCACGAGACCACTCACAACGCCGATATTCACCGCCTTGTGCATACTGTTGAAAGCCGCGTAGGCTTTCCGCGCGAAACGTTTAAATCGAAACGCTCGCCGCTCATTAAATTGTCTTTGTTTCATAAATTTTATATTAACTTTACGACTAATTGCATCGGGGAGACTTCTACGACTTCGATTTCGGAGCCTTCGTCAATGAAATCGTCGACCGATTTGCCTTCTATGATGATGCCGTTGACGCGCACTTTGCCCATCGGGTTGAGGCGAGAAATCGTTTTGCCGACATCACCCACCGCAATGTTGAGCTTTCCTTTTCCGGCTACGGTAGAATCGATTTCCGTCTTTAACTCGATGCTATCCAACGCTTTAGAGCGAATGAAATAAACAACGGCAGCAATCACAATAATCACCGTAAGCACCAAAAAAAGCATGCCGGTTGCCGTGCCTAAATACTTAAACGCATAATAAACGCCGCCAATGCACGACGCGATGCCTGTCAAGCCGACAAACGTGGTGCCGGGAATCAGAAACACTTCCGTTATAACCAAAAATATGCCTAAGGCACAGAGTACAATTACAATTAACAAGTCCATATAAATTACAAATTAAAAATTACGAATTAAAAATTAACCATTAATCATTAACCATTAATCATTAACCATTAACCATTAAAAATTAGTTTTCAAGCCGCCGCGCCTCTTTCACTGCTATAATATATTGCGTGGACAACTCCTCCAACTTTTTTTCTTTGGACAAAATATCGGGACGCAACTGTTTTTGGCGGCTGAGCGATGCTTTTGCATACTCCTGACGCAATTCGTCTATCGTTTGCTGCAAATCAACTCGCTCTTCGTCCAATTGCCGGGCAATTTCAAAATATTGTTTGGCAGCCGGGCTTTGAAAATCATTCAACGACGAATGCACAAGGTTATCATTGATTACAAACGAAAAATCTTTTTTCGTCACCGCCCGCTGTTCGCGTGCCAGTGCATTTTTAAATTCGGTAACATATTCTACGTAATCAATTCCCGGTTTCCACGTGTCACGAATGGACGTGAGTTTGGCGCGCTGAACCAACTGTGTCGAATCGCCGGCAGTGACAGTCGCAAATTCATCGTTGGGAATAAAGGTGTAAATGACCACTTTATCCTTTGGCTGAAAACGGTCGGTGGCAAAATAACCGATATCATTGATTTCGTCGACCGCCATCATATAGTCGTTGTAAATCGAATTAAACGGCATACCGAGTTGATTTGGAGCCAGATAGGTATCATTATTCAGATTGTAACGCGTGAGAAACAGGTCGTAACCGCCAATGGAATTTTTGCCGTTTGCCGCGAAATACACGGTCAAGCCGTCGGGCATCACAAACGGATAATTATCATTTGTCGCCGAATCAGCCCCCAGATTCAGTTCTTTTTTTTCCGTCCACTGGTCTTGCAACTTGATTTCGGAATAAATACGATAGACTTTATCTCTGTTTTTCTCCGCATAAAAACGCTTGTCACGCAACGGATTTTCATACACCAACCCGTCGCCGGTCGTTGCCAACGATCCGCTTTCCGGACCTAATAAATAGGCATTCAAAAAATGCGCCTTGTCCATAATCACACTGTCGATAATTTGAATATCTTCACACTTGGAGAGCATCCGGGCAGCCCGTTCAGCCTGTTGAATCAATGGCGTAAGTGCCTCAGCCTCAGCCGGTTTCTTTGCCTTGATTAAAGCCGCTTTAACTAAATTGTAGGCTTCCACCGCTTTTTCAAACTGATACGTTTGATAATACACCGGAGCCGCCGCTGCATAGTTTTTCGCAGCAAAAAGTTTGTGAGCTTCATCCACCGTCTGTGCCTGCGCTTTTGGAATAAAAAACAGGCAAATGAAACAAAAATAGTAAAAAAACTTTCTCCTTTCAAACATAATTCTTATTTTACCGCTTCAAAGGTAGACTAATTTTTTTAGAAAAACAATAATTGCTGTAATAAAAATCTTATTTTTGTTTGGTAATTCAAAAATAAGTCGTACCTTTGCACCAATTCTATGCTGACGAGGTGTCGTCAATGGTATAGAAGGACTTATTTAAAAATAAAAAGCGTTTAGCGTTTTATTCTTGCTTGTAGAAACTTAGACAATTTCAACAATGAACAAGAATGGATGTTGTAACGTTCACGTTATATGGCGTGGACTTACTTATATTTATTTGTTCATTGGGCAGTCTAAGGCCTCTACAAGCGGATAAATTGAGTTTTGTCCGCGTTTTTTATGTTTATATGCTAACGAAAAGGACAAAACAATTTGAATTAGAACTATTAATTTTAATTGTATAAGGAAATGAAAAAAACAGTTTTATTTATGCTGGTTATTACTCTGTTAGTAACCGGTAATTGGGTACCGGCAACAGCGCAAGTTGTCATTGGCAGTACAACACAAGAGCCGAATGCAGGTGCTCTCTTGGATTTGTCAAAATCAGGCGATGGTCTGAACACCAGTCTCGGGCTTCTCTTGCCAAGTATTCCGCTCACCGCGCCGGACATGCCGTTAGTGGAAGGCGAAGACAATGCCGAAGGCATGCTCATCTATTGTCCCGGTCCTGCTGCTGACGCAGAGGAAGGTGACACCACGCTCGCCAAAGGCTTGTATGTCTGGGATGGCACGCAGTGGAAAGGAGTGATTCTGTCTTGAACCGGGCGTAATACCCCAAGCTGCATGCTGCACCTCAAAGTGATGTGCTAATACCCCGAGCTGCGTGCTGCACACTTGCAAGGGGTTATCAAAATAAAAGACCTTCCGGTCTTGCAAGCCTGTCACAGGTTTGTCCCAACACGTTGGGCATAATGAGTAACACCGGAGGTGCGAAAATACGTTGGATATAATGAGTAAGATCGGTGGTGTTAAAATACGATGGGTGTAATGAGTAACACCGGAGGTGTTCAATGTTGATAACCCCGTATGCAGCGAAGCGGAATGCGGGGGTATAAACACCCCCTCTCTCCCACAACCCCGCAGGGGTTGAATGTAGAAACA
>JAISKM010000115.1 GCA_031261285.1 Candidatus Symbiothrix sp. | reverse complement strand
GACGAACTCGGCAACTCTTGGGCGCTCAGGGAAGAAACTATACAGAAAAGCCCGATCCCTAACAAACCTACTATTTTCTTCATAATCTTTTAATTTATTGAATTTTTTTTATTAATTTTCATCTGAACTATAACCATAGCCGTAACCATAACGTCCTTCTCGACCGTCATCAAAGCCATTCAACACCAGATTGAGATTTTTCAACCGTTGTTCGCGTTCAATGTCATTGACCAATCGCAAAGACGCTTTGAGTGAAACATCTTTTCTCACCACAAATAATGAGGCATCGGCCACACGATTAAGCGAGAAAGCATCAGACACACTACCAATTGGCGAACTGTCGACAATAATATAATCATATCTTTCACGCAAATCGTTAAACATCGTATCCAAGGTCCTCGCAATCAGCAATTCGTTAGGATTCGGCGGTACAACCCCCGAAATCAACACGTCCAATTTCGTGCCATTGACCCGATGTTCAATCAGTTTGTCCACATCCGTCTGACGTCCCGTAAGATAGTCCAACAATCCCGGCTTTTTGGGTATCCCCAAATAAGCCCCGATTTTCGGACGACGAATATCCAAACCGACCAATAAAGTCTTATATTGTAGAGCAAAAGTCATCGCGAGATTAGTCGCAATAAACGTTTTCCCTTCACCACTTATCATGGAAGTCACCAGTACCACCTTTCTATCAGATGTATTCAAAAGAAACTGCAGGTTGGTACGCAACAACCGGAACGACTCTGCCATAGACGACGTGGAACGTTCGGAAATCACCACATAGCCACTGTCTTTTTTGACAGGCAGCGACACAATGACCGGTGTATCCGACAGACGTTCTACTTCTTCCTCATTGGAGAGCTTGTTGTTGAAGAAATCGCGCAAAGCAATTACCAAGAACGGAAACAATGCACCTAATAAAAGACACAACAAATACACAAATGACTTGCGTGGTGACACCGGACCATAGGCCAACGGAGATTCCGAGATCTTCGCACTCGGCGCATTCACAGCCATCGTCAGTTCCAAACTTTGCTTTTGTGACAACAAACTCGTATTGAGATTGTTAAGCATTGAATGTTGACGTTCCAACTCCATCATCTCACGTTCGATACGTGGAAATTGTTGAATATTTGCTTTATATTGATTGTTCAAAGTGGCATACTGCTGTTTCTGTTTTTGCAACGACACGAAAGAGGATGCGATATTCTCTTTCACTTCATCGCGTAACACAATCAAGCGTTCTTTCGAGCGAATCACTGTCGGCGATTCAGCCGTAGCTGTCTGCAATAAACGGTCGTGCTTGACCACTTCGCCGTTATACTGCAACAAAAAACTAAGCAAAGGACCCTCAATACCGCCTATAGAAGCCGGTAACATACGGTAATCTTTGCCCATAGCTTTCTCTTCGTTACTCAAAAATCCCAAAAGTTGCAGTTGCATATCTACGCCATTCAGCGCCTTCTGATACTCGTTTTCTTCCTCAACAGACAAGGCATAATCAATACCTAAATTAGTCTCTTTATATTCCTGCACCTGTTGTTCCGAAAACGCCAACTCATCTCTCAAACTTTCCAAACTTCGATTGATAAAAGCCACTGCATTCAAAGACGCTCTGTTCTTGTCGTTCATCACATCCGTATTGTAGTAGTCTATCAAGTCGTTTAGGAAAGTTTCACCGCGAGTGCGGTTGGTTTCTTTCAATGAGAATCGCACAATGGTTGTGTTTTTGCCGCTCAACTCTACCTTCAATGCTTGCAAATACTTTTGCGCCATCCGTAAAGGAGGCATCGCCACAACTTTCACAGGATAGTCTCGCTTCAAAACAGACCCGTCTTCTCCATTTGAAAGCAGCAGATCACCGATAGGCGTATTCAGCACGGTTGGCAGCTTAGCCACCTCTGTCGAAAAAGTGTTCTGCCCATAAGAGCCGGCTACTTTTATCGTCCCTTGCTTCGTCCGTTCCACCTTCATTTGCAGGGTAGCAGATAAATGCGCCAAAACTGTTGAGTCGATCAACAGTTGTATCGGCACAGAGCGGTAAAATCTACGGTTATCGTTACCAAAAAGTTCCGTATTACGAAACCGTCCTTCAACAATATAGTTCGTATAAAAACCGTACTCCCGTACTACACTTTCTATTAAATCGCGGGAATGAAATACTTCCACTTCGTTTTCCACATTCGCACTGTTGCGCTGCATATAGCCCAACGATTCAAACATGGCCAACTCGCTATTACCTCCTCCTCCGCGCTTATTATCTTTCATTATCACGCTGGATTCTACTTTGTAGACCGGCGTTGCATAACGTACGTAGAAGAAACCCGCCAATAAAAACAGGACAACAGACAGCGCAAACCATTTCCAGTAACGCAAAAAACTCATAACAAACCAACGAATGTTTACTTCATTCGCCGGTTTGCCTGAGTTTGACATATTTTTAGTATTGTCCATTACATTTTATTTTACTAGCACCACTACAACCATCGAAAGGACTGAGGCTATAACCGACACCGCAGATAACCAAAAACTATCCATCGATCCGACATTTGTCGAAGCGGCTTTCGCCCGGTTTGGATTGACTATCAACATATCACCTTGTTGGAGATAAAAGTAAGGCGATTTCATCAAATCAGCTTTCGTCACGTCAACAGTCACAACATTCATTGTGCCGTCCGGTGCTGTATGCACGATTTGGACATCGTCTCGCTTACCATAAATAGTCATATCTCCTGCCAAAGCTAATGCTTCCAAAACATTTAATCGATTGCCTGCACCATAGCGTCCGGGGTTGTTGACCTCACCTAAAATCGATATAGAAAAACCTACACTCACAGTCACCACGGGTTCTTCTTTTAAGTAGCCCCGCAGCATCTGTTTCAGATAATATTCCAATTCGTCTTGTGTCATGCCTTCCACGTTTATCACACCCAGAACGGGAAAATCAATGTGTCCGGCTTTATTGACCCGATAGGTCGCCTGTCCTTCGCCTTGATTTGTGGCTCCCGTAACCGTTACTTTCGGAGTTGCAGGCAGATTGAAGTCGGCTACGACTTCCGGATCGGCATTCGGAGCGTTGACCACAATACTTAACACATCGTCTGCCTGAATACGTATCACTCGTTCTTCAGCGAGCGAGTGGTACGTTCTTCCAGACAGGTTTTTCCCTCCTGCCGCACCCTGCGGTCCTTGAAGGTATGTAACCTTCTTTACAGACGCACAAGACGTGATAGCAAGTATCACCAACAGACAAAGAGAGAAAACACCCGATTTGAATTTCATATCCTACTGTTGCTTAGGCGTTTTGTTTCCGTTTTCTGGCTACACCATAGCCCACAGCCAACACACTGAGGATAGCGATACCTTCACCGATAGGAGCAAGGTCACCAGGATCAGATGGCTTACCACCAGCTCTCAACTCATCCCCTGAGGAAGATGTAGTGGCATCAAGAGACTGTCCGTTCTCTGTTTGAAATAATCCTTGCCCATAAGCTACACTTGACCATGTAATACCTAATACCGCCAAGAACATTACTAATCTATTTCTTTTCATTGGATATAAATTTTTTCAATTTAATTTGCTGATTCCGTGATTGTACCTGCTGTATTAAGTATTCCTTTGACTTCAAGCACAGCTATTTTAGGAATTGTTGTACTAGATGTGATATCAATACGAGTACCGGCAGCCACAACTACCTTACAATTGTCCCCTGTTGGTATTCTACCGCCTTTCCAATTTGCAGCTTTAGTGCCATCATCACTCCACTCATGAGCAGAACCTGTTGCTGTATTGATCGTTGTAAATTCAGCAGAAATTTCCAAATAATACTTCGCACTAGCGGCATCAGCAACATCTGTTCCATTAAAAGTATATGTGTCGCTCGCAGCTACAAATTCTTTTAAAAGGGTAGGAGTACCGGATACTTCCTTAATCAAAGATACACTTTGTAAAAAAGTAGTATTGTAACCGTTTTTCCCACGTAAAGATGCAAGCAAGCCAGAATAAGAGATTGTGTTACCTACTGCCACCTCCGTAATTTTTAATGGAATTTGCATTGTATAATCAGTCAATGCACGATAATCCACTTTCAAAGTAGCTGCTGGAGTATCAGAGGAATAACTTGCAAAAGGTGCATCCAAAACAGGTACATCTACTCCTTCTGCTGCAACCGAAGATGCCTTTGATAGCCACGATGGATCTAAACCTATTGACAAGGTATAAGGATTCTGTTCACCCACAACCGTATAGGTCAGAGTAAACGCTCCAGTCAAAGCAGGGATATTCCATCCGGCAGGCGCAGCACTAATACTTCCTAGCGAAAGTAAAAGCGCCAATACTGTATAAATTGATTTTTTTATCATTTTCATTGTTTTTTAATTTAGTATTTAGTATTGTTCACATTTCTGGACGAAAATAAAATTTTGCATCCAATGGGCGACCGCAAGGGTCACCCCAACGAGAACAATTGTTTATTATTTAGATAATACTTTCAATACCTGACCGGCTACTTTCACCAAGTAAACACCTTTAGCTACAGCAGTAGAATAAACGTCTGATGAAGCCACTGAAGAAGCTACCAATTGACCGGATACATTGTATACAGCCACTTTGTCGCCTGCTGTCAAGCCTTTCACTACCAATTGACCATTTTCCGCATAAGCATACAATGAACCGATAGCATCAACCTCTGCAGCTTGACCAACACGCAATACAAAACGATCGGTATTAGTGGTAGCCGCTGCATTAAATGTATAGCTTTCGCCTGCCAAAAGGTCTGCCACAGCCACACCATTATCTTCCAATACAACGCTTGAGAAGTTTTGTTCATTCACTACACTTTTCAATCCAAGGGTATACTCACCTGCTGTTGGCAAAGTTGCACCCAATTGAATGGCTTTATTGCCACGAGACAAAGCGTTCACTTCAGCAGGGATTGAGCCTACAGCTGACCATAATTGAACATATTTGCCGTCGTTAGTAAATTTAGTTGCATCTGCATTTGACAAGTTAAACTCATCTTTGTATTGGTCTCCCAAAACGATGATGGCTTTATCTTCATCAGCATCATTTGACAAGGTCAAACGCAACACATCTGCATCAATTTGTGAAACTGAACGAAAATCGTTTGGAGCCGCATTCAATACACCCAATCCGGCAGGATTAAAATCTAACGTTTGATCTTGACCCACTACAGTATTGTTAGGTGCTTGAATGAAGAATGAGGCATACGGAGGAATATTAACCGTCACGCCATCCCAACGTGAATAACCAATCCATTTACCTGTAGATAACAGGTAATAAACTTCTTGAGTCCAGTCTGGATTTGCTGAAAGAGCTAAATGATCGTCGTCTTCATTACCCAAAAACAAAGGTGCTCCAAAAGGAGAACCAATTAAGTTCCATGCTGCCTGACCGGCATTCACAGTAGAAGTATAATCTTTTACTGTTACGGAACCGGTTGCATATTTAAAGAGATCTCCTCCCTTGCCAGCTTGCAAAGGAAAAATATATGCATCCGAACCTGCTGCATTTACCGTATAGCCACCATCTGTTGAAGAGAAGGCTGTTAAATAATCACTCCATGCAGAGCCACCAGTAGCAGCGCGAGCATCACCATTGTATTTCAAAAACCAAACATTACCAACTGTGTAATCAGAGCTACTTTCATCTTGGAAAGCAATTGCTCCTCCGGTACCGCTGTATGTAACAGTTCCTTCAATAGGATAGGGAGGCCAAAATACATTAGTATTCCAATCATAATCATCTGTAGATGGTACGAAAGCCTTATGCAACTTCACACTTGTAACTGTAGTTGCACCGGTTTGAGTTTCCAAAGGAAGAATGATACCATCAAATTTAGAGTTGGAATGAATATCTAACACATTCAAAGCTACAGCACCGTCGTTTTTAAACAAACCACTTTGGTTTGGTGTCAAACCTAAAGTTGCATTATCTGCAGCATAAATAGCCACATTTCCATTAGATGACAAATCTCCTGCTGCTAAATTTTCAAACAAACCTCCGTTAACAGCATTGTTATCTGAGGCATGCAAATTCAGTGCTGTCGCAGAAGCTTTACCAGCGTTGTTTACCTTACCATATACATCTACTGTAGTGGCAATCACACCATAATTTGAAACAGTAGTTTGATTGTTCAAAACTGCATCTTTTTCTACTGTCAAAGTACCTGCTTGCAATTTTCCGATGCTTCCACTAATTTTCAGTTCGCCTTTTGTTAAAGTAACAGGTTTGCCGGGTGCATTAATCGTACCTTGATTATCCACAGCAACATCCGTTGCAGTACCTACATTCACTGTCAAAGAAGCAGGAGTAAACGTACCGGTATTTTTAATCACACCAGTACCCGTCACATTTACAGCGCCTGTAGTTGTGCTTAACGTACCTGCATTGATAATTGAATCGGCCGAAATAGCTATAGCACCTGTTGCAGTATTTAACGTACCAACATTTCGTACCTTACCGGCAGTTACTGTCAAACCACCATTAGCGTTTACAATACCACCACTGGCAGTAATGAGTTCACCGGCAGCATTGTTCACTGTGATGAGCCCGGCAGATGTCAACGCACCTGCTGCGCCAACAGAGATTTTTCCCGTAACCGTTACAGGGGCTTGTGCAAACACTGAACTTCCGCCCAATGCCAACACCATTAAAAGTGTACTAATTTTCTTCATTTTTTTCTTTTTTATTTGTTTATAATTCTATTTATCCGTTTCCGGATGTTTTTTTCAGTACGTTCATTAGACGCAAAATTCCCGAAATAGTTTAATATCCCGTGAATCTTTTGTCTGTTGGGTAGTCAAATCCTGCCCAAATATTATTGCGACAACTGCCGCAATATAATCTCACCTTTCACTTCCGCCTTGCGAATTTCGGCAGCATTTTTCACATCAATGCCTTGCTCCGACAAGTCGGGAAAAGTCAGTTTTAGTGTTTTCGGCACATTCACCGGCGAGCTAATGATGTTTTTGTTCGCTTCATATATATAAGGCCAATAGGCAGAATTGCCATAATGCTTTTCAGCCTCATCCATTAAATTCGTTACTTTTGATTCGACGGCAGCTACTTCGTGCCCTACTTTTTCAGCAGGCAACAAAACGGCTATCACAATAATCAACAACACCACACACGCTGCAAGCAATGCCACGCGCCCATCAATACTCGCTATTTTTGACCGTTGTTGGCGTTGCGGCTTGTGAGCCATCCTTGGTGCCGGTGCAGGCGTTGGAACGAACGCCGGTTTTTTTTCAACCGGTGCTGGTTTTTTTTCAGCCGGTGCCGCTTTTTCCGCCACCGTGTCTGTATCACGTGCAATTGTCACCGGTTTCTCGTTGGTTACCACAGGCACAATCTCAACGATTTCGACAACCTCAACGGTCTTTTCAACACTTGTTTCAACCACAGGGTGCTGCCCGGTGCTAATGCTATCAAGGCTTTCAACCTGATTTATCGTCTCGTTAAGTCCGTTTGATTCCTTAACTTCTTTGACTTCCTTTTCTTCGACTACTCCATTCAACAACTTGCGAAGCGATTGTGCAAGCGTAAATGTCACTCTCAGATCGCCACGGTCATTGACGGCAGACTTAAAAATGCCAATTGCGGGCAAATTCACCGTTCTGTTGTCGTGCAACACATCAGAGATTTGCTCTTTAGCTTCCGCAAAAATCGTCCCTGTTTGAGCTGACTTAACAGACAAGCGTTTCATAACGGCATCCGCAGGAGCAGCCGCTTTAAATACGACAGTATGACGTCCTCCAAGATCTTGAGGTTCTAAATAGCCCAGTCCCGGAATAATCACAGATTCACCGCTCAGCAATTCCGACACAAACGCCTCTTGCAGGCTTGCTTGCGTCACAGTAATATTCAACTCTTTTTCTGACATATAAATAAGTAAGTCAACCGCACCCAAAGCGTTTTTTAACGCGATGCAATAAAGTCAATTTCTTTTTCCACGAACGGAATACTTTCTTCCTGAATTTTCGCCAACATCTCGGTCAAAGCCGATTTCATGGGTTGCAAACAGGTTGCTTTGTAGTCCTGATACGTTTCTTCCATCAATCCTTGCTCTTCATAGAGGGTATCTACTTGCAATTCGTGATGATTTATAACTTCTTTGAACTCAGCTTCCAATTCAGCTAAATTCGATAAAAGTTGCTCCAAAACCGCTCTCTGATGAGCGAAAGACGTTAATTTTGCCATTTTACATCATTTATAAAAGTACTTTTTCATGCTTACACTCGGCAAAGGTAAGGCTTTTTTTTTAATCTGCAAAACTTTTAGCCATTTTTTTGAAAAAAAGTTGTATCTTTGCAGAAATTTTAAAAATATGAAAAGAGTAATTTTTTTATTAGTCTGCGCCCTGACTTTGGCAAGTTGCGGAACAACCAATTACGATGCTTCTCCGAGAAATAACTACAAGGAGTTGCGTATTGGCATGAGCCGAAGTGAGGCGGAATTTTGGATTGGACAGCCTGAACGCATTTTAGACCGCCGATACACGACTTTTGGCTACGAGGAAGTGTACCAATACCGGAATTATTACAACGAGTTGTTTGCAGTGGAATTTGTAAACAACTATGTAGTTGCCGTCGACTACATCTATGGCAATACATGGTATCCAATGTATGCTTACACCAATCGACCGCCTTATGGCAAACCGGCTTTCCCGCCACATTATCGTCCCAATAAGCCTACACCACCTCCTGCAGGGGTTCGTCCTCCTAATGGCGGTGCTGGGAACGGTAACAACGGCAGTGGAACGGTGCGACCACCCGCCAACCCGCGTCCGCCTGCCAACGTGCCGGATACTCAGCCGGCTCAGCCTTTGGCTCCCGCACGTCCGGAAGCTCCAAGCCGTCCAACAACTCCGGCAAGCCCGGAAACGACTCGTCCAAGTACCCCTGACCGTTCGCCGGCTGCCGGGACACGCGAAACTACGTCATCAACACGTGATGCAGTCACGACTCGCGCTTTAGAAGTTGCTCGCGAAGCGGAAGTGACTCGCGCTGTGGAAATTACACGTGAAGCAGATGCTGCTGCCGCCTCTCGTTCGACAACAACGACACGAGCAACTACTACAACAAATTCGCGTAGCTCCGGAACCACTACCGGCACTACCACGACGACGTCACGCAGTTCAAGTACGATCACCGGCAACGGAACTACAACAACAACACGTACGTCCGGTACGTCCGGATCCGGCACGACAACGACTACGACCACGCGTGGAACCCGCTAAGCTATTGCTCCACGCGTGTTGCGCCCCTTGCTCTGCAGCCAGTCTCGAATGGTTGCAGGGTAATAGTGTGCCAACGACCCTCTTTTTTTTTAATCCAAACATCGCCCCAAAAGAAGAATATGAGTTACGCAAAAACGAGTTGAAACGCTATGCTCAAACATTAAACATTGATTTTATTGATGGCGATTACGATCATAAACTGTGGTTAAACGCCATTAAAGGCTTGGAAAATCAACCCGAACGCGGCAGTCGCTGCTTGGAATGTTTTAAATTTCGACTGCGCGCCACCGCTCAACTGGCGGCTGAAAAGGAATTTACACAAATTGCAACTACTTTGGCATCGTCCCGTTGGAAAAACTTGGAACAAATTGAGAAAGCCGGCCGATGGGCTGTCGAACCCTTTCCAAACGTGGAATTTTGGGCAAAAAATTGGCGTAAAGACGGGCTTAGCGAGCGGCGACAACGCCTCTTACACGAAAATAATTTCTACAACCAAACGTACTGTGGCTGCGAATTTTCAAAATAAAGCATTAATTTTCAAAAAAAATCATAATTCATAATTCATAATTCATAATTGTTGTGTATCTTTGTGCTGTCATTCCTACGCAAGCAAGAATCCTCGTATTGTTTCGGAGGATTGCGGGTCAAGCCCGCAATGACAATGAACTTAAATCACACAATGAATGAAGACGTTAGAACAACTTTTGGCACACAAATTACTGCAAATCAGGGCAATCAAATTGCAACCAGCTAATCCATTTACGTGGGCATCAGGCTGGAAATCACCCATTTACTGCGATAATCGGAAAACGCTTTCCTATCCGGCGTTGCGCAATTTCATCAAATTGGAATTGTGTCGCATCATCGTCGAAAAATATCCGGATGTGGACGCTATCGCCGGTGTAGCAACCGGAGCCATCGCCCAAGGAGCCTTGGTGGCAGAAGAATTGCACTTACCTTTTGTATATATACGCGCGACCCCCAAAGATCACGGATTGGAAAATCTGATTGAAGGCGATCTGAAACCGGGTGCTAAAGTGGTGGTTATCGAAGACTTAATATCTACCGGAGGCAGCAGTCTGAAAGCTGTAGAAGCGATTCGCAATGCCGGTTGTCACGTACTTGGGATGGCGGCAATTTTCACGTATGGTTTCCCGATTGCCGAAAACCAGTTCAAGGACGCAAAAGTGGAATTGACCACGCTCAGCAACTACGACAGCGTGCTCGACGAAGCCCTGAAAACCGACTACATCGAAGAAAGTGAAATAAAAACCCTGCAAGCGTGGCGTAAAAACCCCGACAAATGGAATAAATAATGTAAGGGCGACCCTTGCGGTCGCCCTTTAATATACCCAATAAAACAAACATGAGCGAATTTACAAGCGATATAAAAACAATTCCATACAGCCAATCGGCTGTGTATGAGGCACTTTCAAATCTGGAAAATCTGGAGTGGGCAAAAGACAAAATCCCTTTGGACCGAGTGCCTGCAAAAGAGTTGGAAAAAATCAAAGAGTTCACCTTCGACCGGGATTCCTTTTCGTTTACGGTAGATCCTGTCGGCAAAGTCACGTTTGCCATCAGTGAACGCGAACCGTCGAAAACGATTAAATTCGGCGTAGAAGGTCTGCCGGCAAAAGGCAACTTATGGATACAAATCGCCCCTGTGAGCGACCACGAGTCGAAAATCAAGTTGACCGTGAAAGCCGACTTGCCCTTTTACCTCAAGCCGATGGTTTCCAAACCGTTGCAAAACGGACTGAATCAAATGGCTGACGTGTTGGCAGTGCTTCCCTACGATCAAATAAAATAAAAACAAAATACCCCGCAGGGATTACATGTGCATAACCGTATGTGTAGCGAAGCGGAATTTACGGATAATATGAAACTCTGGCAAAAAAACATACAGGTAGATAAGGAAGTCGAGCTGTTTACGGTCGGCAAAGATCGCGAAATGGATCTCTATTTGGCAAAATCCGACGTGCTCGGGTCGATGGCGCACATCACGATGCTCGAAAGCATTGGCTTGCTCACTTCCGGCGAACTGAAAACACTTCTAAACTGCTTGAGAGAAATCTACCAACTTGCTGATACAGGCGAGTTTGTGATTGAAGAAGGCGTGGAAGACGTCCATTCACAAGTGGAGTTGATGCTCACCCGAAAATTGGGCGATGTGGGCAAGAAAATCCACAGCGGACGCTCACGCAACGACCAGGTATTGCTGGATTTGAAACTCTTTACCCGTGAAGCAATTCAAAATCTTGTGTCGGAAATTTCGACGCTGATTGACGTGCTGATTGCGCAGAGCA
This sequence comes from Candidatus Symbiothrix sp., assembly GCA_031261285.1. Taxonomy (GTDB): domain Bacteria; phylum Bacteroidota; class Bacteroidia; order Bacteroidales; family Azobacteroidaceae; genus Azobacteroides. Next base: position 7,638 of record JAISKM010000115.1, on the reverse strand, counting down.
ATCGCTATAAAGATGTGTTACTGCCGGGTTACACACATTTGCAAATTGCGATGCCTTCGTCTTTCGGACTGTGGTTTGGGGCGTATGCCGAGAGTTTGGTTGATGATTTACAACTCTTGCAAGCCGCTTATAAGGTTACGAATCGCAATCCGTTGGGTTCGGCAGCCGGCTATGGCTCGTCGTTTCCGCTCAATCGTCAACTGACGACGGACTTGTTGGGATTCGATTCAATGGATTACAACGTAGTCTACGCGCAAATGGGACGCGGAAAAATGGAAAAAACGGTTGGGTTTGCCCTCGCAGGCATTGCGGCAACGCTTTCCAAATTGGCGTTTGACGCTTGTCTGTTCAACAGTCAAAACTTCGGCTTCATCCAATTGCCCGACGAATTTACGACCGGATCAAGCATCATGCCACACAAAAAAAATCCGGATGTCTTTGAACTCACGCGTGGCAAATGCAACCTGATTCAAAATCTGCCACAGCAGCTCACGTTACTGACCAACAATCTGCCATCAGGCTATTTTCGTGATTATCAGCTCACTAAGGAAATTTTTCTACCGGCATTTGGCGAACTGTCTGCCTGCATTCGCATGACCACGCTGATGATGCAAAGCATTAAAGTGAACGAACACATCTTGGACGACCCAAAATACACATTGCTGTTTAGCGTCGAAAAAGTAAACGCACTCGTGCTGCAAGGCACACCCTTCCGCGATGCCTACAAGCAAGTCGGCTTAGAGATTGAGGCAGGTTGTCATTCCCGCGCAGGCGGGAAACAACGTTCGGCAGTAGCCAATCCCCCCCAGACTCGTCTCACACACACCCATGAAGGCAGTATCGGCAATCTTTGCAATGATAAAATCACAGCAATGAAACAAGATATTATCAGCGGCTTTCATTTTGAAACGATCAATGATGCGATCAAGAAGTTACTTGCATAATCGAAGCTTTAAAATTCGTAATTTTATGGAAGAAAATCAATATAGCGAAAAGAAATCCTTACGACTTGTGACTGGAAAAACAGCCGATTGGGACGAACTCGCCAAAGATTGTGTGGGCTTTGCTAATGCTCGTGGTGGGGTAATTGCTATTGGAATTGAGGATGACGAAAATTTACCTTCCAAAGAACAGGTTATTTCGGAAAACTTGCCCTTTCAAATTCAAAAACGCATCTCTGAATTGACAATTAATACAGGTATAGTTTCACAAATCATACAGGCAACAAATGGCGGACAATATATTAAACTGAAAGTGTTACAAAGTGCTTCTACTATTGCCAGTACAACCGATGGACGGTATTATTTGCGTTTGTCTGATACTTGTGTACCTCTCTTACCCGATGAACTTTCACGATTGTTTACCGACAAACCGGCTTTTGTTTGGGAGACAAAAACTGTAAAAAGTGTTTCTGCAAGTAGGACGGATACAAAAAAGTTAAACGACTTTGTATCATTTATTAAGCGTTCGGAGCGAGTGTCTAATTTTGTAAAATCAAAAACACCGGAAGAACTGCTAAATTATTATTTGATGAGTGATGGCGAAAACTTGACTAATTTGGGGGTGCTTTGGGTTGGTGAACGTAACGACCGTGCTCGCTTGTCGTATTCACCTGTTATCCAATTTTTAAAATACGATGAAAGTGGGAATCGCGTAAATAAAATAGTTTGGGACAATTACATACTTAACCCTGTTGAACTTCTTGATGCAGTTTGGACGCAAATACCGGATTGGAAAGAAGGAATAGAAGTTTCTGATGGATTATTTAGAAAATTTATCCCAAATTACGATGAGGTTGTTATACGCGAATTGCTTACAAATGCGTTGGTGCATCGTCCATACACGACACGTGGTGATGTTTTTATCAATCTTTATCCTGATCGTTTGGAAATCTGCAATCCCGGACTTTTACCCATTGGAGTAACACCAAAAAATATTTTACATGAGTCGGTAAGACGCAACGAAAAAATGGCTCAAGTCTGTTATGACTTAAAGTTAATGGAACGCGAAGGTTCGGGTTACGACAAGGTATATGATATACTGCTTTCTGTAGGCAAACAAACCCCAGAAACGATAGTCGGAGATGACAGTGTAACTGTTGTGGTCAGAAAGCGAATTGCCAAACCTGAAATCGTTGCATTTCTCAATAGAATAGATACTGAATATCAACTCAATTACAGAGAACGAATTTGTTTGGGTTTACTTGCTCAAAATAATTCACTAACTGCCATTGAATTTTCTCGTTTATTGGAATTAACTGGGAGGCAAGCATTAACTGACTGGCTTGGACAATTGATTGAATTAAAGATTATACTTTCCAAAGGAAAAACCAAAGGAATGACGTACTACATCAATCCCAAAGTCTTAAAAACCACCAACTTTAAAGGAAAAACCAATCTGAAGCGAATTGAAAATCACCGATTGAAAGAATTGGTATTTCAAGATTTGTTGATTTATCAGCATAGTCCAATCAGCGAAATTCACGAACGAATTGGGAAAGAAATACCGATACGACAATTAAGAGTATGCATTAGTGATATGTTACAGACAAAAGAAATTTGTGCTCAGGGAGAAAAAAAAGGAAGACGATATTTTATTGACATTTCTGTCCAAAAAACATAAAAATGTCAATAAAAAACGATATAAAAATGTCAATAAAAACATAACTTGCTGTTATTTAATTGATTATATCTATTAAAATAGTTGCAAATAAATTCATATTTTTCGATTAAAAAAATGTTAAATGGTCAATAAAAAAATTGTATGATACACAATATTACAAAATTATTTCTTGCCATGCTGCTGCTTTTCCCCTTGCAAGCCTGCGACGAAAATCAGCGATCCCCAATCCCGGATGTGCAAGTGAGCCTCACGATTGATTTGAATTTTCAGGATGCGGATTTGATTCCGGCTTTGGCAACCAAATCGTTTACTACGCCGCGTTTGGCGACAGACAAGATCGGTTTTGGCGGCATTTTGGTCATTAACGGGCTTAGTACCGGCGGCGGTGCCATCAACCTTTTTGCATATGACTTGGCATGTCCGGTGGAAGTAGATAAAAACGTCAAAGTTGTCCCGGACGATGCAGGAAAAGCTGTTTGCCCCAAATGCGGTACGGTTTTTGTGACTGCTTATGGTAGCGGTATGCCTGAATCCGTATCAAAATATCCGCTTAAATCATACACCGTCCAACAAACAGGCGATAAAAAATATAGCATCAGAAATTAAACCCAACCAATTAACCATTAACCATTTATCATTAACCATTAACCATTATTTCAGATTCTATCCAACACTTTCGTAATCAATTCATCAAACGACCCCTTGTAATTCGTATTCATTTCGCCCGAATAGCGTCCGGCAATGATCAAACACGCCGTCATCGCTTTATGTCCCATCAAAGCAGCTAATCCTGCCAAGGCGGCACTCTCCATTTCGTAATTACAGATTTTTAAACCGTTATACTCAAACGTTTCCAAGCGTTGATTTTGTTCGGGATTGGTCAACCCTAAGCGCACGTGACGCCCTTGCGGACCATAAAAACCACAGGCTGAAATGGTGATACCTTTAATCATATCATACCCTATCCTGTCCAACAATTCGGCATCGGAACGCACAAAATAAGGGTTTGCCAACCACCTGCTCCAACGCATTTGGCGCACAAATTGTGCTGACAGTTGCCATTCCTCGACACTTTTTTTCGCTTTATAAAAATACAGCAAGCCATCCATCCCCATCGAGATTTCCGAAGCCACATACGACCCAATCGGACAAAAAGATTGCAAACCGCCCGACGTGCCGATTCGTACCATAGTCAGTTGTCGAAAGGGGGCGTCATTGCTGGCCTGACCCGCAATTCCCTGATGCGTTTTTACTTCTCTTGTTTGCAAATCAATAGTCGCCAAAGCGTCCAATTCGGTCATCACAATATCCAGATTGTCGCAACCAATGCCGTGCGACAAAGCGGTGATTCGCTTGCCTTGGTACATGCCCGTAATGGTACGAAATTCCCGGCTCTGCTGATCAAATTCAACAGAGTCGAAATACTTCGCAACAACCGGCACCCGTTCCGGGTCGCCCATCATCACAATTTTATCTGCCAACTGCTCCGGTTTCAAATGTAAATGAAATACCGAGCCATCGTCATTGATAGGCAACTGGTCAGGGGAAATCTTTCTCATATTAGAGTGTAGTTATTAGAGTGTAGAGTGTAGAGTGTAGAGTTTAGAGTGTAGAATAACTACACTACACTCTACACTCTACACTCTAATAACTATTTTTTAGTGGGTTTTGCAATGGTTGTGCGCATGCTGGTGTCTGCTTGGATATTATTCATTTTATAATAATCCATGATGCCCAAGTTGCCGCTCCGGAAAGCGTCTGCTATTGCTTTCGGCACTTCTGCTTCGGCTTCAATCACTTTTGCACGCGCTTCCTGTGCTTTGGCGCTCATTTCTTGTTCCAGAGCTACAGCCATCGCGCGACGTTCCTCCGCTTTGGCTTGTGCGATATTCTTATCTGCCTGAGCCTGATCCATTTGCAATTCGGCACCAATGTTTTTACCAATGTCGATGTCGGCAATGTCGATGGACAAGATTTCAAACGCCGTGCCGGCATCCAATCCTTTTTTGAGCACCACCTTAGAGATGCTATCCGGATTTTCAAGTACTTCTTTGTGCGTTTCTGCCGCACCAATTGAGGCAATAATTCCCTCGCCAACGCGTGCAATGACGGTTTCTTCACCGGCACCGCCGACCAATTGCTTGATGTTTGCGCGCACCGTGATACGGGCTTTTACCAACAACTGAATACCGTTTTTCGCCACCGCTGCAATGGGAGGCGTATCAATCACTTTCGGATTCACCGACATCTGAACTGCCTGAAACACGTCGCGTCCCGCCAAATCAATCGCCGTCGCCATCTGAAACGTCAGGTCGATATTTGCTTTTGCGGCAGACACCAACGCGTGAACCACCCGTTCTACGTGTCCACCCGCCAGGTAGTGCGCCTCCAATTCGTCGCGCGTAATGTTCCGGAGACCGGCTTTGTGCGCCTCAATCATCGCATTCACAATTACAGGGGGCGGCACCTTCCGCAAACGCATCAAAAAGAGTTGCAACAACGAAATATTGACACCAGATGCCTTTGCCGTAATCCACAGCACCACAGGCACATAGTGCAAAAACAGCGACAGAAGCACAATCGCTGCCATCACTAAAATAAACCAGAAAAATGTTTGATCCATGATATTTAATTTTAATATTTGCCTCAAAGTTATGCAAAATTTTCATATAAACCAAATTTTGCAAACTATTCATCACTATTTTTCACCGAATCCTTATTATAATCCAATCAACGGCACAAAACAACCCGAACAAATTAATGTCCGGGTTGTTCAGTTAATGAGCGAAAAGATTAAACCAAATTGTTTTTTTCTTCATACACTTTCAATTCGTCGGTCAAACTTTTTTTCTCAGCATCGGAAAGACCTGAGAAATATCTCGTTAACACCACGTGTACTGAACTTTCGTTCAAAATTTCACTGACGGAACTTCCTTCCGAACCATATTTGTCCGCTAAATGCGTCCAAATTGCGCGATACGCTTCACCAAATTGCTTTTCCATATTGATTGAAATTATTATTTTGCTACAACGCGAACCATTTCCAAACATTTGTTAGAATAACCCCACTCGTTGTCGTACCAAGATACAATTTTTGCAAAGTTACCGTCCAAAGAGATACCTGCACCGGCATCGTAGATAGAGGTTTTTGAGCAACCACGGAAGTCAGTTGAAACCACTGAATCTTCGGTGTATCCAAGAACGCCTTTCAATTCGCCTTCAGAAGCGGCTTTCATGGCTGCGCTGATTTCGTCTTTGGTGGCAGATTTTTCCAACACAACGGTCAAATCCACTACAGAAACGTCAGAAGAAGGAATACGCATAGACATACCGGTTAATTTGCCATTCAATTCCGGCAATACTTTACCTACGGCTTTAGCCGCACCGGTAGAAGAAGGAATGATGTTTTCCAAAATTCCACGACCACCGCGCCAATCTTTTGCAGAAGGACCGTCAACTGTTTTTTGAGTAGCCGTTGCAGCGTGAACGGTTGTCATCAACCCTTTTACGATACCAAATTTGTCGTTCAACACTTTCGCGATTGGAGCCAAACAGTTGGTTGTACAAGAGGCGTTAGAGATGATGTCTTGACCGGCATATTTGCTGCTGTTCACACCATAAACGAACATGGGAGTATCGTCTTTTGAAGGAGCAGACAAAATAACTTTTTTTGCACCGGCTTCGATGTGTTTGCGAGCAGAAGCATCGTCCAAGAAGAAACCGGTTGATTCGATCACCACTTCTGCGCCAACTGCGCCCCAGTTCAAGTTTTCCGGATCGCGTTCTGCGGTCAAACGAATTTTTTTACCGTTCACGATCAAATTGCTGCCTTCTACGGCTACATCGCCTTTGAAACGACCGTGTACAGAATCATATTTGAGCATATAAGCCAAATAGTCGGCTGCCAAAAGGTCATTGATACCAACAATTTCGATGTCGTTTGAAAAATTGTAAACTGCTGCACGGAACACATTACGTCCGATACGGCCAAAGCCATTAATACCTACTTTAATCATTTTTGCTTTATATTTTATGAGTTTATATTTTGATCTTTCTTTTGAGCCGCAAAGGTACTGCTTTTTTCTGACAAAAACAAGTGATTTTTTACAATTCTTCAATGATTGCCGTCACTTTTTTCTTATTGCTGATATCCAAACCGTGCAAAGGCTCGTCCAAAATCAGTAATTCCGGATTTTCAAAACGAAATTCCGCTAATCGAGGCACCGCCTCTACTATTTTCACCACTGCATTCATCTCGCAAAGGTAATGAAAAAATCACAGCACCATGCTGCCGGGCATCACACAACGGATAATACATAGGCTTATACAGTTACAGGCTCCATTAATTATCCGGATATTTGCAACTATTTTTGCGAATGTGGTAATTTTTTCTTAAAAAAGTTGCACAATTCAAAAATTATCACGACCTTTGCATCAATTCTAAACTGATGAAGTGTCGTCATTAATGTTTAGATGTTTTTATTTATAAAAAACGTAGCGTTTAAGACATATCCCACTTTTGGAATCTGGAAAATTCGAATTACTACCGGGGTATGGGCAATAAACGTTCACGTTTCTATTTGTATATGATTTTTATTGTATATGGTAGAGGCGTGGGCTATTGCTCTCAGGTAGTATGGGCTTTCCAGAGCCTCAAAAGTTGAGAGTGTCATAGTTCCCACGCTTTTCTTATTTTAAAATTTGCCGAACTTGGGGACGGAGAGGCGAAAAAAAACATTATGTACAAATGAAAAGAAAAATGTTAGTATTGCTGGTTACTGCTCTTTTGGTAACCGGTAATTGGCCATCGACAACCGCACAGGTAGCAATTGGTGGCGATGGCTCTGTTGCGACAGATGCTGTGTTGGATTTAAGTCAGCAAGGTGCTGCAACCGGCGGTTTGCTCTTGCCGCAAGTGGTTCTTACAGCAGAAAATGCCAATCCGTTCGGTGAAGGTGAATCTACCACGTTGTCACCCGGTTTGCTGGTTTACAACCTCGGTTCTGAAACAGAAGG